>NZ_CP075566.1:4406250-4712500 GCF_018502625.1 Pseudomonas hormoni
CGGCCATCCACACGTGAATGTTTTCCGCGACGACCACGCCACCCACCACTGCCTTGATCGACGGGATCCACACAAAGGTGCGATCCGGTTGCTTGCCCTCAAGCCCCACCACCTGCAACTTCTGCCCTTCGAGCATCAGGCTGTCTCCCTGAAGCACGCCCGGCACAATGGTTCTGGCCGGTACATCGGCGCCCATTTTCGGGCCCCAGAACGCCAGTTTGCCGTCGACGGTTTTCTTGATGTGATCCACCGTCGGTTGCGAGGCGAGCACTTTGGCGTGGGGGAACGCAGCGGTCAGGGTGTCGAGGCCGAAGTAGTAATCCGGGTCACCGTGGCTGATGTAAATGGTGGTCAGTTGCTTGCCACTGGCGCGGATTTTTTCAACCACCTGCTCGGCCTGGGATTTGCCGAACTGCGCGTCCACCAGGATCGCGTCTTTCTCGCCGCTGACCAACACCGAGGTCACCGGGAAGATCGCCTTGTCGCCCGGGTTGTAGACATCCAGCGTCAACGTCGCTGCCGCCGCGTTAGCCGCGAAGCCGAGGGTGGCGGTGGCCAGCAAAATGCGTTTGAGGGAAGTGAAACCGATCATCTGTTGCTCCGTTGTCCGAGTGCCATGCTTGGCGATGGAGCAGAGCTTAGTTGCACGACTCAGTACAAAAAATGCGATGCTGGAACATAGTTTGTTTCTGAAATCGGGCAAATCATGGATCGTCTACAAGCAATGCGGGTGTTCGTCACGGTGGTCGACCTCGGCAGCCAGTCGGCCGCCGCCGATCACCTGGAGCTGTCACGGCCGGTGGTTTCGCGGTATCTGGCGGAGCTGGAAGACTGGGTCGGCGCACGCCTGATGCACCGCACCACGCGCAAGTTGAGCCTGACTGCCGCCGGCAGCGAGACCCTGCCACGGTGTCGGCAGATGCTCGACCTGTCTTCGGACATGCAGGCTGCCGTCAGCGAGCCGGACGATGCACCGCGTGGCCTGCTGCGGATCAGCGTCAGCACCTCGTTCGGCCAGGCACAATTGGCCGATGCCATGGCGGCCTACGTCAAGCGTTACTCCGGCGTCAGCATCGACCTGCAAATGCTCGACCGCACGGTAAACCTGGTGGATGAGCGCATCGATCTGGCGATTCGCACCAGCAACGACCTGGACCCGAACCTGATTGCGCGCCGGCTGACGGTCTGCCGCTCGGTGATCTGCGCCGCCCCCGCTTATCTGGACGAGCACCCGGCACCGACGCAGGTCGAAGACCTGAGCCAGCACAACTGCCTGACGCACTCCTATTTCGGCAAAAGCCTGTGGCATTTCGAGCAGGACGGTGAACCGGTCTCGGTGCCGGTGCAGGGCAACATCAGCGCCAATGAAGCCAGTACGCTGCTGCGCGCGACGATGGCCGGTGCCGGAGTGGCGATGCTGCCGACTTATCAGGCTGGAGTGCATATCCACAGCGGTGAACTGATCCGTCTGTTGCCCCAGGCCGAACCGCGCCGGATGAACATCTACGCGGTGTATGCCTCACGCAAGCACATGCCTGCGGCGCTGCGCAGCCTGCTGGATTTTCTGGTGCTCAGATTCCCCGAAGAACCAGAGTGGGATATCGGCCTGTAACCCGATCACCCTGTGGGAGCGAGCCTGCTCGCGATAGCGGTGGATCATCCAATAATGGTGTTGACTGACACACCTCTATCGCGAGCAAGCCCGCTCCCACAGGGATATCAATGTTCTGAATATCGGGCTACATGCACAGAACACGTGACTGGCAACTCACTGCCGCTGACCTATGCTGAAAGTAGTACCGAAGGGTATTCGTTCAGAGGTCAACGCCATGAACATCAAAACAAGAAGATACCTCGCGATTTTCATCACCTGCGCGGCCACGCTGGCGCTGTATGGCACGGCGGCTTGGCGCGTCGAGCAGTTACGGCAACTGCCCCGTGAATACGCGAGCTGCAACTTCGAGCGCTGCATCCCCCACAACGCGACCCTCAACGCCCTTCGGTAACGAAGGGGATCAGGCCTCGTTGTCCTGATCGGCCTTCAAGCGGTCGCGAAAAGCCTTGGGCGAGATCCCCACCCGGCGTCGGAACAGACGCGTGAAGTTGGTCGGATCGGAAAAACCCAACACATCAGACATTTCGTAAATGGTCATGCTGGTGTAGGTCAGCAAACGCTTGGCCTCCAGCAATTGCCGCTCGTGCATGATCTGCAACGCCGGTTGCCCCGCCAGTTCACGGCAGGTGCCGTTGAGGTGCGACACAGAAATCCCCAGCCGATGCGCCAGGTCCTCGACCTTGACGTGTTGGCGATACGTCTCTTCCACCAGCTGGATATACCCGTTTAGGTATTCCCGCGCACGCTGCGGACGTTGACTCGCGGAGCGACGTTGAAGCGCCTGACGGCTGACCCACACCATGATCACGCTGACCAGCGAATGCATGAGCATTTCCCGGGCCGGTTGATGGCCGGTGTATTCGTTTTGCAACGCGGAAAACAAACTGTTGAGGTACTCACCGTCATTGCCGGCCGGATAACTTTCGGCCTGGGCCAGGGCATTCACCGAATTGCCCAGTTGCGCCTGAAGGTGGGCGACCAGCGGCGCGGCCAGGGTCACGACAAACCCTTCGACATCCTCGGAAAAACGATAACCGTGCACCGATAACGGCGGCAGAACCAGCATCGCCGGTTCGCTCAGTTGCGTGCGTTTGCCTTCGATTTCAAGCTCTGCCTGACCTTTGAATACGAAGAGCAACTGGCACAAATCGGCGTGGCGATGGGGTTTGATTTCCCACTGATGTTCGCGGCTGCGTTTGGAAATGGTTTCGCAGTGCAACAAGTCCGGGGTCGGCCAGTCCAGGCTTTCACCGTAAAGCTTGAACACCGGTATCGAAGGCAGGTCAGGCTTGTTCATAACGTCAATCCAGGCCTCGGAAGGTGGCGGGCGATAATCGCACCGATTGGCAGAATGTACAGCTATCGGCTCAGTTTTCACCTTCAATTGACAGACCCGCAAGTGAAAAATGCAAGCACTCGATCCATAAAAATAATTCACCGACTCTGGTCGCGTGGAGCTTGCGAGTCATAAAAACAATGAAAACGCTGAAGACCCAAATCGCCATCATCGGTGCCGGGCCCTCCGGATTGCTGCTCGGCCAATTGCTGCACAACGCCGGTATCGACACCCTTATCCTCGAACGCCAGACCCCGGACTATGTGCTCGGCCGAATCCGTGCCGGTGTGCTCGAACAAGGCATGGTAGAGCTGCTGCGTCAGGCCGGCGTCGGCCAGCGCATGGACGCCAAAGGGTTGGTCCACGGCGGTTTCGAACTGGCCCTCGACGGGCGTCGGGTGCACATTGATCTGCACGCCCTGACCGGGGGCAAAACCGTGATGATCTACGGACAGACCGAGGTCACCCGTGACTTGATGGCCGCTCGTCGGGAGGCCGGCGCGCAGACGATTTACGAAGCCGGCAACGTTGTACCCCACGGCATGAAAACCGATGAAGCCTTCGTGACGTTTGAAAAGGACGGCGAAACCTGGCGGCTCGATTGTGACTACATCGCCGGTTGCGACGGTTTCCATGGGGTGGCGCGTCAATCGATTCCCGCCGAGAGCCTGAAGGTGTTCGAGCGGGTTTATCCGTTCGGATGGCTGGGGATTCTCGCCGACACGCCACCGGTTCACGATGAACTGGTCTACGCCCGTCACGCGCGCGGTTTTGCCCTGTGCAGCATGCGCTCGGCGACCCGAACCCGTTACTACCTGCAAGTCCCTGCCTCGGATCAGGTCGAGGACTGGTCCGATCAACGTTTCTGGGATGAGCTCAAATCCCGTTTGCCGACTGCGCTGGCCGAGTCGCTGGTGACCGGGCCGTCCATCGAAAAAAGCATCGCGCCGCTGCGTAGTTTCGTGGTCGAACCGATGCAATACGGGCGGATGTTTCTGGTCGGCGACGCCGCGCACATCGTGCCGCCCACCGGTGCCAAAGGCCTGAACCTGGCGGCCAGCGACGTCAGCACGTTGTTCAATATCCTGCTGAAGGTTTATCGCGAAGGTCGTGTCAACTTGCTGGAAAAATACTCCGAGGTCTGCCTGCGCCGGGTCTGGAAAGCCGAGCGGTTTTCCTGGTGGATGACCTCGATGTTGCATCGCTTTGACGATCACGATGGGTTCAGCCAGCGCATCAGTGAGTCGGAGCTGGACTACTTCGTCGGCTCTGAGGCGGGTCGAAAAACCATTGCAGAAAATTACGTCGGGCTTCCTTATGAGGCTATCGAATAGCCTCCTACCGACTTACACTGGCGAGCATCCCCGCTCGCCCTTGCCTCTTGCGGGACCTTTACTGCTCGCAGGTTCTCCCGTGACCAATCTCAACCAGCCTGAAACGCCCAAACCGGCCATTCGCAGCGTGTTGATCGCCCTGATGCTGGCGATCTTTCTCGGCGCGCTCGACCAGACCATCGTCGCCGTATCGATGCCGGCCATTTCCGCGCAGTTCAAGGACGTCAGCCTGCTGGCCTGGGTGATATCCGGCTATATGGTGGCGATGACCGTGGCGGTGCCGATCTACGGCAAACTGGGCGACCTCTACGGTCGGCGCAAGTTGATGCTGTTCGGCATGGGGCTATTCACGCTGGCTTCGTTCTTCTGCGGCATGGCGCAAAGCATGGAGCAGCTGGTGCTGGCGAGGATTGTCCAGGGCATTGGGGCCGGCGGGATGATTTCGGTCAGCCAGGCAATCATCGGCGACATCGTGCCGCCTCGCGAACGGGGTCGCTATCAAGGTTACTTCAGCAGCATGTACGCGGTGGCCAGCGTGGCCGGCCCGGTGCTCGGCGGTTACATGACCGAATACCTGTCGTGGCGCTGGGTGTTTCTGATCAATCTGCCACTGGGTCTGGGCGCGTGGCTGGTGGCCAATCGCACGCTGGTGGGGCTGCCCGTGCCGCAGCGCAAGCCGATCATCGATTACCTCGGCACGCTGTTGATGATCATCGGTCTGACGGCCTTGTTGCTCGGTATCACTCAGGTCGGCCAGGGCCATTCGTGGCGTAGCGCTGAAGTGCTGGGATTGCTGGGCTGTGCGGTGGTCGTCCTGGCAGTGTTCGTCCGGCATGAGCGCCGTGCGCGGGAGCCGTTGCTGCCCATGCACCTGTTCGCCAACCGCAACGCGATCCTGTGCTGGTGCACGATTTTCTTCACCAGTTTCCAGGCGATCTCGCTGATTGTGCTGATGCCTTTGCGCTTCCAGAGCGTGACGGGCGCCGGTGCCGACAGTGCCGCGCTGCATCTGTTGCCACTGGCCATGGGTTTGCCGATCGGAGCGTATTTCGCCGGGCGCCGGACCTCGGTGACCGGGCGCTACAAACCGATGATCCTCACCGGTGCCATCCTGATGCCGATCTCGATTCTCGGCATGGCGTTCAGCCCGCCCCAGGCAATGGTGCTCAGCAGTCTGTTCATGGTGCTCAGCGGTATCGCCTCTGGCATGCAATTCCCGACGTCATTGGTCGGGACACAGAATTCAGTGGAACAACGGGACATCGGCGTCGCGACCAGCACCACCAACCTGTTCCGCTCCCTGGGCGGTGCGGTGGGTGTGGCGTTGATGTCGGCGCTGTTGCTGGCGTTGCTGCAAGACTCGAGTTTCGCCCATCTGGCCGGCTCGACGCTGACTGCCGAGGGCAGCTCGGGGAATGTCTTGCTGGACGGATTGAACGCCGCAGCGGGGGATGCGCAAAACGCCTTGCGCGCAGAGCTGCTGCTGACCTTCCGGCATTTGCTGATGGTCAGTGCGACGGTGTCGCTGCTGGGGTTGGCGGCGGCAATTGCCATGCCGAACCAGGTGTTGCGGGGGCGGGAAGACAAGGTTCGGTAGAACGACCGCATAACGGTTTTCGCGGGCAAGCCTTGCTCCTACTAGTACAGTGCAATCCTGTAGGAGCGAGGCTTGCCCGCGAAAGCGTCATCCCATGCGATAGAGAATCAAGGGCTGTAATACCCGACAGCCACCAGAAAATGCCCGACCTTTTTCAGGTACGCATGCTTGTCCTCGACCTTGCCGGTCACCGGGTTTTTCCACCGATATTCGTATTCGCCGTAATCCTGTTTGGCCATCAGCGCCAGAATCGGCTCACCCACCGGCTTGCCTTCTGGGTCCTTGATCTTGCCGAAATCGGTATTGATCAGCCGCAGGTTGGTGCCGTGGGCGACATAACGCTGGGTGTCCAGGTCGACGACGAACACATACAGGTCATCCTGCAAATAACCGCCCTTGAGTGAGTTGATGGCAGTGAGCGTGCCCTTCTCATCCTTGGCCAGGTCAGTTGCCGCTTTGTTCAGCAACGCCATCGCCTGTTCCGCCGACGCCCGTGGCAGGTAATAACCCACTGCCAGAATCCGCTGACCGATCCGTTGGTAGAACACATGCTTGCGCTCGACCTTGCCGTCTGACCAGTTCTGCCAGCGATATTCCGCCTGCTGGATGCCATTGCCTTCCGGTACTTTCAACGCATCCTTGAAGGCTTTCTGCAAATCCGGCCCGAGCACGTCAGACACATCACGCCCGATCAACGCCGAAGACGGCCCGCCGCTGGCGAGCATCACGCCTTTGGTGTCGAGCACAAACACGTAGCGATCCTTGTCGACAAACTCGCCCTGGCGGCTGAAGGCCGCGAATGCCTTGTCACCGTTATCGTGGTAGTAGGCCAGGGCTTTTTCCAGCAAGGCGATGGCGGCCTGGCTGTCATCCTTCTCGGTTCCGGCAGCTTGAGCCTGGCCCAGACACAACAACAGCATCCCGCCCAGCAGGGCCAACCTGTGCAAAAACCCCATTGCGCATCCCTCGTTCTTGTCAGTGTTTCAAGAGCGTAGACGGCTTGGGGATATGTACGAACATTCAGGGAACGGTGTGAGGGTTGGGGAGCTGAGGTTTTTGTGGCGGGGGAGCTCGCTCCCGCCGGCCGATCCGCGTCCGGGCGCAGCAGACGCAAATCAGGCACCACGGATTATCTGAAAATCCGCGGTGGATGGCTTTGGGGCGGCTTCGCCACCCAGTGGGAGCAAGCTCCCTCGCCACAAGTATTCGCGTGCCGGGCTATTGCGCTCGGGTACGCAACTGCTGCTGCAAATTCTGAATCTGCGCCTGCAGGGTGTTGATGTTGCGTGTGACCGAAGCACGGAAAGCGTCGAACTCGGCGGTGTTGGACGAGGCTGGCCCGGCGGCCGGGCGGTTGTCCTGCTCGCTTTTGAGCACGATCATGTCTTGTTCCAGACGCTCGATGGCGGCGCTCGGGTTGCCTTGTTTCTTCAGTGCGACGATGTCGGCGCCGAGGCTTTTCAGCTGTGCGTCGAATTTGTCAGTGTCCGCCGGGGCGCTCTTCAGCGCGGCCAGTTCGCCGCTCAAGGCTTTGACCTGGGCCTGCAATTGCGTGTTGGCGGTCTGGTGCTCGGTGTTCTGGGCGGTGGCTTGCGCCAGGCGCTTGTCCAGATCGGTGGTTTGCGCGGTCATTTGCGCCAGGCGCTTATCCAGGTCTGAGGTCTGGCCGACAACGCCTTGCTGCTGCTTGCTCTGATCCTGGAGCTTGCTTTCCAGCTGCTTGATCTGCAGTTTCAGCGCTTCGCTGTCGCTGGTGACGTTGGTCTGGCTGGCGACGACCTTGCCGGAAATGTCCTGCAAGCGCCCCGCCGCATCCTCACTGATGCGCGCGAAACTTTCCTGGGTCGCCACCAGTTGCTGTTCCATCAGCGATATCTGCTGAAAGCTCCACCAGGCAAGGCCGGCGAACGCAAAAAACAAGGCGCCGACCAGTGCCCACAACGGGCCGGTGCTGGCAGCCTTGACCTTGACCACCGGCGGGGTGCGCGAATGCACGGCGGTGCGGGCGGTGGGCACAAAATCATCGTCGTCGAGGCTGTCGGCACGCAGGCTCGGTACATCGTCGAAGTCGTCGTTGGCATCGTTACGCATGGACATTGAGTCAACCTTTGTGGAACGCGGTGATGGCTTGATGCGGCGAAGTATAAACCTGTCAGCCCCATCGATTGACCCTTGATTCCCGGACTCGGTTCAGTATCGGGACTGCCTGTGTGTCAGCGAATGTCCTGAGCCTTCCACCAGCCGCAGAATTCATCGAGGGCAGTCCAGAGACTGACTTTCGGATCGTAGTCCAGATAATGCCGCGCGCGGCTGATGTCCAGGGTGAAATTTTTGTTCATCACCTGCATGCCCAGGCGCGACAGGGTTGGCTCGGGACGACCCGGCCACAGCTTGCACACGCCCTCGTTGAGCGCCGCCACGGTGTAGGCCAGGCCGTAGGAACGGTAGCGGGTCACTTGTGGGACATCCATCTTGCGCATCACGTAATTGACCACGTCCCACAACGGAATCGGCGTTCCGTTGCTGATGTTGTAGGCCTTGCCCAACGCCGATCCGCCGGCCAGCAAACTGCTGAGCAACGCTTCGTTGAGGTTTTGTACGCTGGTGAAATCGACTTTGTTCAAACCGTTGCCGACGATGGCCAGCCGCCCCTTGCGTTGCATCTTCAGCAGACGCGGGAAGATGCTCATGTCGCCCGCACCGGTCACGAAGCGCGGGCGCAGGGCCAGGGTTTCGAGGCCGAATTCCTGGGCACCGAAGACCTTTTGCTCGGCCAGGTATTTGGTCGCGGCGTAGGGATGTTTGAAGCGCTTGGGGACCTGTTCTTCGGTCAACCCGAGGTGATCGCGGCCATCGAAGTAGATCGACGGCGAGGACAAGTGCACCAGCCGTCGGACACGCTGTTTCAGGCAGGCTTCGACGATGTTTTCGGTGACCTGCACGTTGCCCTGATGAAAGTCCTGATAACGTCCCCACACACCGACAGCCCCGGCGCAATGCACCACGGCTTCGACGTCGGAACACAGGTTGCGCGCCAGTTCCGGGTCGCTCAAGTCGCCCTGAATGAACTCGGCGCCACGGCGTACCAGGTGTTCGACGCTTTCGGCCCGGCGACCGTTGACCCGCACGTCCAGGCCCTGCTCCAGGGCGAAACGCGCAAAGCGTCCGCCGATGAAGCCGCTTGCGCCGGTGACCAGAATCTTCATGTAGTGCTCCGAATATTTCGTTTTGCGTAGTGCGTGAGGTCTTGACGCTGCCGGTCAGTCCCACGGCACCAGCCATTGCTTCGACGAACGCACTAATTGATCGGTCAGCAACCCCAGCAACTGACCGCCATTGCGCCAATGATGCCAGTACAGCGGCACATCGATGGGCTTATCTGGCAAAAGCTCGCGCAAAACCCCGCGCTCAAGTTGCTCGCGCACCTGCAACTCAGGCACCAGCCCCCAGCCGAGACCGGCTTCGGTCAGGCGAATGAAGCCTTCGGATGACGGGCACAAATGGTGTTCGAAACCGCCGTCTACGCCGAGGGACGCGAGGTAACGATGTTGTAGGAAATCGTCCGGGCCAAAGACCAGCGCCGGGGTTTTCGCCAGCAGGTCAGCGCGCACGCCTTCAGGAAAATGCCGCGCGATGAATGCCGGACTGGCCAGCGCTCGATAACGCATGGCACCCAGTAACACGCTGCGTGCGCCGGCGACCGGACGCTCGCTGGCGCAAATGCACGCAGCCACTTCGCCAGCGCGCATGCGTTTGAGGCCAACCGTTTGGTCTTCAACGACCAGATCCAGCAGCAAGTATTGCTCGGCGCAGAAATCACTGACGGCTGCGGCCCACCACGTGGCGAGGCTGTCGGCATTCAGGGCGATGCGCAGACGTTCCGGCAGGCCTTCTTCATCCAGCGCCGGAACCAGGCTTTGCAGGTCCCGTTCCAGCAAGCGCACCTGCTGCACATGGTTGAGCAAACGTCGGCCGATTTCAGTCGGCGCCGGCGGCGTCATCCGCACCAGCACCGGCTGGCCGACCCGCGCTTCCAACAGTTTGATGCGCTGGGAGATCGCCGATTGTGACAAGCCGAGTACTTGGGCGGCCCGTTCAAAACCGGCCTGTTCGACCACCGCGGCCAACGCAGAAAGCAATTTATAGTCGAACATCAGTTTTCCTAATGAGCGATCAGCATGATTGGTTTTTCTTATACCGCTTGTGGACGGAGAATGGCCAGCAAGAACTCTTGAACAAGGAACATCGACATGGCTGGCGAAACTTCATTGGCAACGCTTCTACGAAGCATGAGCCCGCAACTCAACGCCGGCGAGTATGTGTTCTGCACGTTGCGCGACGGCCAATTGCCGCCGGGTCTTGAGATCGTAGGCAGTTTTCGCGAGCAGGAAGGCCTGACGGTGATTCTGGAACGTTCCCACGCTGAACGAGCAGGTTTCAGCTTCGACTACGTTGCCGCCTGGATCACGCTGAATGTGCATTCGGCGCTGGAAGCCGTCGGCCTGACCGCCGCCTTCGCCACGGCATTGGGTCAGGCCGGCATCAGCTGCAACGTCATCGCCGGTTATTACCACGACCATTTATTCGTCGGCCAGACCGATGCCGAACGCGCCCTGCAAGTGCTGCGGGATCTGGCAGCGAACGCGGAGTAAAAACCTATGTGGCAAAGCTATGTAAACGGCCTGTTGGTGGCCGCGGGGCTGATCATGGCGATCGGCACTCAGAACGCGTTTGTGCTGGCCCAGAGCCTGCGGCGGGAACATCACCTGCCGGTGGCGGCGCTCTGCGTGACCTGCGATGCGTTGCTGGTGGCTGCCGGCGTGTTCGGTCTGGCAACCGTGCTGGCGCAAAATCCGACATTGCTGGCCATTGCCCGTTGGGGTGGTGCGGCGTTTTTGCTGTGGTATGGCAGCCAGGCGCTGCGTCGAGCCTGTTCGAAGCAAAGCCTGCAACAGGGTGAAAACCAGACGGTACGGTCACTGCGCGCGGTGATGCTCAGCGCTTTGGCGGTGACATTGCTCAACCCGCACGTTTATCTGGATACGGTGTTGCTGATCGGCTCCCTCGGTGCCCAACAAACCGAGCCTGGTGCTTATGTCGTGGGCGCGGCCAGTGCGTCTTTGCTGTGGTTTTTCACCCTGGCGCTGGGCGCCGCATGGCTGGCGCCGTGGCTGGCTCGGCCAAGTACCTGGCGAATCCTTGATCTGTTGGTGGCAATCATGATGTTTACAGTCGCGTTTCAATTAGTCGTCTCCTGATTATTCCAAAAGGCTCTGGAACCTCTATTCCACACAGTTGTTGCGTGGTTATGCCGCACCCCCGGTGCTATGATCCGGTTCGATGCGCCGCAAAGAGTACAAACTCCCCGGCGCTTGTCTGGCCGCCCGTGATCGGCCTTGCGACCACCGCAACTGACCTGATTAGGAGAATCATCATGGCTTTCGAATTGCCGCCGCTGCCTTACGCACACGATGCCCTGCAGCCGCACATTTCCAAGGAAACCCTGGAATACCACCACGACAAGCACCACAACACCTACGTCGTGAACCTGAACAACCTGGTGCCAGGCACCGAGTTCGAAGGCAAGACACTGGAAGAGATCGTCAAATCTTCCTCGGGCGGTATCTTCAACAACGCCGCTCAAGTCTGGAACCACACTTTCTACTGGAACTGCCTGGCGCCAAACGCCGGCGGTCAACCAACCGGCAAACTGGCTGAAGCGATCAATGCTTCCTTCGGTTCGTTCGACAAGTTCAAAGAAGAATTCAGCAAAACCTCCATCGGCACCTTCGGTTCCGGTTGGGGCTGGCTGGTGAAAAAGGCTGACGGTTCCCTGGCCCTGGCCAGCACCATCGGCGCCGGCAACCCGCTGACCAGCGGCGACACCCCGCTGCTGACCTGCGACGTCTGGGAACACGCTTACTACATCGACTACCGCAACCTGCGTCCGAAGTACGTAGAAGCGTTCTGGAACCTGGTCAACTGGAAATTCGTGGCTGAGCAGTTCGAAGGCAAAACCTTCACCGCTTAAGCTCGACGCCAGATAAAAAACCCGGCTTTTGCCGGGTTTTTTTATGGGTTCTAGAAACCCTACAGAATTCGAGTACAACCGAAGAATATCTGTCGGCAGTCAGGCCGCCATCGCTGGCAGGCCAGCTCCCACAGGATCCAAGGGTATCAGCAAAAAAACGGTCGGCTGTCAGGCCGCCTTCGCGAGCAAGCTCGGCTCCTACAAGAGCGGATCGGCATACCACCAACCAAACCACGAGGCCGAGCGTTAGCTCGCCTTGCGCTTTTGATTTTGATCTGCCCGCCCCTTCGGGAGGCCGAGTGGAGGTTCTGCGCAGTGGGCAGCCCGGCATGGATGCCGGGCTAGCCGCCCCCGGCCATGGATGGCCGATGGCGGCGGGCCCACGGAGCAGGACCGGAGCGAGGGGCCGGACGCTGGGGCAAGACTTTTTGGTTACTTTTGGCTGGGCCGGCATTCCGGGCGTTTGTCAAAAGTGACTCGCCGTAAGGGCGAAACCGTAAGTGGCCGTTACCGCAGAAATGGATATGTACACCCGATACAAAATGGTCGGCTATCAGGCCGCCATCGCGGGCAAGCCACGCTCCCACAGGGTCAGGGGACATTCACAAAATCGAGTTTGCTGTCAGGCCGCTTTCGCGAGCAGGCTCGCTCCCACAATTGAACGGTGTACGTCCGCAGAAACCAGGCCGATTTCCCACAATGAAACCAGCCTTCACCCCCTTGCCCCACCGCCATAGCCGTCTAACATCAACCCAATGGAAAATATCTCCACCCTCCCCTCAAGTTGAAGGACTCGACTACCGACACAGTACAAATAGGGCAAATACTCCAGGCAACAGCATTTCGGCCAACCCACAGGCAAATTCCCCTGTGTTTGATTGTCCCTTTGACTGCCATCACGGGATTGCCAATACTCATGGCAACTTGATGCTACCTGCACGGAACAAGGAATGACTCTTTGAAGCTGGAACTCAAGAACAGCTTGTCGGTAAAGTTGCTCCGGGTCGTGCTCCTGTCGGCATTGATCGTCGGCGTGGTCTTGAGCTGCGCGCAGATCGTTTTCGATGCCTATAAAACACGCCAGGCCGTGGCCAGCGATGCCCAGCGCATCCTCGACATGTTCCGTGACCCCTCGACCCAGGCCGTCTACAGCCTGGACCGGGAGATGGGCATGCAGGTGATTGAAGGCCTGTTCCAGGACGACGCTGTGCGCCAGGCCTCCATCGGTCATCCCAATGAAGCCATGCTCGCGCAAAAATCCCGTGACTTGCAGCAATCCAGCAGTCGCTGGCTGACCGACCTGATCCTGGGCAAGGAACGCACCTTCACCACTCAACTGGTGGGTCGCGGTCCATACAGCGAGTATTACGGCGACCTGAGCATCACCCTCGACACCGCCACCTACGGGCAAGGATTTATCGTCAGTTCGGTGATCATCTTCATTTCCGGCGTATTGCGGGCCCTCGCCATGGGGCTGGTGCTGTATCTGGTCTATCACTGGCTGCTGACCAAACCGTTGTCGCGGATCATTGAGCACCTCACCGAAATCAACCCGGACCGCCCGAGCGAGCACAAGATTCCGCAGCTCAGGGGCCACGAAAAAAACGAATTGGGCATCTGGATCAACACCGCCAACCAGTTGCTCGAATCCATCGAACGCAATACGCACCTGCGCCACGAAGCGGAAAACAGCCTGCTGCGCATGGCCCAGTACGACTTCCTCACCGGTCTGCCGAACCGCCAGCAATTGCAGCAACAACTGGACAAGATTCTCGTCGACGCTGGCAAGTTGCAACGACGGGTCGCGGTGCTATGTGTCGGCCTCGATGACTTCAAGGGCATCAACGAACAATTTAGCTATCAGACCGGCGACCAGTTGCTGCTGGCCCTGGCCGATCGCCTGCGCGCCCACAGTGGTCGCCTCGGTGCCCTCGCCCGTCTTGGCGGCGACCAGTTCGCCCTGGTTCAGGCCGATATCGAACAACCCTACGAAGCGGCCGAACTGGCCCAGAGCATTCTCGATGACCTCGAAGCGGCGTTCGCCCTCGATCATCAGGAAATTCGCCTGCGCGCCACCATTGGCATCACCCTGTTCCCCGAGGACGGTGACAGCACCGAGAAGTTGCTGCAAAAGGCCGAGCAGACCATGACCCTGGCCAAGACTCGCTCGCGCAATCGTTACCAGTTCTATATCGCCAGCGTCGACACTGAAATGCGTCGCCGTCGCGAGTTGGAAAAAGACCTGCGCGACGCCCTGGCCCGCGACCAGTTCTACCTTGTCTACCAACCGCAGATCAGCTACCGCGATCATCGGGTAGTCGGCGTCGAAGCATTGATTCGCTGGCAGCATCCCGAGCATGGGCTGGTGCCGCCGGACCTGTTCATCCCGCTGGCCGAGCAGAACGGCACCATCATTGCCATCGGCGAGTGGGTGCTGGATCAGGCCTGCAAACAATTGCGCGACTGGCATGACCAGGGTTTCACCGACCTGCGCATGGCCGTGAACCTGTCCACCGTCCAACTGCACCACGCCGAACTGCCGCGAGTGGTCAACAACCTGCTGCAGATGTACCGCCTGCCACCCCGCAGCCTGGAACTGGAAGTCACCGAAACCGGCCTGATGGAAGATATAAGCACCGCCGCCCAGCACCTGCTGAGCCTGCGTCGCTCCGGCGCGCTGATCGCCATCGACGACTTCGGCACCGGATACTCATCGCTCAGTTATCTGAAAAGCCTGCCGCTGGACAAGATCAAGATCGACAAGAGCTTCGTTCAGGACCTGCTCGATGACGACGACGATGCGACTATCGTTCGGGCCATCATTCAGTTGGGCAAGAGCCTGGGCATGCAGGTCATTGCCGAAGGCGTGGAAACCATCGAACAAGAGGCCTACATCATCTCTGAAGGCTGCCATGAAGGTCAGGGCTACTTCTACAGTAAACCGCTGCCGGCGCGAGAACTCGGCGCCTACCTGAAACAGGCCCAGCGCAGTAACGCAGCAATCCTCTGAATCTGTGGCGAGGGAGCTTGCTCCCGCTGGGTGGCGAAGCCGCCCCAAACCCTGCACCCACGGTTCTGACAGAAAAACCCAGTCGATCTGATTGCGACTGCTGCGCAGTCGAGCGGGAGCAAGCTCCCTCGCCACAAGGTTGCGCCAGCCAACCATCGTGTGAATAAGAAATATTTCCAGCTACAACCCTTTACACATAATGCGAAAGATTTGCATTATGTCGCAGTTTTGCGCCTTGCTGCGCCATTCCACCCCCTCTCGAAGCAGGATGTTCGCCATGATTCGTATGCCTCTGGCTACCGCCAGTCTGTTGGCCATCGCTATTTCCCTCGCCGGTTGTGGCGAAGGCAAAGACAAAGCTGCCGCTCCAGCGCCTACTCCAGCCGCTACGACCACAGCCCCGGCTGTGGCGCCTGCTGCCGCCAGTAAAGTCGATGAAGCCGCTGCCAAAGCCGTTGTCGCACACTATGCCGACATGGTTTTCGCCGTTTACAGCGATGCCGAATCCACTGCGAAGACCCTGCAAACCGCCGTCGACGCCTTCCTCGCCAAGCCGAACGCCGACACCCTGAAAGCCGCCAAGGCGGCCTGGATCGCTGCTCGCGTTCCTTACCTGCAGAGCGAAGTGTTCCGCTTCGGCAACACGATCATCGACGACTGGGAAGGTCAGGTGAACGCCTGGCCACTGGACGAAGGCCTGATCGACTACGTCGACAAATCCTACGAGCACGCACTGGGTAACCCGGGTGCCACGGCCAACATCATCGCCAACACTCAGGTTCAGGTCGGCGAAGACAAGATCGACGTCAAAGACATCACCCCGGAAAAACTTGCCAGCCTGAACGAGCTGGGCGGTGCCGAGGCCAACGTTGCCACCGGTTACCACGCCATCGAATTCCTGCTCTGGGGCCAGGACCTGAACGGCACCGGCCCTGGCGCCGGCAACCGTCCAGCCTCCGATTACCTGGAAGGCAAAGGCGCCACTGGCGGTCACAACGATCGTCGCCGCGCCTACCTGAAGTCTGTGACCCAGCTGCTGGTCAGCGACCTGGAAGAGATGGTCGGTAACTGGAAGCCGAACGTGGCCGACAACTACCGCGCCACCCTGGAAGCGGAACCAGCTGAATCCGGCCTGCGCAAAATGCTGTTCGGCATGGGCAGCCTGTCCCTGGGCGAACTGGCGGGCGAGCGCATGAAGGTTTCCCTGGAAGCCAACTCCCCGGAAGACGAACACGACTGCTTCAGCGACAACACCCACAACTCGCAGTTCTACGATGCCAAAGGCGTTCGTAACGTGTACCTGGGCGAATACACCCGTGTCGACGGCACCAAAATGACCGGCGCCAGCCTGTCGTCCCTGGTGGCCAAGGCCGACCCGGCTGCCGACACCGCGCTGAAGGCCGACCTGGCTGCGACCGAAGCCAAGATGCAGGTCATCGTCGATCACGCGAACAAGGGTGAGCACTACGACCAGCTGATCGCCGCCGGCAACACTGCCGGCAACCAGATCGTCCGTGATGCTATCGCTTCCCTGGTCAAACAGACCGGTTCGATCGAAGCCGCCGCTGGCAAACTGGGCATCAGCGACCTGAACCCGGACAACGCTGATCACGAGTTCTGATCAACGCTGGCTGAGTGACTGAAGAGGCGACCTGCGGGTCGCCTTTTTTATGCCTACCACACACCGCCTTTGTAGGAGCAAGGCTTGCCCGCGATGAGGCCGTGTCAGCCAACATAGATGCTGAATGCAAGACCGCTATCGCGAGCAAGCTCGGCTCCTACAGGGACTTGCGCTGAACCTGTAGGAGCGGGGCTTGCCCGCGAAGGCGACGTCACATTCAACGATAGTGGTGACTGATACACCGCTTTCGCGAGCAAGCTTTGCTCCTACAGGTGATCGCGGTTTGCGGGAAACCCTGCCCCACATCAACCAAACGATAATTCCTCTTATTCAATCCCCACTGCCCTGTTAGACTTTGCGCCCTTGTTTTGCTCGTCTTGCAGGATGTCTGATGCCCTCGCTGCCTCTTCGCTTGTCCGCACTGTTTCTGGCCCTGGGCCTGAGTGCCTGCGATGACGCCCCGCGTTTTACCGAAGCCGAACCCGGTGAAGCCCGGTCCGGCGGCGCCGCGACCGTGCGCAAGACCGATCAGAATGCCTTTTCCCTGCCCTCCGCCAACCTGCCGCCCTCCCGGCGTGTGGACTTCAGCGTCGGCAACAGTTTCTTCCGCAACCCCTGGGTGATCGCCCCGTCGACCACCACCGCCCGGGACGGCCTCGGCCCGTTGTTCAACACCAACGCCTGCCAGAACTGCCACATCAAGGACGGCCGCGGTCACCCGCCCACGCCTGATGCGCAGAACGCCGTGTCGATGCTGGTGCGTCTGTCGATAGCCGATGCCCCGGCCTACGCCAAAATCATCGAACAGCTCGGTGTCGTCCCCGAGCCGGTCTACGGCGGGCAATTCCAGGACATGGCCATCCCCGGTGTGCTTCCGGAAGGCAAGGTGCGGGTCGACTACACGCCAGTGCCGGTCCGCTTCAAGGACGGCACCGAGATCGAATTGCGCAAACCCAGCCTGAACATCACCCAGCTGGGCTACGGTCCGATGCACCCTGATACCCGTTTTTCGGCCCGTGTCGCCCCGCCGATGATTGGCCTCGGCCTGCTTGAAGCCATCCCCGATGAGGCGATCCTGGCCAATGCCGAGGCTCAGGCAAAGGATAAAAACGGCATCGCCGGACGCCCGAACCGGGTCTGGGATGACGCCCAACAGAAAACCGTCCTCGGACGATTTGGCTGGAAGGCCGGGCAGCCGAACCTCAATCAACAAAACGTTCACGCGTTTTCGGGTGACATGGGCCTCACGACCAGCCTGCGACCGATAGATGACTGCACCGACGCTCAAACCGCCTGCAAGCAGGCCCCAAGCGGCAACGGCCCGGACGGCGAACCGGAAGTCAGCGACAACATTTTGCGTCTGGTGCTGTTCTACAGCCGCAACCTGGCCGTACCCGCCCGCCGCGATGTCGGCACGCCTGAAGTGTTGGCCGGCAAGACTCTGTTTTTCCAGGCTGGCTGCCAGTCCTGTCACACGCCGAAATACACCACCGCCGCCAACGCGGCAGAACCTGAACTGGCCAATCAAGTGATTCGCCCCTACAGCGATCTGCTGCTGCACGACATGGGCGACGGACTGGCCGACAACCGCAGCGAATTCCAGGCCAGTGGCCGCGACTGGCGCACCCCGCCGTTGTGGGGCATCGGCCTGACGCAGGCGGTCAGTGGCCACACCCAATTCCTGCATGACGGCCGCGCCCGCAATCTGCTCGAAGCCGTGCTCTGGCATGGCGGCGAGGCGCAGGCCGCGCAGCAACAGGTTTTGTCTTTCAACGCCGAGCAGCGCGCAGCGTTGCTGGCGTTTTTGAATTCTCTTTAAACACTTATAAAGAATCGGGAGCCCGACATGTTCCGTCCCAAGTTGTTATTCACCAGCCTTGCCGCACTCGCCCTCGGCGCCTGCTCACCGCAGGACCCGCAGGCTGTCACGTCGGCAGCCATCGCCAAGTCGGTAATCCTGCCGACCTACACGCGCTGGGTCGAAGCCGACCGCCAACTGGCTGTCAGCGCCCTGGCCTACTGCGAAGGCAAGGAAAACCTCGACACCGCCCGCGCCGACTTCCTGCACGCGCAGAAAGCCTGGGCCGAGCTGCAGCCGCTGCTGATCGGTCCGCTGGCCGAAGGCAATCGCGCCTGGCAGGTGCAGTTCTGGCCGGACAAGAAAAACCTTGTCGGCCGTCAGGTCGAGCAATTGGTCGACGCCCAGCCGCAGATCGATGCTGCCGCCCTGGCCAAATCCAGTGTTGTGGTTCAAGGTCTCTCCGCCTACGAATACATCCTGTTCGACAGCAAGCCGGACGTGGCCAACGACGCGCAAAAAGCCAAGTACTGCCCGCTGCTGAAAGCGATTGGCGAGCGCCAGAAACTGTTGGCCGAAGACATTCTGAAAAGCTGGAACAACACCGACGGCATGCTCGCGCAGATGAGCAAATTTCCGAACCAGCGCTACGCCGATTCCCACGAAGCCATCGCCGATCTGCTGCGCGTGCAAGTCACCGCCCTGGACAGCCTGAAGAAAAAACTCGGTACGCCGATGGGCCGCCAGACCAAAGGCGTGCCGCAACCGTTCCAGGCCGATGCATGGCGCAGCCAGTCTTCCCTGACCGGCCTCGAAGCCAGCCTCGCCGCCGCCAAAACGGTCTGGGAAGGTGTCGACAACAAAGGCTTGCGCGGTTTGTTGCCGAGCGAGCAGAAACCGTTGGCCGACAAGATCGACGCCGCTTATGCAGCGTCCCTGAAACTGTTCGCCAGCAACCAGCGCTCGTTGACCGAAATGCTCAACGACGATGCCGGTCGCCAGCAGCTCAACGACATCTACGACAGCCTCAACGTCGTCCATCGCCTGCACGAAGGCGAGCTGGCCAAGGCGCTGGGCATCCAACTGGGCTTCAACGCCAACGACGGTGACTGATGAGGGCGAGTGCCATGCTGCGACGACAGGCTCTGACGTTAGGTAGTTTGCTGCTGGGAGCAGTGACACTGGGCGGCTGGACGCTGTTCAAGCAAAAGGACAAGAGCCCGCTGTTGCTCTCGGCGCGGGACGATACGGACGGCAAGCATTACGCCGTCGGATATCGGCTGGACGGTACACAGGTGTTCGCCACCCGGGTCGGTCAGCGTTGCCACGACATCATCAATCACCCGACGCTGCCGATTGCGCTGTTTGTCGCCCGTCGCCCAGGCACCGAGAGCTACCTGATCGACCTGCGCGACGGCACGCTGTTGCAAACCGTGGCCTCGCAACCGAACAGGCATTTCTACGGTCACGCGGTGATTCACCACAGCGGCGAATGGCTGTACGCGACCGAAAACGACACGTCCGATCCAGGTCGCGGCTTGCTCGGTGTGTATAAGTTTGAAGGCGAGCGCCTCGTGCACAGCGGCGAAATTTCCACCCACGGCATCGGTCCGCATCAGGTGTCGTGGATGCCCGATGGCGAAACCCTGGTGGTGGCCAACGGCGGCATTCGCACCGAGGCGGAAAGCCGGGTCGAGATGAACCTAAACGCCATGGAGCCGAGCCTGGTGCTGATGCAACGCGACGGTACTTTGCTGAGCAAGGAAACCCTCGCCCAGCAGATGAACAGTGTGCGGCATCTGGGGATCGCCAGTGACGGCACCATCGTCGCCGGTCAGCAATTCATGGGCCCCTCCCATGAATCTTCGGAACTGTTGGCCATCAAGCGGCCCGGTCAACCGTTCGTGGCGTTCCCGGTGCCTGAGCATCAGTTGCAGGCGATGGGGCATTACACCGCCAGCGTCGCGGTACACAGTGACTTGCGGCTGGTCGCGTTGACCGCGCCACGGGGCAATCGCTTTTTCATCTGGGACCTGGACAGCGGCGAAGTGCGCCTGGATGCGCCGCTTCCCGATTGCGCCGGGGTCGGTGCAGTGGCTGACGGCTTTGTTGTGACGTCGGGTCAAGGGCGTTGCCGTTACTACGATTGCCGCCAGACAGATTTGGTTGCAAAACCGCTGGAGCTGCCTGCGGGGCTCTGGGATAACCACCTGCATCTCATCTGACATCACCTCCCCGGTGGTGGATTACCTTGTGGCGAGGGAGCTTGCTCCCGCTGGGCTGCGCAGCGGCCCTAAAAAATGGGACTGCTACGCAGTCCAGCGGAAGCAAGCTCCCTCGCCACAGTTATTTTGTTCGCCGCATTGCATGCCCGCCTGTGAAAAGTGCCAGTTGGATTCACCCTCCCACTCAGAGTAATGTGCCCGCCTGTCTCACCTGATTTTCTCCAAGGAACTGGAAATATGCTGCGTCGCCGCATGCTGATCATGTTGGGTGTTGTTCTGCTGATCGTGCTGGTCCTGGCCGGTTACAAAGCCTTCTCCATCTACACGATGGTGCAAGGTTTCTCCGCGCCGAAACCGCCGATAAACGTTGCCGTGGCCACTGCCATCGAACGGCCCTGGCAAGCCCGCCTGCCTACCGTCGGCACGCTCACGGCGCTGCAAGGCGTGGACCTGAGCCTGGAGACCGACGGCACCGTCATCGATTTGCAGTTCGAGTCAGGGCAGAAGGTCAAGGCCGGCCAACCCCTCCTGCGCCTCGACAGCGCCGTGGAAAGTGCCTTGCTGGAAACCGCCCAGGCCGACCTCGGGCTGGCCCAGCTCGATTACGGTCGCGGTAGCCAACTGGTTGGCAGCCAGGCCATTTCCAAAGGTGAATTCGACCGACTTTCGGCGGTGCTGAAAAAGAGCAAAGCCACGGTCAATCAACTCAAGGCTGCGCTCGGCAAAAAAAGCATCGTTGCGCCCTTCAGCGGGACCATCGGCATTCGTCAGGTCGACGTTGGCGACTATCTTGCCAGCGGCACCATGATTGCCACCCTGCAAGACCTCGGCAGTCTCTACGTCGACTTTTTCGTGCCCGAGCAGTCGGTGCCGAAGATCGCCATCGGCCAGCCGGTTGAAATCGTCGTCGCGGCCTACCCGGCGCAGACCTTCCCCGGCACCATCAGCGCGATCAATCCCAAACTCGAAAACAGCACGCGCAACATGCAGGTCCGCGCGACCTTGGCCAACCCCGACGGAAAGCTGCTGCCAGGCATGTTCGCCAGCCTCCAGGTCATGTTGCCCGACCCGCAGCCGCGCATCGTCGTGCCGGAAAGCGCGATCACGTACACGCTGTACGGCAATTCGCTGTACGTCGTCGCACAGAAAAAAACCGAAGACGGCAAAGTGGAAAAAGACGCCAAGGGTGAACCGATCCTGATCGCCGAACGCCGTTTCATCGAAACCGGCGAACGCCGCGACGGTGTGGTGATGATTACCAAAGGTGTGCAGAACGGCGAAAAGGTGATCACCGCCGGCCAGATCAAACTGGACAACGGCGCACACATTGCCATCAGCGACGACAAGACTTTAGTCGAGCAGAACAGCCCGCCGCGCGCGGACTGATCAAGGAATCCCCATGGCTTTTACCGACCCGTTCATCCGCCGCCCGGTGCTCGCCTCCGTGGTCAGCCTGCTGATTGTGCTGCTGGGCTTCCAGGCCTGGAGCAAGCTGCCGCTGCGCCAGTATCCGCAAATGGAAAACGCCCTGATCACGGTGACCACCGCGTACCCCGGGGCCAACGCCGAGACCATCCAGGGCTACATCACCCAGCCGATGCAACAGAGCCTGGCGAGCGCCGAGGGCATCGACTACATGACCTCGGTCAGTCGCCAGAATTTCTCGGTGATCTCGATCTACGCGCGCATCGGTTCCAACAGCGATCGCTTGTTCACCGAGCTGCTGGCCAAGGCCAACGAGGTGAAAAACCAGCTGCCTCAGGATGCCGAAGACCCGGTGCTGAGCAAGGAAGCCGCCGACGCCTCGGCGCTGATGTACATCAGTTTCTTCAGCAAGGAACTGAGCAACCCGCAGATCACCGACTACTTGTCGCGGGTCATCCAGCCCAAACTCGCAACCCTGCCGGGCATGGCCGAAGCCGAGATTCTCGGCAACCAGGTGTTCGCCATGCGCCTGTGGCTGGACCCGGTGAAGCTCGCCGGTTTTGGCTTGAGCGCCAGCGATGTGACCGATGCCGTGCGCAAGTACAACTTCCTCTCCGCCGCTGGCGAAGTGAAAGGCGAGTACGTGGTCACCAGTATCAACGCCAACACCGAGCTCAAATCCGCGGAAGCCTTCGCCGCGACTCCACTCAAGGTCGATGGCGACAGCCGCGTGCTGCTCAGCGATGTCGCGCGGGTGGAAATGGGCGCGGAAAACTACGACACCATCAGCTCCTTTGGTGGCACGCCCTCGGTGTACATCGGCATCAAGGCCACGCCCGGTGCCAACCCGCTGGACGTGATCAAGGAAGTGCGCAAGATCATGCCGGACCTTGAGGCCCAGCTGCCGCCGAACCTCAAGGGTGAAATCGCCTACGACGCCACGCTGTTCATCCAGGCCTCGATCGACGAAGTGGTGAAAACCCTGTTCGAAGCGGTGCTGATCGTGATCGTCGTGGTGTTTCTGTTCCTCGGTGCGCTGCGCTCCGTGGTGATCCCGGTAGTGACGATTCCGCTGTCGATGATCGGCGTGATGTTCTTCATGCAGATGATGGGCTACTCAATCAACCTGCTGACCCTGCTGGCGATGGTGTTGGCCATCGGCCTGGTGGTGGACGACGCCATCGTGGTGGTGGAAAACATCCACCGGCACATCGAGGAAGGCAAAACCCCGCTGGACGCCGCCATCGAGGGTGCCCGGGAAATCGCCATGCCGGTGGTCTCGATGACCATCACCCTTGCAGCGGTCTATGCGCCCATCGGTTTCCTCACCGGTCTCACGGGGGCGCTGTTCAAGGAGTTCGCCCTGACCCTGGCCGGGGCGGTGGTGATCTCCGGTATCGTCGCCCTGACCCTGTCGCCAATGATGTGCGCCTTTTTGCTGCGCCACGACGAAAACCCCAGCGGCCTGGCCCATCGCCTGGACCTGATTTTCGAAGGTCTCAAGCGCCGCTACCAGAACATGCTGCACGGCACGCTCAACACCCGCCCGGTGGTGCTGGTGTTTGCGGTGATCGTGCTGTGCCTGATTCCGGTGCTGCTCACCTTCACCAAGTCGGAACTGGCACCGGATGAGGATCAGGGCATCATTTTCATGCTGGCCAACGCCCCGCAGCCAACCAACCTCGATTACCTGAATACGTACACCGACGAGTTCATCACCATCTTCAAGGCGTTTCCCGAGTACTACTCCTCGTTCCAGATCAACGGCTTCAACGGTGTGCAATCGGGGATCGGCGGCTTTCTGCTGAAACCGTGGAACGACCGCGACCGCACGCAAATGCAGATCCTGCCCGAGGTGCAGAGCAAACTGGAAAGCATTCCAGGGTTGCAGATTTTCGGCTTCAACCTGCCTTCCCTGCCGGGCACCGGCGAGGGGCTGCCGTTTCAATTCGTGATCAATACCGCCAACGATTACGAGTCGCTGCTGCAAGTGATGGACCGGGTGAAAAAACGCGCGATGGAGTCCGGCAAGTTCGCCTTCGTCGACGTCGACCTGGCGTTCGACAAGCCGGAAGTCGTGGTCGATATCGATCGCGCCAAGGCCGCGCAGATGGGTGTGTCGATGCAGGATCTGGGCGGCACACTGGCGACGTTGCTGGGTGAGGCGGAAATCAACCGTTTCACCATTGAAGGCCGTAGCTACAAAGTGATCGCGCAGGTTGAACGGCCGTTCCGGGACAACCCCGACTGGCTGAACAACTATTACGTGAAAAACACCAAGGGAGAACTGCTGGCCCTGTCGACCCTGATCACCGTGTCCGACCGGGCCCGCCCGCGGCAGTTGAATCAGTTCCAACAGCTCAACTCGGCAATCCTGTCCGGGGTGCCACTGGTGAGCATGGGGGAAGCCCTCGACGCGGTGCGTCAGATTGCCCGGGAAGAGGCGCCGGCGGGTTTTGCCGTCGACTATGCCGGGGCATCGCGGCAGTACGTTCAGGAAGGCAGCGCGCTGTGGGTGACGTTTGCCCTGGCACTGGCGATCATTTTCCTGGTGCTGGCGGCTCAGTTCGAAAGTTTCCGCGATCCGTTGGTGATTCTGGTGACGGTGCCACTGTCGATCTGTGGCGCGTTGATCCCGCTGTTCCTCGGCTGGTCGAGCATGAACATCTACACCCAGGTCGGGCTGGTGACGCTGATCGGGCTGATCAGCAAGCACGGGATCCTGATCGTCGAATTCGCCAATCAGCTGCGCAAGGAAAAGGGCCTGACGCCGCGCGAGGCGGTGGAAGAAGCAGCGGCCATACGCCTGCGCCCGGTGTTGATGACCACCGCGGCAATGGTATTCGGCATGGTGCCGTTGATCATTGCCACGGGCGCGGGCGCTGTCAGCCGGTTCGACATCGGCACCGTGATCGCTACGGGGATGTCGATCGGGACGCTGTTTACGTTGTTTGTGTTGCCGTGTGTTTACACGTTGTTGGCTAAACCCGATAAACCCAAAGAACACGCATAACTCCCCTGTGGGGGCGAGCCTTCTCGCGAATGCGGTGTGTCATTCAGCTTTGATGTTGACTGATGCACCGCTTTCGCGAGCAGGCTCGCTCCCACAATGAATCAATGTGAAGGCCAGAAGTCCGCGCAATAAAAAAGGCCTCGCATTTGCGAGGCCTTTTATTTGGGCTTCAATCTGGTCAACTCTGCGGCCTCAGTCCTTGAGAAAGCCCGAACATGAACAGCAATAAATCATGATCGGGTTGGGTTGCAACGGATGCTTTCGCAACCCGCGGCATCGGACAACGCGCGTCCCCGTTCACTGAACTGAGGACTTGCGTGCGGGGCTGCTCCCAAGCCGCCACCGCCAGCGAAGCAACTGCCAAGGCTCCTATCAAGAACAAACCTCTAGCAATTTCGAGTTTCATTGCTATAAACCTTTGATAGCGCTGCCAAACGCCGTCTCATAAAGGTAGACGAGTTTCTGCCAGTCCGTCGTGCTGAACGACGAGTGGCGACGCAGTTGCTTCAGGTCATGGGACGCGGCGCGACGGGCGGTCAAACGCTGGCGGCCTTTCTCCAGATCGATCAAAGCAATGTCGACTTTCGCCGCCTCTCCCTCACCGGTAACCCGGACGAAGACGTGCTTCATGTAAAGGCAACTGTGCTGCCACCGCGCCTTGTGCATGCGCACCAGGTTATCGGCCAGCTCCTTCAGCACACAATCATGCACCGCCTCACCATGGCGCTCGCGACCACCGCCTTCGTACCAGTGCTCGATTTCCTCAAAACCGTCCAGTGCCTTGGTCACCAGCAATGCGCGCCACTTGTGAACAGGATCGCGTTGCGCACCACAGAAAACGATTTCCGGAACACCTACGCCGACCAGACTCAATCCGATGAGCGCGTCCCGTTCGCGCAGCACCGTCGGCCGACCGAACGGGTGCAGCCAACTGCGATAGACATGCCCGGTCTGACGCTTGGCGTAGAACAGCTGTCCATCATTGTTCCTGACTCGCTGTACGCCACTTTCACCACCGCGACGAACGTTGGGCTCTTCTACCCATTCGCCGCGCTGGTTCCAGAAATGGTCAAAACGATCCTGAGAAGCGACGTCCGTATCTGCTGCACATTGCACTGCCATCTGTTACCTCTTGCGTAATACGTAAACCCGCCACATGGCATAGAGCGGGATAAAATCCAGTTGTTCCTGAATTCGGAACCCCGCCTGCTCGAATTCCTTTTCGACCGTAGCAGCCGGTAACACAAAACGATTTTGGTAACCTTCCTGCTCACGCCCTTTCTCCAGGCGCTTGCGTCTCCAGGCCTTGAAATTGCCGTCAACCCATAACGAAAGGATCACGCTGTCGCGGGTGACGCGCTCGAATTCTCGCAGAATGGCCAGTCGATGCTCGGCTTCACCAATGTGGTGCAGTAAACGCATGCAAAAAATGCTGTCGACGGCGTTATCAGGAAGGGCGATGTCGAATGCAGAAGTGTGCAAGGGTTGTACCCTTTTCACGACTTCGGCAGGTTGCGCCTGTAGAGCGATCTTGAGCATCGACTCGGAGTTGTCGGCACCGATGATCACACGGTTGGATTTTTCCGCCAGCAACGGCCAGAAACGCCCGGCACCGCAGGGTAGATCGAGGACCAGACCGGGTTCACCCACCAACGCCAGCGCTTGTCGCGCCAGCTGCTCGTCACGCCAGTGGGACAGTCGGCGGCCAAGGCCATCCTGATGTTTGCGCAGATATTCCTGAGCGTGTTGATCGTCGTATTTTTCGGAAAAATCAAGTTTGATCGGGCTGGCCATCACCAAGGACTCCTGAGCTGCTGATGACAACCACCTTAGGTAGCGGCGTGTCAGCGTCAGGTCATGCCTTCGTGAAAAAAACGTCATGTAAAACCCCGAGTTATTTCAAGGTTTTACATGACCAAAATGATGGCTGAGGGCCACACATTTCCAAACGATCGATCAGTTCACAGGCGACGAACCAAGTTCCACCTGAAACCGGCAACCATGGGGCTCCATGTTGGTCAGACTGACGCTCCACCCCTGGTTTTCGCAAATCCGCTGCACCAGCGACAGGCCCAGTCCCAGGCCTTCGCCGCGTTTCTCGTTACCCCGCACAAAAGGCTCGAACATCGCTTCGCGTTTTTCTTCGGGAATGCCCACGCCACTGTCTTCGACCCTGAAACCCGCAGTCGTCAGGGTCAAGCGAATGAAGCCTCGTTCGGTGTAATGCAGTGCATTGCGCAACAAGTTGCCCATAACCGCGTGCAGAAGCGTGGCGTTGTAGCAGGTGCTGGCCGGATTGCCCGGTTCGAACATCAGCGACAGCCCTTTGGCCTCGATTGGTTCGCGCCACAGATTGAGCAGCCCGTCGGCGACCTGAGTCAGCGACTGTTGCGGCGCCATGCCGGCGTCTTCACGTTGGGCACGGGCCAGCATCAGGAAGGTCTGCACCAGCTCGCGCATCTCTTCGCAGGCACGGGCGATTCGCTCGACCTGAGCCCGACCGCGCTGGTCGATACCGGGGTTTTCCAATAACAGCTCACAGGAACTGGCCAGTACCATCAACGGGGTGCGTAATTCGTGACTGACGTCACTGGTGAACAAGCGCTCCCGGGTCAATGCCTGGCGCAGGCGCCCTAGGGTGGCGTCGAAGGCCACGGCCAGCTCGCCCACTTCATCGGCGGCATAGTCCGGTGCCAGCGGCGGCGCCAACCCCAGCAACTGGTCGCGGTGGCGCACCTGACGGGCCAGCCGCACAACAGGCGCCATCACTTTGCGCGCCAGTATCCAGCCGAGGAATACCGCCAACGCCAGACTCAGGACGAACCCCACCAGCACCACAGCAAACAACACCCGCTCACGTTCTTCGAAATCACTCTGGTCCTGCAGCAACACATAACGCCGGCCATCGACGACTTCGACCATCGCGTGGTACGACAGCTGCTCCCGGAACACTTCATGGAAACCCGGGTCGAGATGGCGCAAATCCTTGGGCAACTCGAAATCGCCCGGCCCACCGCTGAAATAGAACAGCTGGTCCGGCTCGGGGCGATGGCTCCAGTCAGACACGCTGTCCATCAACAGCAGGCGTTGCAAATCACCACCGAGGCCTGCCGAAATCAGTTTTTCTTCCACCAGGTGCACGGTCGCGACAATGCCCATGGCGAAGGCCCCGGCGACCAGGGCGCTCATCAGCGCAAAGGCGATGATGATCCGTTGAGCAAGGCTCTGTTTAAACTCCATCACGGCCCTCGGCCAAGCGATAACCCACACCGTGCACGGTTTGCAGCAAAGGCTTGGCGAACGGTTTGTCGATCACCTGACGCAACTGGTGGACGTGGCTGCGCAGGCTGTCGCTGTCCGGACAGTCATCGCCCCACAGCGCCTCTTCGAGAATTTCCCGGCGCAGGACGTGCGGGCTTTTCTGCATCAGCACGGCCAGCAACTTCAGGCCCACCGGGTTGAGTTTCAGCAAGCGCCCTTCGCGAGTGACTTCCAGGGTATCGAGGTCGTAGTTCAGATCGCCAACCTGCAAGGTACGACGGCCGCCGCCCTGCGCCCGACGCATCACGGCTTCGATCCGCGCGGCCAGTTCAGACAGGGCAAAGGGTTTGATCAGGTAATCATCGGCGCCGGACTTGAAGCCTTGCAGGCGGTCGTCCAATTGATCGCGGGCAGTGAGCATGATCACCGGCGTGTCGCGACGGGCGTCTTCGCGCAGGCGTTTGCACAGGGTGTAGCCGTCGATGCCGGGCAACATGATGTCGAGCACGATCAAATCGTAGTGCTCGGTGGCCGCCAGGTGCAGGCCTGACAAACCGTCCTGTGCGCAATCCACGGTGTAGCCCTTGAGCCCCAGGTAATCGGCCAGATTGGCCAGGATATCGCGGTTGTCTTCAACCAACAGAATGCGCATGGGTACCTCCTCCGTACACAGTAACGGCCGTCTTGGCCCGCGCAGCTTAAGGCCTGGCGTGGCTCAGGGCTAGGACTGTGTGCAGTTGAAAACTCTGCCAATAAACCTGTTGAGTCGTTAACGACTTTTTCACTATCGATTCACACAGAGGCGACACAACCGGGTTCAAACTCCGCGCGGCTGCGCTCTCAAGAACATTTAACCGATCAAGGAACTGCCATGGTTTCGACCCTTGCCCGCCCCGCCTCTCGCCCGCTCAATTTCTGGGTGTGCCTGGGTGTTCCCGCCGTTGCGGCGATCATTCTGGTGCTGCTCGAACTGACGTCCCTGGACATGGACCTGGCCACGCTGTTCTATGATCCGGCGGCCGGAGACTTCATCGGGCGCCACAGTTACTTCCTCGAAAACATCCTGCATGACCGCGCCAAGCAAGTGGTCATCGCCTTCTCGGTGTTCGCGATCTTCGGTTTAATCGGTGCCTTTTTCATCGACAGGCTCAAACCGTTCAAACGGGAACTGGGCTGTCTGGTGCTGTCCCTGGGCCTGGCGACATCCTTTGTCACGCCGGTCAAAGCGGTGACGGCGGTTCAATGCCCGTGGAGTCTTGAACAGTTCGGTGGTCATGAAACCTACAGCGAACTGCTCAGCCCGCGCCCACCCACCGACAAACCCGGTCGTTGCTGGCCCGGCGGGCATGCCGCGACCGGTTTCACGCTGTTTGCGCTGTTCTTTGTGCTGCGGGATCGGCGTCCGCGTCTGGCACGTAAAGCCTTTATCCTTGCCTTCGCGCTGGGCACGGTGTTTTCCGTGAGCCGGATGATGCAGGGCGCGCACTTTTTCTCGCACAACGTATGGACGGCGATTTTCTGCTGGCTGATTTGTCTGGGGTCGTATTACTACATCCTGTATCGACCGGCTTCCAAGGCAGAGAAGGTCGTCAAAGCAGAACCCATCGGCGCCTGAGCTGACGCCTTCGCGGGCAAGCCTTGCTCCTACAGGTTCAACGTTGTTCAAACGATCAACGCTGAACCTGTAGGAGCAAGGCTTGCCCGCGAAGGGGCCCTCATGAACAACACACCTTTATGCCAGGCAATAAAAAACCCCGCCTGCTTTCGCAGACGGGGTTTTTAGTACAGGGGTAAGGCTGGCTTACATCATGCCGCCCATGCCGCCCATACCGCCCATGTCTGGCATGCCGCCACCAGCTGGTGCGTCTTCCTTGATCTCCGCGATCATGGCTTCGGTGGTGATCATCAGGCTGGCAATCGACGAAGCCGCTTGCAGAGCCGAACGAGTCACTTTAGCCGGGTCCAGGATACCCATTTCGATCATGTCGCCGTATTCGCCGGTGGCAGCGTTGTAACCGTAGTTACCCGAACCCTGCTTGACCTTGTCCACGACTACGCTTGGCTCGTCGCCGGAGTTGGCAACGATCTGGCGCAGTGGCGCTTCAACAGCGCGACGCAGCAACTGGATGCCAACGTTCTGGTCATCGTTGTCGCCTTTCAGCTCGGAGATTGCCTGCAGAGCGCGAACCAGTGCCACGCCGCCGCCAGGTACCACGCCTTCTTCAACGGCTGCACGGGTAGCGTGCAGAGCGTCTTCAACGCGGGCTTTCTTCTCTTTCATTTCAACTTCGGAACCAGCGCCAACCTTGATCACTGCAACGCCGCCGGACAGCTTGGCCAGACGCTCTTGCAGTTTTTCACGGTCGTAGTCGGACGAGGTGTCGGCCACTTGCTGACGGATCTGCAGAACGCGAGCCTGGATATCAGCCTCAACGCCGGCACCGTCGATCACGGTGGTGTTTTCTTTCGACAGGATCACGCGCTTGGCATTACCCAGGTGTTCCAGGGTAGTGCTTTCCAGGCTCAGACCGATCTCTTCGGAGATAACGGTACCGCCAGTCAGAACAGCGATGTCCTGCAGCATGGCCTTGCGACGGTCGCCGAAGCCTGGAGCCTTGACGGCTGCGACTTTAACGATGCCACGCATGTTGTTCACAACCAGCGTCGCCAGGGCTTCGCCTTCAACGTCTTCGGCCACGATCAGCAGTGGACGGCCGGCTTTGGCAACGGCTTCCAGGACTGGCAGCATTTCGCGGATGTTCGAGATCTTTTTGTCGACCAGCAGGATCAGCGGACCGTCGAGCTCGGCAGTCATGGTCTCTGGCTTGTTGACGAAGTACGGGGACAGGTAGCCACGGTCGAACTGCATGCCTTCAACAACCGACAGTTCGTTTTCCAGGCCCGAGCCTTCTTCAACGGTGATCACGCCTTCTTTACCGACTTTTTCCATGGCTTCGGCAATGATGTCGCCGATGGAGTTGTCGGAGTTGGCCGAGATGGTGCCGACCTGAGCGATGGCCTTGGTGTCAGCGCAAGGCTTGGACAGGGCTTTCAGCTCTTTGACGATCGCGATGGTCGCTTTGTCGATACCGCGCTTCAGGTCCATCGGGTTCATGCCGGCAGCGACGGCTTTCAGGCCTTCGTTGACGATCGACTGAGCCAGAACGGTAGCGGTGGTGGTGCCGTCGCCTGCGTCATCGTTGGCACGGGAGGCAACGTCTTTGACCAGCTGCGCGCCCATGTTTTCGAAACGGTCTTTCAGTTCGATTTCTTTAGCGACGGACACGCCGTCCTTGGTGATGGTCGGAGCGCCGAAGCTCTTCTCGATGATCACGTTACGGCCTTTAGGGCCCAGGGTCGCTTTTACTGCGTCAGCCAGGACGTTGACACCGGCGAGCATTTTCTTGCGGGCGGAATCGCCGAATTTAACTTCTTTAGCAGCCATGATCGATATTCCTTAAATACTTTGTAGTAGCGGGAAAATGAGCGGGAAATCAGCCTTCGATAACAGCGAGGATTTCGCTCTCGCCGATGACCAGCAGGTCTTCGCCGTCAACTTTCACGGTGTTGCTGCCGGAGTAAGGGCCGAACACAACCTTGTCACCCACTTTCACAGCCAGCGCGCGCACTTCACCGTTTTCCAGTGCTTTGCCCGGGCCTACAGCCAGGACTTCACCCTGGTTTGGCTTTTCAGCAGCCGAACCTGGCAGGACGATACCGCCAGCGGTTTTCTTTTCTTCTTCGCTGCGACGGACGACGACGCGGTCATGCAGAGGACGAAGCTTCATTGTCGATCTCTCCTAATTGTGGTTTTCATCGGCCGGTGTATTCCCGGCGGGTTTAACAAATCCGGCGGTGCCGGGTGCGGTTCGTCAAGCGAACCGCGGAAGTCTGTCTGGCGTGATTGCCAGAAACCTTGCGGTGACCGTTACATAAGGGCGCATAAGCTTATTACAAGGGCGCGGATCGAAATTTTTTACATCCATGCCCCGAAAACGAACACGGCACCCGAAGGTGCCGTGCAGGTGAAACGGTTTACTTGGAATCGCGGTGTTCGAACTCGCCTTCGATCACGTTCGGCTCACGGCCCAACGGCTGCTGTGGAGCAGGACCGCCCCGTGGCTGAAGATCATCGGCGAACGCACGTTGACGGATCGCCGCCTCTTCGGCGCGCTGGCGCATTTTATTGGCCAGCAACCGGCGAGAGATCGGCAGCAACATGATCAGACCCAGCACGTCAGTGACGAAGCCCGGCAGAATCAACAGACCACCGGCCAGTGCCAGCATCAGGCCTTCGAGCATGGTCTGGGCCGGCAGTTCGCCGCGGTTCAGGCTTTCACGCGCACGCAGCGCGGTTGCCAGGCCGGCGATACGCAGCACGAATACGCCGAGCATCGAGCCGAGAATGACCAGCAGCAGGGCCGGAAAAAACCCGATCGCCCCGCTTACCTTGACGAATACGAACAGCTCCAACACCGGAAACAGCACAAAGAGCAACAAAAAAGGGCGCATCAAATGGTTCCTCAACGCAAGAATGCCTTGCCAGTGTTCCCTAGATGACGTCGCCATTGCGTGAATTCAAGCGTCAGCCACTTCATTTTTCGGCCAATGCTCGGCGTGAGCCAGGAAAACCAAGGCTTCACGGACTTGTGTCGGCGTATTACATGGCGCTTGAAACGGTAGCCAGTAGAGTCCCTGACCGATGCGCAGGTGCATGCCTTCCGTGTCGATCCCGGCCAATTGTGCCGGTTCGGTTTTCGGCAGGCCGGCGAGGTCGACATAGTGGGCGATGGCTTTGGCGTGATCGGCATTCATGTGCTCGACCATGCTCACTTCCGCCTTGCCCGCGAAAGGATTGGCCAGGGTCAGCTGATCGACCCAGTGAATCGCGCCGAAACCGCCGATGTAGCGGTGACGCACGGGGTTGAGCACCCAGAAATCGAAATCGTGGGCCTTGTGGTAGCTCTGCGAATCCGGGAAATAGCGGTAGTAACGCTCGGCCGCTGCTTCGATGGCGGCCTCGTCCTCAAGCTTTTCCGCTTCGGCGAGGTAGGTCAGGCGACCGACGGCTTGCACGTCTTCGGCCTCACGCTCGCCCACGAACAGTGAGCATTTCGGGTCTTTCTGCAGGTTATGCGTGTGCTGGGCGATGCGGCTGATCAGGATCAGCGGCCGACCCTGCCCGTCCAGGCAGTACGGAACCACCGAACCAAACGGGAAGCCGGGCATCGCCTTGGAGTGCGTCGAGAGCACTCCACGGTATTCCTTGAGAAGCAATTCTCGGGCATTCTTGGCCGCTTCAACGCTCAATTTATGACTCCTTATATAGAATCCGTCGAAAAAACGGACAGGCGACTGGTGAAAGTTACAGTCCGCCATCGGGGCAGTTCTCATGTGCACGTCCGGTGCAGATCGAGAGGCTCTCTTGCAGGAAGACCACTCCAACCTGTTACCGGGACATGCGAATGCAACTCACTGACAAAGTAATCATTATCACTGGCGGTTGCCAGGGTTTAGGCCGTTCCATGGCCGAGTATTTCGCCGGCAAAGGCGCGAAGCTTGCGCTGGTTGACCTGAACCAGGAAAAACTCGACGACGCCGTTGCCGCGTGCAAGGCCAAGGGTGTCGAGGCCCGCGCCTACCTGTGCAACGTCGCCAATGAAGAGCAAGTGACGCACATGGTCGCCCAGGTGGCCGAAGATTTCGGCGCGATCCATGGCCTGATCAACAACGCCGGGATCCTGCGCGACGGCTTGCTGCTCAAGGTCAAGGACGGCGAGATGACCAAGATGAGCCTGGCTCAATGGCAGGCGGTGATCGACGTCAACCTGACCGGCGTGTTCCTGTGCACCCGTGAAGTCGCGGCAAAAATGGTCGAGCTTAACAACAGCGGCGCAATCATCAATATCTCGTCGATCTCCCGTGCCGGCAACGTCGGCCAGACCAACTACTCCGCTGCCAAGGCCGGTGTGGCGGCGGCGACCGTGACCTGGGCGAAGGAACTGGCGCGCTATGGCATTCGTGTGGCGGGTATTGCGCCGGGCTTTATCGAAACCGAGATGACGCTGGGCATGAAGCCTGAAGCGCTGGAGAAGATGACGTCCGGGATTCCGCTCAAGCGTATGGGCAAGCCGGAAGAAATCGCTCATTCGGCGGCGTACATTTTCGAGAACGACTACTACACCGGTCGGATTCTGGAGATGGATGGCGGGTTGCGGGTTTAAACCCCCATAGATCAATGTGGGAGCTAGCCTGCTAGCGATTGCGGGGGTTCAGTCAACATATTTGTTGAATGTGAATCCGTTATCGCTAGCGGGCTAGCTCCCACAGTTGATTGTGTTTCAGGCCATCAATCGTCGCTGATGGTGATGTTCGGCATCGCCGGCGATACCGCTTCCTGCAACACAATCCGCGCGCCGACATGGCGGGCGAGTTCCTGGTAGACCAGCGCAATCGGGCTGTCCGGCTCGGCGATCACCGTTGGCTTGCCGCCGTCGGCCTGTTCGCGAATGGCCATTGCCAGCGGCAACGAAGCCAGCAGTTCAACGCCATATTGGTTGGCCAGCTTCACACCACCGCCCTCACCGAACAGATGCTCGGCATGCCCGCAGTTCGAGCAGATGTGCACGGCCATGTTTTCCACCACGCCCAGCACCGGGATGTTGACCTTGCGGAACATCTCCACGCCTTTGCGTGCGTCAAGTAACGCCAGGTCTTGCGGGGTGGTGACAATGACCGCGCCGGCCACCGGCACTTTTTGCGCCAGGGTCAGCTGGATGTCGCCGGTGCCTGGCGGCATGTCGATGACCAGGTAATCCAGATCGCCCCAGGCGGTTTGTGTCACCAGTTGCAACAGAGCACCGGAGACCATCGGCCCACGCCAGACCATCGGCGTGTTGTCGTCGGTCAAAAACGCCATCGACATCACTTCGACGCCATGGGACTCGATCGGCACGAACCACTTCTGATCCTTGACCTTTGGTCGGGTGCCTTCGGGAATGCCGAACATGATGCCCTGGCTCGGACCGTAAATGTCCGCGTCGAGGATCCCGACCTTGGCGCCTTCGCGGGCCAGGGCCAGCGCGAGGTTGGCGGCGGTGGTGGATTTGCCCACCCCCCCTTTGCCGGACGCCACGGCGACGACATTCTTGACGTTGGCCAGGCCCGGAATCTGTGCCTGGGCCTTGTGCGCGGCGATCACGCTGGTGATATCAACGCGGGCGCTGGCGACGCCGTCGAGGCCTTCGATGGCCATTTGCAGCATCTGTGCCCAGCCACTTTTGAACAGCCCGGCGGCGTAACCCAACTCCAGCTGGACGCTGACGCGATCACCCTGGATGTCGATGTTACGCACGCACCCGGCGCTGACCGGGTCCTGGTTCAGGTAAGGGTCGGTGTACTGGCGAAGGACGGCTTCCACCGCTGCGCGATTGACGGCGCTCATGGGCAACTCCGATAGCAAGACTGGAAAATCAGGCGGGTATCCTAACCGTTCTGAGCTCGGGGCGGCATGTCACACGATCATTTGTAGCGAACACATTCCCGTGGCGAGGGAGCTTGCTCCCGTTCGGCTGCGAAGCAGTCGCAATCAGACGAACGCGTTCCTTCTGCCGAAACCGGGTTGCAGGGTTTGGGGCGACTTCGCCGCCCAGCGGGAGCAAGCTCCCTCGCCACAAAAGCACTTTCACCCTCAAACTGCCTGTTCACAGGTTTGGGCATTCGATGCAACCGGAAACAGGCTGACGGGGTGAAAAATATGCGCCGGCGCTTTATAGTGGCGGACCTCCGTTTCATCAAGTAGCCGAGCCCCATGTCCGAGCCACGCAAGATCCTCGTCACCAGCGCCCTGCCCTATGCCAATGGTTCGATCCATCTTGGCCACATGCTGGAATATATCCAGACCGATATGTGGGTGCGCTTCCAGAAGCACCGCGGCAACCAATGCATTTATGTCTGCGCCGACGACGCTCACGGTTCGGCCATCATGTTGCGCGCGGAAAAGGAAGGCATCACCCCGGAACAACTGATCGCCAACGTCCAGGCTGAACACAGCGCCGACTTTGCCGAGTTCCTGGTGGACTTCGACAACTTCCACTCCACTCACGCCGAAGAAAACCGTGAGCTGTCGAGCCAGATCTACCTGAAGCTGCGCGACGCCGGGCACATCGCCCAGCGCTCGATCACTCAGTACTTCGACCCGGAAAAGAAAATGTTCCTGGCCGACCGCTTCATCAAGGGCACCTGCCCGAAGTGCGGCACCGAAGACCAGTACGGCGACAACTGCGAAAAATGCGGTGCAACCTACGCGCCGACCGACCTGAAGGATCCGAAGTCGGCGATCTCTGGCGCCACCCCGGTGCTCAAGGATTCCCAACACTTCTTCTTCAAGCTGCCGGACTTCCAGGAAATGCTGCAGGCCTGGACCCGCAGCGGCACCCTGCAAGACGCCGTGGCCAACAAGATCGCCGAATGGCTGGATGCCGGCCTGCAACAGTGGGACATCTCCCGCGATGCGCCGTACTTCGGTTTCGAAATTCCTGACGAGCCAGGCAAATACTTCTACGTCTGGCTGGACGCACCGATCGGCTACATGGCCAGCTTCAAGAACCTGTGCAACCGTACGCCGGAGCTGGATTTCGATGCGTTCTGGGGCAAGGACTCCACGGCCGAGCTGTACCACTTCATCGGCAAGGACATCGTCAACTTCCACGCCCTGTTCTGGCCAGCGATGCTCGAAGGCGCCGGTTTCCGTAAACCGACCGGCATCAACGTGCACGGCTACCTGACCGTCAACGGTCAGAAAATGTCCAAGTCCCGTGGCACCTTCATCAAGGCCCGGACCTACCTGGATCACCTGTCGCCGGAATACCTGCGTTATTACTATGCGGCCAAGCTGGGCCGTGGCGTCGATGACCTCGACCTGAACCTCGAAGACTTCGTGCAGAAGGTCAACTCCGACCTGGTCGGCAAAGTCGTCAACATCGCCAGCCGCTGCGCCGGTTTCATCCACAAAGGCAACGCTGGCGTGCTGGTGGCGGGTAACGCCGCACCGGAACTGACCGAAGCGTTCCTCGCCGCAGCGCCAAGCATCGCCGAAGCCTACGAGGCTCGCGACTTTGCCCGCGCCATGCGCGAGATCATGGGCCTGGCCGACCGCGCCAACGCCTGGATCGCCGACAAGGCACCGTGGTCGCTGAACAAACAGGAAGGCAAGCACGATGAAGTCCAGGCCATCTGCGCCCTGGGCATCAACCTGTTCCGCCAGTTGGTGATTTTCCTCAAACCGGTGCTGCCATTGCTGGCCGCCGATGCCGAGGCGTTCCTGAACGTCGCACCGCTGACCTGGAACGACCACGCGACCTTGCTCAGCAACCATCAGTTGAACGAGTTCAAACCGTTGATGACCCGTATCGACCCGGTGAAAGTGCAAGCCATGACCGATGCTTCGAAAGAAGACCTGACCGCCAGCCAGACCGACACCGGCGAAGCGGCACCTGCCGGCAACGGCGAACTGGCCAAGGATCCACTGTCGCCGGAGATCGAGTTCGACGCCTTTGCCGCGGTCGACCTGCGCGTCGCCCTGATCGTCAAGGCCGAACATGTAGAAGGTGCCGACAAGCTGTTGCGCCTGACCCTGGACATCGGTGACGAGCAACGCAACGTGTTCTCCGGAATCAAGAGCGCTTATCCGGATCCGTCCAAGCTCAATGGTCGCCTGACCATGATGATCGCCAACCTCAAGCCACGGAAAATGAAGTTCGGTATCTCCGAAGGCATGGTGATGGCGGCCGGCCCTGGCGGTGAAGAAATCTACCTGCTCAGCCCTGACAGCGGCGCCAAGCCAGGCCAGCGCATCAAGTAAGGCTCTGCAGTAAACCGATCCCACAGTCGTGCCCGGCGCGACTGTGGGATTTTCATATCTGGCCCACCCTCCTTCCTTGCCGGATAATGCCTAAGCTTTTTAGACCACCCCGTTAAAGAGCCTTCTTTCTTCCGGCACGATCATGACCGAGATTGTTCTTACGCTTATCAGCGCTGCCCTGATCAACAACTTCGTGTTGCACTGGCCGCTGGGCGTCGATCCGCTGCTTGGCACAGAGCGCCGTCAGGTGCATGCGCTGGGTATCGCGACGACCTGCCTGATGCTGATCGTCGGCATGCTCGGTCATGCCCTCTATCACTGGCTGCTGGTGCCGCTGGGGTTGAGTTCGCTGGGCCTGTTCGTGTTTTTACCACTGAGCGTTTTGCTGATCGCGCCGCTGCTGACGCTGCTGCCGAAGCTGTTTTCCACGCTGTCGTTCGAAGGTCTCTGGCCATTACTTCTGGGCAATGCCAGCGTCCTCGGGCTGGCGCTGATCAACGTGCGGGACGACAAGGGATTTTTCCACGCCACGGCCCTGAGCCTCGGTGCCGGATTGGGTTTCTGGCTGGTGCTGAGTCTGTTCTGCGACTTGCGCCAGCGCACCCTCGATAACGATGTTCCCCTGCCCTTTCGCGGCCTGCCGATCGACCTGATCGGCGCCGGTTTGATCGCAGTGGCTTTTCTCGGATTCAGCGGACTGATCAAAACATGAGTCTGATTCAACGCATCGACGCGCTTTTGCCGCAGACCCAGTGCGGCAAGTGTGGCCACCCCGGGTGCAAGCCGTACGCCGAGGGCATTGCCAGTGGCGAGCCGATCAACAAGTGTCCGCCCGGGGGCAGCGAAACCATCTCGGCACTGGCCCAATTGCTGAAAGTACCGGTGCTGGAACTGGACGTCAGTCGCGGTTCGGCCCCGGCGCAAATCGCCTACATCCGCGAGGCCGAGTGCATTGGTTGCACCAAATGCATTCAGGCCTGTCCGGTAGATGCCATCGTCGGCGCGGCGAAATTGATGCACACGGTGATCATCGACGAATGCACCGGTTGCGACCTCTGCGTGGCGCCTTGCCCGGTGGATTGCATCGAGATGCGGCCGTTGCCGCTGGCCACGGTGTTGCCGATTGTCGGTGGCCTGGCGTTCAGTCTTGAAGAACAACAGGCGCGTGCCGCCAAACGCAATCACGCACGGCGCCGTTTTGAACAGCGCAATGCGCGTTTGCATCGCGAAGAAGAACAGAAACTCGCCGAGCGCCAGGCCCGGGCACATCGTGCGGCGCAGCACACTGAAGTGACGACGCTCGACCCGGTTCAGGCCGCGCTGGAAAGGGTCCGTGTGCAGAAAGCGGCGAATGCCGATGCGGCGCTGAAGAAAGCCAAGATCGATCTGGCAATGAGCCGCGCGCAACTGAACAAATCGCTCAAAGCGTTCGGCCATCCGCCGACCTTCGAACAGCAATCGCAACTGGTTGTCCTGCAACAGCAGTTCGAAGCGTGCGAACAAGCCCTGGCGCAATTGGAAAGCAGTGCACTGCCTACCGCTGCACCCATTGAGCCAGTAAAGGACGCCGAGCTGAAACGAGCGAAGATCCAGCTGGCCATGCGCCGCGCCGAACTCAAGAAAGCTCAAACCAGCGAAGCGCCGGCCGAGCAAATCGAAGCCTTGCAATGCGCACTCGGCGACGCCGAAAAAGCCCTCCACACCGCCGAGGCTTCGAGCGAACAACCTTTACCTGACCTGGCGCGTGTTGAAAAACGTCCCATCGACAACCAGCTTCGCCAGCTGAAAACCGAATTGGCCTACGCTCGCGCCGACGTCAGCAAACTCGAACGACGCACCGACACACCCGCCGAACTGATGAACAAGGCGCGCGCCCGTCTCCAGGAAGCCGAGCGTCAGGTGGATGCCTATGTCGCCCCTTGAATCGGTCGACGAGCGCCTGCAGCAGGCCATGAAGCTGGTGTTGCTGGCCACCGTGCCGGGCATGCTGGTGTTGTTCTGGTTGTATGGCTGGGGTGTATTGATCAACCTGATGCTGGCCGGCGTGACCGCGCTGGCCGTTGAAGCGACGGTGTTGCAGTTGCGCAAGCGGGAGCTCAAACCCACCTTGAGCGACGGCAGTGCACTGGTCAGCGCGACGTTGCTGGCCCTGGCCTTGCCGCCGTATTGCCCGTGGTGGCTGACGGTCTGTGCCGCGGCGTTCGCGCTGGTCGGCAAACAGCTGTATGGCGGCGTCGGAAAAAATCCGTTCAACCCGGCGATGCTCGGTTTTGCCCTGGTGATGGTGACGTTTCCCCAGCAGATGACCCATTGGCCGTCGTCCCACGGCATGGACCTGCTCGGTGGTTTGCAACAAGTGTTCGGTTTCAGCCTCAGCCAGACGCCGGATGCCTGGGTCCAGGCCACGGCGCTGGACAGCTTGCGAATCAACAAAAGCCTGACCATGGACGAACTCTTCGCTGGCAATCCGGCCTTCGGTCACTTCGGTGCGCGCGGCGTGGAGTGGGTCAACCTCGCCTTTCTGGCGGGCGGCGTGTTTCTGCTGCAACGACGGGTGTTCAGCTGGCACGCACCGGTCGGCATGCTTGCCAGCCTGTTCGTCATCAGCCTGCTGTGCTGGAACGGCTCGGGGTCCGATTCCCATGGCTCGCCACTGTTTCATCTGCTCACCGGCGCGAGCATGCTGGGTGCGTTCTTTATCGTGACGGAACCGGTGTCGGGCGCCAAAACCCTGGCGCCCGACTGCTGTTCGGCGCGGGTGTGGGACTGCTGACTTACTTGATTCGTACCTGGGGCGGTTATCCGGACGGCGTGGCGTTTGCGGTGCTGTTGATGAACCTCTGCGTGCCGGCGCTGGACCGATTTGTCGCGTCGAGACAGGAGCGTGCTGCGCCATGAACCGAGCGTCGAGCGTGGTGATTCTGGTCGTGCTGGCAGGCCTGGGGATTGGCGCAACTTACCTTGTGCAGCAGAGCAGCGCGCCACGCATTGCGACTGAACAGCGCCTGATCGACAGCCGTAATCTGCTGGACCTGCTGCCCGCTGACAGTTACGACAATCAACCGCTGGAACAACCGTTGCGCCTCGACGATGCCGTGTTGACCAACAGCACATTGCAAGGCGGCTACCTGGCGACCAAGGCTGGCCAACCCAGCGTCGTTTTGTTGCGCAGTCAGGCATTGGGTTATACGGGCAGTATCGACTTGTTGATCGCCATCGGCGCAAACGGCAAGTTGGTGGGGATCAAATCCCTCAAGCAATCAGAGACTCCGGGGTTGGGTGCGCGAATCGCCGACTGGCCGAATGCCTGGCTCAACGCCTTTGCCGGCAAGTCACGAAACGAACCGGCCGACAATGGCTGGGCGTTGAAAAAGGATCAGGGCCAGTTTGATCAGATCGCAGGGGCGACCATCACTTCAAGAGCCGTGATCAACGCCATCCACGATGCCTTGCGCTACTTCGATGAACATCGGCAACAGTTGATCGGGAACAGTCCCCATGAATAAGTCATCGACGCTGCAGAACTCGCTGATGCTCGCACCGCTGATTGGCGCCACCGACTCATGGATGACCGCACTTGGCCTGTGGTTGATGTTCATTGTGGTGATCAGTGCCTACGGCGTCGGCATGGCGGCCCTGCGACCCCGACTTGTTCCGTCTGCCCGACTGTTTGCCGGCATTTTGCTGGCCGCCACGCTGACCAGTTGCGCGGAAATCGCGGCACAAGTCTGGTCACTCAAATGGCATCAGCAGGTGGGAATCTATGCCGGACTCATCGCCTTGCAATGTGTCGTTCTTGATCACACGGGCTTCTTCCAGAGCGCATTGCGCGACCGTCTTCGCCTCTGTGGCCTGTTCGGCGCGCTGATGGTCGGCTTGGGCCTGTTGCGCGAACTTATCGGCAATGGAGGCGTGCACCTGGCCACTCTGGTCCCCGGTGGATTCATTCTGCTGGGGCTGGTGATCGCTGCCTGGCAGGCCTGGTCCCGCCCGAATCCCTCACACTGACCGTTTTCGAGGAAACGCACTGCCTATGAATGCTGCAAAACGTCTGGAAATTTTCCGTAGGCTGCATGAAGACAACCCGGAACCGAAGACCGAACTGGCCTACTCCTCGCCGTTCGAATTGCTGATCTCCGTGATTCTCTCAGCGCAATCGACCGATGTCGGCGTTAACAAGGCCACCGCGAAACTCTACCCGGTGGCCAATACGCCGCAGGCGATTTATGCGCTGGGCGTCGAGGGATTGTCGGAACACATCAAGACCATCGGCCTGTTCAACAGCAAGGCAAAAAACGTGATCGAGACGTGTCGCTTGCTGGTGGAACGTCATGCGGGCGAAGTACCGCAGACCCGCGAAGAGCTGGAAGCGCTGCCCGGCGTTGGCCGTAAAACCGCCAACGTGGTGCTCAACACAGCCTTTCGCCAACTGACCATGGCCGTGGACACCCACATTTTCCGGGTCAGTAACCGTACCGGCATTGCGCCAGGCAAAAACGTGGTCGAGGTCGAGAAAAAACTGATGAAGTTTGTGCCCAAGGAATACCTGCTCGATTCCCATCACTGGCTGATTCTTCACGGACGTTACGTCTGCCTGGCCCGCAAGCCCCGTTGTGGCAGTTGCCGGATCGAAGACCTGTGCGAATACAAGCACAAGACTTCGGACGATTGAGGCGCTATTAGGTTTTTTGATTTATCGATTGAAAAAATCTTTTTTACCCGCGGAGAGATTGTCGCTATAAGGGGCGCCAAAGGCAGTCTTAGCCTGGAGTTAACCTTATGAGCACTGGCAAAGAGCAATTGGACGTAGAAGAGGACTTCACACCCGTTGAGGCCGATGACGCGGAACCGGTGGTTGAAGTGGCAAAGACCAACCTGAGCAAACGCCGCACGATCGACAACTTACTGGAGGAGCGCCGACTGCAAAAACAGTTGGCCGATTACGATTTTGACCTATGACATCTGAAAGCCTCCCGAAACGGAGGCTTTTTTTTAAGTGTGAAACCTCGAAAACGCCCATTTACCAAGCCCCGTGAAGCGCTGGTGCAGTCACACCAGCCCATTGCGTTGAGCCAGCTCGATCAAGTCCACCAAGGATCGCGCATTGAGCTTCAACAACAGGCGAGTCTTGTAAGTACTGACGGTTTTGTTGCTGAGGAACATTCCATCGGCAATTTCCTTATTGGTCTTGCCTCGGGCCAACTGTTGCAAAACCATCATCTCCCGCCCCGACAGACGATCCACCATATCGGCTTCACTGGCGTTCCCCAGACTGGAACGCACTGTATGCAGGGCTTGATTGGGAAAATAACTGTAGCCTGACAATACAGCCTTTATTGCACTGAGCAACTCAGTGAGATCCTGTTGTTTGCAAACATATCCGGCAGCACCGGACTGCATGCAACGCATCGAAAAATGTCCAGGCGCCTGGGAAGTCAATATCAGTACTTTCATTGGCATTGCTGCCGAGACAAGGCGCGCAATGACTTCCAGTCCATCCAGCTTCGGTATTCCTATATCCAGGATGACAATATCCGGCATATGTTCACGAGCCAGTTGTAAGGCATCCACGCCATTATCTGTTTCTGCAATGACTTCGTAGCCATGACGCTCCATCAGCATACGTACCGCAAGACGAATGACGGGGTGATCATCCACGATCAGCACTTTATTCATGGGCAAGTCCAATTTTCGCTGTTCGAATTTTTAGAGCCCGCACAATAGCCTAGTCGTTTCACCCATGGCACGCTGCCCCTCTCGGTCACCCACACCGAGAGACATTCCCTACAAACAATACGGAATATTCTTACAAGAAATCTTCGAGAGCGGCGTGTCGGAAATTTTATTTGCTTTATGACATGCCACTCTTCAACAATTTTTTTGTATCAATCTACAAAAATAAAACCAGAAAAATAAATCAATATCTCTAGCCCGACGAGGCCTGTAGTTGAGCTACTCTTTACGAGAACCTACATTTCAGCGCTTGTGCGACACATTGAAAACACCACACACAAAACTTTACAGCAAAAGCACTCCAACAACTCAACCAAGATAAAACAGATATAGGCCAACTATAAATTCACAGTTAACATAAAGATCGCAACACTCAACTATCACCCATTAACCCAACGAGAAAAGACAAACTTATATGAGTACAAAACATGATAAAACTCAAACAGAGAATCACCAACCCCATGACAGTCATCGCAATATTCGCAACACTGTCTGAAACATCGGCAGCCGTCTCCCTGCCGTTCCTCGATAATAAGGAACGAGAGCTCTATATCTGGTTTTTGATCAGCTTTCCTTTTTATTTGCTTCTTCTGTTCTTCGCCACCCTCAACTTCAATTATCGATCGCTCTATGCGCCGTCCGATTTTGAGAAGGGAAAGCACTTCATAAAAGTCATGGACAATGCCGAGCGTCCGGATGTTGCTCAAGGCACGCCTGGCGAAAACGGCGGACGGGAAAACTTCTCGATCCAGCACCACATCGAGTTGCCCGAGCGTCTTGAAGACCTGCACATCATTGATGCGCGATGGATGAACAGAAAAAACGAATTCCGCGAGTTTCTGGAAAGGATTCGGTTACCCAAGGGAGATTCGACGCAAGTTGTCGTGTTTCTCACCAGTGCCGAATCAGAGAATTTACTGAAAGAAAGCGCGATCAAATTTTTCAGACACGTAAAGAAACGCAACGGCGCACCGTTTTGCATTGCTTACAATGTGAGCTCACACGACGTGACGGTCATTGATCAACTCGCCAGACTGGCCCACAGCGGTCAGTAGCGTTTTACGATCGACAGGAGAGCAGCAGGCAGGAATGGCGCTTACGAAACAAGAAAGATGAATCGCAATGTCAGAAAGAAAAATCCCTATTTCCAAATTTGTGGCCTTGTCAAAACAAGGCCACAAATTCCATCAGAGCGTCAGAAACTTCAGAAAAGCTTCCGACCCTTGTTCGCCGCAATACGCATGCGCAGGGCGTTCAGCTTGATGAAGCCAGCCGCATCCGCCTGGTTGTAGGCGCCGCCATCTTCTTCAAATGTCGCAATGTTGGCGTCGAACAACGATTCGTCGGACTTGCGACCCGTGACGATGACGTTGCCCTTGTACAGCTTCAGGCGCACAACGCCGTTCACGTGTGCCTGGGAAGCATCGATCATCTGTTGCAGCATCAGACGCTCAGGGCTCCACCAGTAACCGGTGTAGATCAGACTGGCGTATTTAGGCATCAACTCGTCTTTGAGGTGAGCCACTTCACGGTCCAGGGTGATCGATTCGATCGCACGGTGAGCGCGCAGCATGATGGTGCCGCCTGGGGTTTCGTAGCAGCCCCGGGACTTCATGCCCACGTAACGGTTCTCGACGATGTCGAGGCGGCCGATGCCGTGTTCGCCACCGATACGGTTCAGGGTCGCCAGCACCGTCGCTGGAGTCATTTCGACGCCGTCCAATGCAACGATGTCGCCGTTGCGGTAGGTCAGTTCCAGGTACTGCGCTTTATCTGGAGCCTTCTCCGGGGAGACGGTCCATTTCCACATGTCTTCTTCGTGCTCGGTCCAGGTGTCTTCCAGCACGCCGCCTTCATAGGAGATGTGCAGCAGGTTGGCATCCATCGAGTACGGGGATTTTTTCTTGCCGTGACGCTCGATCGGGATGTTGTGCTTTTCAGCGTAATCCATCAGCTTTTCACGGGACAGCAGGTCCCATTCGCGCCACGGTGCAATCACTTTCACACCTGGCTTCAAGGCGTAGGCGCCGAGTTCAAAACGAACCTGGTCGTTGCCTTTGCCGGTGGCGCCGTGGGAAATGGCGTCAGCGCCGGTTTCGTTGGCGATTTCGATCAAGCGCTTGGCGATCAACGGACGAGCGATGGAAGTACCCAGCAGGTACTCGCCTTCGTAAACGGTGTTGGCGCGGAACATCGGGAAAACGAAATCGCGCACGAACTCTTCGCGCAGATCGTCGATGTAGATCTCTTTCACGCCCATGGCCTGAGCCTTGGCACGTGCAGGTTCGACCTCTTCGCCCTGACCCAGGTCAGCGGTGAAGGTCACGACTTCACAGTTATAAGTATCCTGCAGCCACTTGAGGATCACCGAAGTGTCCAGGCCGCCGGAATACGCCAGAACGACCTTGTTTACGTCCGCCATGCCATCACTCCACGGGGTTCTACGGAAAGCCGTCAAGTCTACCGGTCATGCAGGATAATTTACAGAGGCGCGACAGCTTATGACGACGAAGCGACAGATTATGTCGAGCGGGCGACGATGACAGCCGGTTCAGGAGGTCTTCGCGGCGCTCGCCGATGCTGTTGATTGGGGCGCCGGTTGCTCGGTGGGCGCGACCCGCGCGAGGTGCACATTGACCCGACGGTTTTTCGCCCGATTGGTCGCATTGGTGTTGGGCGCCAACGGATAGCGCTCGCCGTGGAAGCGCACGGTAATCTGCGATTCCTGAACACCGTTGGCCTTGAAGAACTCCATAACCGCCAGCGCTCGACGCCGCGACAAGTCACGATTGGTCAGGCGGTTGCCGCTGTTGTCGGAGTGGCCGTCGAGTTCGATGTGATTGACCGTCGGATCGGCCTTCATGAACTCCAGCATCACCTGCAACTGAGCCTTGGCCTGCGTGTCGAGATCGAGGCCGTCGCCGGGAAAGCCGATTTGCGTCTGTTTAACCTGCTCGAAGTTCTTCGGCAGCAGCTTCGCCACGCAGCCCTGATAATCGTTGAACGCCTTGCTGAACTTGACCGGCAACAGCCGCACTTCCGAGACCCGGCCATCACCCGAATAATGTCGGACGACCGGACTGCGCCCATCCATCAGGCCACTGATCAAGCGTCCGGCCTGAACCTGCGAACTGTTGAACAGCACATTGCCGCTGCCGATCTGTACGGAACCGAGATTGATGTCGCCACGCCCCGGCTGCCAGGGTGCAGCGGCCGCCAATAAGGTCGCCGAGCCGCCGCCGACCATCGAGTTGTAGGCTTTCAGACGAAACGTCGCCTGCTCGCCGGCGCGACGCACGAACTCACCCGAACCGAAATCGGTAATCGGTTGAGTCAGGCGGCACTCGAACTTGTCCCCTTCGACCGTCCACTCGATGCTCTCCAGACGGGTCTGGAAAGTGAGCGCCATCGCGGGAAGGCTGGCAAACACACTGAGCAAGGCTAAATAACGCTGGCGCACGGGAGGCTCCACTGGCTTCTACAACAAAAAGACCGACACACACATGTTTACGGCGTACCTGTTGGATATCGGAAGCTTCCTGCAAAACTTGATAGCGAGTGCCTGAGAGAGTCTTTTCCGGTAGCATTCCCCTGAGTTTGACCCGCCTGGAATCCCCTCATGTCCGACCGCCTGACCCTGCTGCGTCCCGACGACTGGCACATTCATCTTCGCGATGGTGCCGTGTTGACCAATACCGTTGCGGATGTCGCGCGCACCTTTGGTCGCGCCATCATCATGCCCAACCTGGTACCTCCGGTGCGCAACGCCGCTGAAGCCGACGGCTATCGCCAGCGGATTATCGCTGCACGCCCGGCCGGCAGTCGTTTCGAACCATTGATGGTGCTTTACCTGACCGACCGTACCCAGCCCGAAGAAATTCGTGAGGCCAAGGCCAGCGGCTTCGTGCACGCCGCCAAGTTGTACCCGGCCGGCGCGACCACCAACTCGGACTCTGGCGTCACCAGCATCGACAAGATTTTTCCTGCGCTCGAGGCCATGGCCGAAGTCGGGATGCCTTTGTTGGTTCACGGTGAAGTCACCCGTGGCGATGTCGACGTGTTCGACCGCGAAAAACTTTTCATCGATGAGCACATGCGTCGTGTGGTCGAGCGCTTCCCGACGCTCAAAGTGGTGTTCGAACACATCACCACCGCGGACGCCGTGCAGTTCGTCAACGAGGCTTCGGCCAACGTTGGCGCGACCATCACCGCGCATCACCTCTTGTACAACCGCAACCACATGCTGGTCGGCGGAATTCGGCCGCATTTCTACTGCTTGCCGATTCTCAAGCGCAATACCCATCAGGAAGCCCTGCTCGACGCCGCCACCAGCGGCAGCGACAAGTTCTTCCTCGGCACCGACTCGGCGCCGCACGCCCAGCACGCCAAGGAAGCCGCTTGCGGTTGTGCCGGTTGCTACACCGCTTATGCGGCGATCGAGATGTACGCCGAAGCGTTCGAACAACGCAATGCGCTGGACAAGCTCGAAGCCTTCGCCAGCCTTAACGGCCCGCGCTTCTATGGCCTGCCGGTGAACACCGATCGCATCACCCTGGTCCGCGACGAGTGGACCGCCCCAACCAGCCTGCCATTTGGCGAGCTGACCGTTATCCCGCTGCGCGCCGGTGAAAAACTGCGCTGGCGCCTGCTGGAGGAACACGCGTGAGTGAAGACCATTTCGACGACGAACAGGACGGTCAAGGCGGCGGAGGTGGTCCACGCCACCCGATGGCAGCTCGATTCCGTGGATACCTGCCAGTCGTTGTCGACGTTGAAACCGGTGGTTTCAACTCTGCCACTGACGCCTTGCTGGAAATAGCCGCTACCACCATTGCCATGGATGAGAAGGGTTTTGTATACCCGGATCACACCTACTTCTTCCGCGTCGAGCCTTTTGAAGGCGCCAACATCGAAGCGGCTGCCCTGGAGTTCACCGGGATCAAACTCGATCACCCGCTGCGCATGGCCGTGAGTGAAGAAGCGGCGCTGACCGATATCTTCCGTGGCATCCGCAAGGCGTTGAAAGCCAACGGCTGCAAGCGAGCGATCCTGGTCGGGCACAACAGCAGTTTCGATCTGGGCTTCCTGAACGCGGCGGTTGCGCGTCTGGACATGAAGCGCAACCCGTTCCATCCATTCTCCAGTTTCGACACGGCAACCCTCGCCGGTCTGGCCTACGGTCAAACCGTGCTGGCGAAAGCCTGTCAGGCGGCCGACATCGACTTCGACGGTCGCGAGGCCCACTCGGCTCGCTACGACACCGAGAAGACGGCTGAGCTGTTCTGCGGCATCGTCAACCGCTGGAAGCAAATGGGCGGCTGGGAAGACTACAACGACTGATTCAAGCCCTCGGGTTTATCCCGCCCATAAAAAAACCGGCCTCAACGGCCGGTTTTTTTATGCCTCGAACGCGCCTTACAGGGCAGCAGCGTTCTCGGTCAGGTAAGCCGCGACGCCTTCGGTCGAAGCGGTCATGCCTTTGTCGCCTTTCTTCCAGTTGGCAGGGCAGACTTCGCCGTGCTCTTCGTGGAATTGCAGAGCGTCGACCAGACGGATCAGCTCTTCCATGTTACGGCCCAGCGGCAGGTCGTTGATGATCTGCGAGCGGACAACGCCTTTGTCGTCGATCAGGAACGCGCCACGGAAAGCCACACCGCCTTCGGACTCAACGTCGTAGGCCTTGGCAATTTCGTGCTTCATGTCGGCAGCCATGGTGTAGCGAACCTGGCCGATACCGCCATTGTTCACCGGGGTGTTGCGCCATGCGTTGTGAGTGAAGTGCGAGTCGATCGAAACGGCGATCACTTCAACATTGCGTGCCTTGAAGTCGGACATACGGTTGTCCAGAGCGATCAGCTCGGATGGGCAAACGAAGGTGAAGTCCAGTGGGTAGAAGAACACCAGGCCGTATTTGCCTTTGATGGCCGACGACAGGGTGAAGCTGTCGACGATTTCGCCATTGCCGAGTACGGCCGGTACGGTGAAGTCAGGGGCTTGCTTGCCTACGAGTACGCTCATTGAATATCTCCTGGTGTAAAAACGTGAAGTTCCGGGTTGGCGCCAGCCTGTCACCCTCAGGCGACAGCCCTGTGACACCCACCCGCTTCATAAGGACCGGCCATCATACACTGCGTTTTTGAGCTGTCCTCAACGGTTTTTCGCCAACACCTCAAATTGCCGTCGTCGCGATTACTGGCAGATTGCCCTGGAGAAAACCGTTCGTCAGCCATCCACGCTTATAACGCAAAGCTTTCAGAAACCACTTTGACAATCATTCTCGTTAACATTAAGATCCATCGCAACTGAGTCACCACCAGCGACGGTTCTTAGCTTATGTATGTCTGCCTCTGCACTGGCGTCACCGACGGACAAATCCGCGAAGCAATCTATGAAGGATGCTGCAGCTACAAGGAAGTCCGCCAGGCTACCGGCGTAGCCAGCCAATGCGGCAAATGCGCCTGCCTTGCCAAGGAAGTGGTGCGTGAAACCCTGACCAAATTGCAAACAGCCCAGGCTGCGATTCCTTTCCCTGTAGAATTTACTGCCGCGTAAATACCCTATTCCAAAGAACCGGACTTTATGTCCGGTTTTTTTATGCCTGAAAATCAATTGGTTACGCGCTAGACGCGGAACACAAACATTCTTATTCCGATTAATTTTCACTTAAGTTTCAATAACTTAGGTTTGACACTCTTAGTTGCGCGGCTCAAACTCTGCTTTATAGACAGCTATTACAGGGCAGGATCCCATCATGAAAGGCGACATTACAGTCATCCAGCATCTCAACAAGATCCTTGCCAATGAGCTGGTCGCGATCAATCAGTATTTTCTGCATGCGCGCATGTATGAAGATTGGGGTCTAAACAAGCTCGGCAAGCACGAATACCACGAGTCCATCGACGAGATGAAACACGCGGACAAGCTGATCAAGCGCATCCTGTTCCTGGAAGGCCTGCCGAATGTGCAGGATCTGGGCAAGCTGCAGATCGGCGAGCACACCCAGGAAATGCTTGAGTGCGACCTGCGTATCGAACGTACCGGCCACGCTGACCTGAAAGTCGCAATTGCTCATTGCGAAACGGTTGGCGATTTCGGTAGCCGTGAACTGCTCGAAGACATTCTCGAATCCGAAGAAGAACATATCGACTGGCTTGAAACCCAACTGGGCCTGATCGATAAAGTCGGTCTTGAGAACTATCTGCAATCGCAGATGGGCGAAGAGTAATTAGCGTCCGCTAAACTCGAGACAATAAAAAGCCCCGCTCTCTTAAAGAGGCGGGGCTTTTTTATGTCTGCTCTTGTAGGAGCGAAGCTTGCTCGCGAAAGCGGTGTGTCAGGTACAAAGCCTTCGCGGGCAAGCCTCGCTCCTACAGGAACCGAATCAGGCTTCTGACTTGTTGGCAGCAGCCGCTTCAACAGCCGCTTTGATGGTGCTTTGCAGCGAACCGTCTGCAGCCATCTCGGTCATGATATCGCTACCGCCGACCAGCTCACCACCGACCCACAGCTGCGGGAAAGTTGGCCAGTTGGCGTATTTTGGCAGGTTGGCGCGGATTTCCGGGTTCTGCAGGATGTCCACGTACGCAAACTTTTCGCCACATGCCATCACGGCCTGCGCGGCTTTCGCGGAGAAGCCACACTGCGGGGCATTCGGCGAACCTTTCATGTAAAGCAGAATGGTGTTGTTAGCAATCTGCTCTTTAATCGTTTCGATGATATCCATGGAGCACCTCGGCTGAACTTTCCGACTCAGGGGTCGGCACGGTGGCGCATTGTAACGGAAACCCGAGCGCCATGCTCGGTCTCCCCGACAGACTCAATCAAGCCGCCGCCACGGTCACGGGCACACCGTTCAACGCCGCATTCCCCGACAACTCGTCGAGCTGACACTCGTCGGTCAGGTCATTGGCGCTGGAACCCGGCTGGCCGCTGGCAATCGTCATCTGCACGCCGGGCCGCGCATGACCCCAACCGTGCGGCAGGCTGACCACACCTTTCATCATATCCAGGCTCGCGACCACTTCAACTTCGATCACGCCGACCCGTGAACTAACCCGTACTCGCTGACCGTCGCCAAGCCCTCGACTGGCCAGGTCGTCGGGATGCATCAACAGTTGATGGCGCGGTTTGCCCTTCACCAGACGATGGTAATTGTGCATCCACGAGTTATTGCTGCGTACGTGACGACGGCCGATCATCAGCAGCTCGTCGGCAGCTGGCGCTTGCAACGAAGCGAACCGCGTCAGGTCAGCGAGAATCGCAGCGGGCGCCGCCTGAACGCGTTGGTTAGCGGTTTTAAGGCGCGGAGCAAGGTTGGATTTCAGCGCACCCAGATCAACACCATGCGGATGATCGAACAACGTCGCCAGCGAGAGCTGGTGTTCCGAGGCATCGCCATACAAGCCCATCCGCAAACCACGATCGATCATCTGTGCGGGGGGAATCGTCGGTTTCAGTTCCTTGCCGGTCTTCGCGGCAAAGGCCTTGGCCAGCCCGACGAAAATTTCCCAGTCGTGCAGTGCGCCTTCCGGTTTGGCCAGAATCGCGCGGTTGAACCGGCTGACGTTACGCACCGCGAACATGTTGAAGGTGGTGTCGTAATGATCGTTTTCCAATGCCGAGGTAGACGGCAGGATCAGATCGGCATAGCGCGTTGTTTCGTTGATGTACAGGTCGACACTGACCATGAACTCCAACCCGTCCAGCGCCTGTTCAAGCTGTCGGCCATTGGGCGTCGACAGCACCGGATTACCGGCCACGGTGATCAGCGCACGGACCTGCCCTTCCCCTTCGGTGAGCATCTCCTCGGCCAGCGCCGACACCGGCAGCTCGCCGCCGTATTCCGGACGCCCGGACACGCGGCTCTGCCACAGGTTGAAATGCCCGCCCGAGGTGGACGCCACCAGGTCCACCGCCGGCTCGGTGCACAACGCGCCGCCCACTCGATCGAGGTTGCCGGTGACCAGATTGATCAGTTGCACCACCCAATGGCACAACGTCCCGAACGCCTGGGTCGAGACACCCATGCGGCCGTAGCAGACCGCTGTCGGCGCCGCCGCGAAGTCCCGCGCCAGTTGGCGAATCTGCTCGGCTGGCACAGCACACAGCGGGCTCATGGCCTCGGCAGTGAAACCCGCGACGGCTTCGCGCACCTCATCCAGACCGTCCACCGGCAAATGGCTGTCGCGGGTCAGGTCTTCTGCGAACAAGGTGTTGAGCAGCCCGAACAACAGCGCCGCATCGCCTCCGGGACGCACAAACAGATGCTGGTCGGCCATTGCCGCCGTCTCGCTGCGTCGCGGATCGACCACCACCACTTTGCCGCCCCGGGCCTGAATCGCCTTCAGGCGCTTTTCCACATCCGGCACGGTCATGATGCTGCCGTTGGAGGCCAGCGGGTTACCGCCGAGGATCAACATGAAATCGGTGTGATCGATGTCCGGGATCGGCAACAGCAAACCGTGGCCGTACATCAAATGACTGGTCAGGTGATGCGGTAACTGATCGACCGACGTCGCGGAAAAACGGTTGCGGGTTTTCAACAGGCCGAGAAAGTAATTGCTGTGAGTCATCAGCCCGTAGTTGTGCACGCTGGGGTTGCCTTGATACACCGCCACCGCGTTCTGCCCGTGCCGCGCCTGAATATCGGCCAGGCGTTCGGCAACCAGGTTGAAGGCATCATCCCATTCGATAGGCTGCCATTCGCTACCGACCCGAAGCATCGGCTGACGCAGACGGTCCGGATCGTTTTGAATATCTTGAAGGGCGACAGCCTTGGGGCAGATGTGCCCGCGACTGAACGTATCCTGGGCGTCGCCCTTGATCGAGGTGATCTGCACATTGCCATCGGCCTCGGTGGTCTCGATGGTCAGGCCGCAGATGGCTTCACACAGGTGGCAGGCACGGTGATGGAGAGTCTTGGTCATGGCCAGTCTCTGTTTTGTTCTTGGCGGGCAATATCGGCCGCGGGATCAAAACTATGGCCTGCGCTCCGCCGCTACGCCAGCGACGTTCGTCTTGTGAATCGGCGACCATCAGGCCAGCCGATGGCCGACAGGGATCAGTTCGACGGCAGCCTCGGCGGCGCCTGCAACTGGATCTCCTGAATGGTTTCGATCTGCTCGTGGGCGACATGCACCCCGGTAAGTTCGCCGATCAGTCGCCAGTGCTCGTCAAGACCTGCGCTGATGGTGGCCATGCGATCGATCATCCGCCGGCCAGCGGCCTTGGTCACCTCGTCGTTGCTTCGCAAAAGCTCGAAGGACATCGAGGTCATGGAAGCCGTGAGATGCGTCAGTGAGCGGGCCGTGAGGCCGAGCAGTTCCATGAGTTGCTGTTCTTTCGATTCCATTCCAAAGGCTTCCTGCGTCATTCGTGACTTAGTTATAACCCAGCACATTGCATTAGCAAGTGTTTCAGACGAGGCACATTGCCATCGACGGCCTCGAACAAGGGGTCAGAAACCGACCGCCACAGCGCCATCCCCGCCCCGCTTGATTGCAAAGCCCCGCGAGCCCAGTGTACAAATGACGGGCTGCTGTCAGGAAACCGGCTTCAAACGCGCTACTGCAATCACCCCGTAGCCCTTCTGAAATCCCCTAAACTCCGTAGCCTATTGGAAAAACGCGACATTTAATGTCAAGATCGCGCCTTCCCTATTTCGTCGCCCCGTGCGGCTTACGCCGCAGGTCTCGCCCGTTTCAATTAAACAAGGCTTTGAGTATCTGCGGTCTGTTGCAAAAAGGTAGTCAATGATGAGCGCAAGGCACTTTCTCTCCCTGATGGATTGCACGCCCGAAGAGCTGGTCAGCGTGATCCGTCGAGGCGTTGAGCTCAAAGACCTGCGTAACCGCGGCGTACTGTTCGAGCCTCTGAAAAACCGCGTGCTCGGGATGATTTTCGAGAAGTCCTCGACCCGCACCCGTATCTCGTTCGAGGCCGGCATGATCCAGCTCGGCGGCCAGGCCATCTTCCTGTCGCCGCGCGACACCCAACTGGGCCGCGGCGAACCGATCGGCGACGCCGCCATTGTCATGTCGAGCATGCTCGATGCAGTGATGATCCGTACGTTTTCCCACAGCACACTGACCGAATTCGCCGCAAATTCGCGCGTCCCGCTGATCAACGGCCTGTCCGACGATTTGCACCCGTGCCAGTTGCTGGCCGACATGCAAACCTTCCTCGAACACCGCGGCTCGATCCAGGGAAAAACCGTGGCCTGGATCGGCGATGGCAACAACATGTGCAACAGCTATATAGAAGCGGCGATCCAGTTCGACTTCCAACTGCGCATCGCGTGCCCTGAAGGCTATGAACCCAACCCCGAATTCGTGGCCAGGGCCGGAGATCGGGTGACCATCGTTCGCGACCCGAAGGATGCCGTGCGTGGCGCGCATCTGGTGAGCACCGACGTCTGGACCTCCATGGGCCAGGAAGAAGAAACCGCCAAGCGCCTGAAGCTGTTCTCGCCGTTCCAGGTCAATCGCGCGCTGCTGGATCTGGCCGCCGAGGACGTGCTGTTCATGCATTGCCTGCCCGCCCACCGTGGCGAAGAGATCAGCCTCGATCTGCTCGATGACCCGCGCTCCGTCGCCTGGGATCAAGCGGAAAACCGCCTCCACGCACAAAAGGCCCTGCTCGAGTTTCTCGTCGAGCCGGCGTATCACCACGCATGAGCCAGCCACTACTGCTAAACCTGCGCAACCTCGCCTGCGGTTATCAGGACCAGCGCGTTGTGCAGAACTTGAACCTGCATTTGAATGCCGGCGACATCGGTTGCCTGCTTGGCTCTTCAGGCTGCGGCAAAACCACGACCCTGAGGGCAATTGCCGGTTTTGAACCGGTACACGAAGGTGAAATCACCCTCGCGGGCGAGACCATCTCCAGCGCCGGGTTCACCCTCGCCACGGAGAAACGCCGTATCGGCATGGTGTTCCAGGATTACGCCCTGTTTCCGCATTTGAGCGTGGCCGAGAACATCGCGTTCGGGATTCGCAAGCACCCGCAAAAGGATCGCGTCACCGAAGAGCTTCTGGAACTGGTCAATCTGAAAAACCTCGGCAAACGTTTCCCGCACGAGCTTTCCGGTGGTCAGCAACAGCGTGTCGCATTGGCCCGCGCCCTGGCGCCAGAACCACAATTGCTGCTGCTGGATGAACCGTTTTCCAACCTCGACGGCGAACTGCGGCGCAAGCTCAGCCACGAAGTGCGCGACATCCTCAAGGCTCGTGGCACCAGTGCGATTCTGGTGACCCACGACCAGGAAGAAGCCTTCGCGGTCAGCGATCATGTGGGGGTTTTCAAGGAGGGTCGCCTGGAACAGTGGGACACGCCCTACAACCTCTATCACGAACCGCTGACGCCGTATGTGGCCAGTTTCATTGGTCAGGGCTACTTCATTCGCGGTCAGTTGAGCAGCCCGGAATCGGTGCAGACCGAGCTGGGTCAATTGCGTGGTAATCGTGCCTACACCTGGCCGGTTGGCGGTGCGGTGGATGTGCTGCTGCGCCCGGACGATATCGTTTATGCACCGGAAAGCGATTTGAAGGCGCGGATTGTCGGCAAGTCGTTTCAGGGTGCGTCGACGTTGTATCGGTTGCAGTTGCCCACCGGGGCGCAGTTGGAATCGATATTCCCGAGCCATGTTGATCAACTGGTGGGAGCAGAGGTTGGCATTCGCGTGGCGGCTGAACATCTGGTGTTGTTCCAGGCGTCCGGTAGCACGGCGGCGCAGATACCGGCAGTCGAGTCCGGAGTCCGGCGCTACAGCACTGCCAGCTGATACACCCTAAACCTGTAGGAGCGAGGCTTGCCCGCGAACTGTAGGAGCAGGGCTTGCCCGCCAAGGCGTAGTGTCAGTCGATATCGTCATTGACTGACACTACGCCTTCGCGGGCAAGCCTCGCTCCTACAGGAATTGCGTTAACCCAACATCAGCGTTCCACTCGCCACCAGCGTCGCATTCCCGCCAATCTTCACCCGGTCCCCTTCCAATCGGCAGAACAACTCCCCGCCGCGCTTCGAACACTGATACGCCGTCAGACTCGACTTGCCCAAACGTTTCGACCAGTACGGAATCAGGCTGCAATGGGTCGATCCAGTGACCGGATCTTCGTTGATACCAATCGCCGGCGCAAAGTACCGCGACACAAAATCATGCTTGCTGCCCTTGGCGGTGACGATAGCGCCTGGCCACGGCAGTTTGGCCAACGCGACCATGTCTGGCTGGCAATCGAGCACGGCCTGCTCCGATTCCAGCACCACGAACAATTCATTTGAACCCAGCACATCGACCACTTCGGTACCCAGGGCGCGTTCGACATCCAGTGTCACGCCTACTTCAGACGGTACGATCGCCGGAAAGTCCAGCCATAGCCGCTCACCTTCGCGACTCACACTCAACAGGCCGGATTTGCAAATGAAATCCAGTTGCTCGGCGGACTCTTTATAGACCTCAAACAAAACATACGCGCTGGCCAGGGTGGCATGCCCACACAACGGCACTTCGGTCGTCGGAGTAAACCAGCGAATGTGCCAGCCCTGCCCTTCACGCACCACGAAGGCGGTTTCGGCGAGGTTGTGCTCGGCGGCGATCTTCTGCATCAGCTCGTCGGCGAGCCAGGCATCGAGCCGATAGACCATCGCCGGGTTACCACTGAACGGCCTATCACCAAACGCATCGACCTGATGAAACTCAAGCTGCATAACCTTCTCCCTGATTCAGGCGCGGCCGATATCGGCGAATTTGGCCTGGGTGTGTTCGGCCAGTACCGCGGGAGCCAGTTCCACTTCCAGACCGCGCCGACCGGCACTGACAAAAATGCTGGCGAAGGGCTGAGCCGAATTGTCGATAAAAGTGCGCAGGCGCTTTTTCTGACCCAGCGGGCTGATACCGCCCAACAGATAACCCGTCGAACGTTGCGCGGCGGCCGGGTCGGCCATTTCGACTTTTTTTACGCCGGCCGCATGCGCCAGGCCCTTCAAGTCCAGACTTCCGACGACCGGCACCACAGCCACCAATAACTCCCCTTTCTCGCTGGCCGCCAGCAATGTCTTGAACACCTGCGCCGGGGCCAGCCCCAGTTTTTCCGCGGCCTCCAGCCCATAGGACGCTGCCTTCGGATCATGTTCGTAACTGTGCACGCGATGTTCGGCACGAACTTTTTTCAACAAATCCAATGCGGGGGTCATGACAGCTCCAGACTGGGCGGCAGAGAAAAAATACTGCGCTGGATTCTAGGACATTGCTCCATAAAAGGCTCTATCACGGCAGCGTTTCCACAGCTTGGCGCTGGCTTTTACCGTTCGTCAGAGATCGTCTCGCCCGCCAAACAAAACGATCATTCATGTGACTAATAGTTGCATTGTGACCGACAGTTCACTTTCGACCTTTGACAGCAGTGTTTCTTGTCTATATTTTTTCGAATCTGAATACCGTACAACATGACAACGCAACACCCAGCAGTAAGCCGGGAACAGGATGGGGATCCTGCCTCGGTGAAAATCGCGCTTTGGCCATGACGAAAAAAGCGCCAGACAACAAAAACAAAGAGGTTTTCAATGACAACTGCTTTACAACAACCGTCGCTCTCCAGCCAATGCATGGCCGAGTTTCTGGGTACTGCACTGCTGATCTTTTTTGGCACCGGTTGTGTTGCCGCGCTCAAGGTCGCGGGTGCCAGCTTTGGCTTGTGGGAAATCAGCATCATCTGGGGCGTCGGCGTCAGCATGGCGATCTACTTGACCGCCGGGGTTTCCGGGGCTCACCTCAACCCTGCCGTCAGCATCGCGCTGAGCATTTTCGCCGACTTCGAAAAACGCAAACTGCCTTTCTACATTCTTGCCCAGGTGGCTGGCGCGTTCTGCGGCGCGTTGTTGGTTTACACGCTGTACAGCAATCTTTTCTTCGATTACGAACAAACTCACCATATGGTTCGTGGCACTCAAGCCAGCCTCGAACTGGCGTCAGTGTTCTCCACCTTCCCCAACCCGGCCTTGTCCACCGCCCAGGCCTTCCTGGTTGAAGTGATCATCACCGCCGTCCTGATGGGCGTGATCATGTCCCTGACCGACGACAACAACGGTCTGCCCAACGGGCCAATGGCGCCACTGCTGATCGGCCTGCTAATTGCGGTGATTGGCAGCTCGATGGGGCCGCTGACCGGTTTTGCGATGAACCCGGCGCGTGATTTCGGACCGAAGCTGATGACTTTCTTCGCGGGCTGGGGTGAAATTTCCTTCACCGGCGGGCGTGATATCCCGTACTTCCTGATTCCTGTTTTTGCACCGATTGTCGGTGCCTGCCTCGGCGCTGCCGCTTATCGCGGGCTGATTGCCCGTCATCTGCCCAGCGCCACACCTGCTACAAAGGAAGCAACACCGGCCATTGACGGCAAACCAAGAACTTCTTGATACCGTAGGCGCGTGATCCCGCCCCGTGGTCCGCGCCTGACCTCACTCCCTTTTTTCGTCCAAGGCAATCGACATGACCGACACTCAGAATAAGAACTACATCATTGCCCTCGATCAGGGTACGACCAGTTCCCGCGCGATCATTTTCGACCGCGACGCGAATGTGGTTTGCACCGCCCAGCGCGAATTCGCCCAGCATTACCCACAAGCCGGTTGGGTCGAACACGACCCGATGGAAATCTTCGCCACCCAAAGCGCCGTGATGGTAGAGGCCCTGGCGCAAGCCGGCCTGCATCACGATCAGGTCGCGGCCATCGGCATCACCAACCAGCGTGAAACCACCGTGGTCTGGGACAAGACCACCGGCCGCCCGATCTACAACGCGATCGTCTGGCAGTGCCGCCGCAGCACCGAGATCTGCCAGCAGCTGAAACGTGACGGCCACGAGCAATACATCAGCGACACCACCGGCCTGGTCACCGACCCGTACTTCTCCGGCACCAAACTCAAGTGGATCCTCGACAACGTCGAAGGCAGCCGTGAACGTGCGCGCAAAGGCGAGCTGCTGTTCGGCACCGTCGACAGCTGGCTGATCTGGAAATTTACCGGCGGCAAGGTGCACGTCACCGACTACACCAACGCCTCGCGCACCATGCTCTTCAACATCCACACCTTGCAGTGGGACGCGAAGATGCTGGAGGTGCTGGATATTCCGCGCGAAATGCTGCCCGAAGTTAAGTCCTCGTCGGAAATCTACGGCCACACCAAAAGCGGCATCGCCATCGGCGGTATCGCCGGCGACCAGCAGGCCGCCCTCTTCGGCCAGATGTGCGTCGAGCCAGGCCAGGCGAAAAACACCTACGGCACCGGCTGCTTCCTGCTGATGAACACCGGCGACAAAGCCGTGAAATCCAAGCACGGCATGTTGACCACCATCGCCTGCGGCCCGCGTGGCGAAGTGGCCTACGCACTCGAAGGCGCGGTGTTCAACGGCGGCTCCACCGTTCAATGGCTGCGTGACGAATTGAAGATCATCAATGACGCCCACGACACCGAATACTTCGCCAACAAGGTCAAGGACAGCAACGGCGTGTACCTGGTACCGGCGTTCACCGGCCTGGGCGCACCTTACTGGGACCCGTATGCCCGTGGCGCACTGTTCGGCCTGACCCGCGGCGTACGCGTGGATCACATCATTCGCGCAGCGCTGGAGTCGATTGCCTACCAGACCCGCGACGTGCTCGACGCCATGCAACAGGATTCCGGCGAACGCCTGAAAGCCCTGCGCGTGGATGGCGGTGCGGTGGCGAACAATTTCCTGATGCAGTTCCAGGCCGACATCCTCGGCACTCAGGTCGAGCGTCCGCAAATGCGCGAAACCACCGCATTGGGCGCCGCTTACCTTGCCGGTCTGGCGTGTGGCTTCTGGGGCAGCCTGGAAGAGTTGCGCGGCAAGGCCGTTATCGAACGCGAGTTCGAACCGACGCTGGACGAAACCGCGAAGGAAAAACTCTACGCCGGCTGGAAAAAAGCGGTCAGCCGCACTCGTGATTGGGAACCTCATGAAGGCGCTGAATAAGCCAACGTAAGTACTCGTATCTGTATGTAACTGGTAGGGAGCAGATTCCTGCGGCATCATGGGCAAATTTTGCACGGCAGCCCAAAGGAAGCCCCATGAATCTGCCTCCCCGTCAGCAGCAAATCCTCGAACTGGTCCGCGAACGCGGCTATGTCAGCATCGAGGAAATGGCCACGCTGTTCGTCGTTACACCGCAGACCATCCGCCGCGACATCAATCAGCTCGCGGAAGCCAATTTGTTGCGTCGCTATCATGGCGGCGCGGCCTACGATTCCAGTGTCGAAAACACCGCCTATGCCATGCGCGCCGACCAGATGCGCGATGAAAAGCAGCGTATCGGCGAAGCCATTGCTGCACAGATCCCCGATCACGCCTCGCTGTTCATCAACATCGGTACGACCACCGAATCGATTGCCCGGGCGTTGCTCAACCACAACCACCTGAAGATCATCACCAACAACCTGCACGTGGCTTCGATGCTCAGCGCCAAGGACGACTTCGACGTTCTGCTGACTGGCGGCAATGTGCGGCGTGATGGCGGTGTGGTCGGTCAGGCGAGTGTCGACTTCATTAATCAGTTCAAGGTCGATTTTGCGTTGGTCGGCATCAGCGGTATCGATGAAGACGGCAGCCTGCTGGACTTCGATTATCAGGAAGTGCGGGTGTCGCAAGCGATCATCGCCAACGCGCGGCAGGTGATTCTGGCGGCGGACTCCAGCAAATTCGGGCGCAACGCCATGATTCGCCTGGGGCCGATCAGTCTGATCGATTGCCTGGTGACTGATCAGCAGCCGGTGCCGGCGCTGGCGCAGTTGTTGAGTCAGCACAAGATTCGACTCGAAGTGGTTTAACTCCCCTCAAAAAATCAAGCTCCCTTGTGGCGAGGGAGCTTGCTCCCGCCGGCCGATCCGCGCCCGGGCGCAGCAGACGCAGACTAACAATGTGTTCTTACTGAAAAACCGCGCCCTCCGTTTTAGGGCTGCTTCGCAGCCCAGCGGGAGCAAGCTCCCTCGCCACAAAAGCCTTCGCCAGCATCATTAATGTTCGTAAATTTTCCTTTACCCGCCCTTCGATCAGTATTTTCAATCGAAGTTGACTGGCTGTGCGCGGCTTTATGGGCTACCATTTTCGCAAATGAACATTAATGTTCGAAATCAAATACAGAAAATCAAAAGAGCCCGAGGCCAGCCGATGCCCACTTCTACCTTGCCTACGCCCCCTCTCGCTGAGATCTACGACATTGCCGTCATCGGTGGCGGGATCAATGGCGTGGGGATCGCAGCGGATGCCGCCGGCCGCGGTCTCTCGGTGTTCCTTTGTGAAAAGGATGATCTGGCCAGCCATACCTCGTCCGCCAGCAGCAAGCTGATCCACGGCGGCCTGCGCTACCTCGAACATTACGAATTCCGCCTGGTGCGCGAGGCCCTTGCTGAGCGCGAAGTGCTGTTGGCCAAGGCGCCGCACATCGTCAAGCAAATGCGTTTCGTGCTGCCACACCGTCCGCACCTGCGTCCGGCGTGGATGATCCGCGCCGGTTTGTTCCTTTATGACAACCTGGGCAAACGGGAAAAACTGGAAGGTTCGAAAAGCCTGAAGTTCGGCCCGGACAGCCCGCTGAAAAGCGAAATCACCAAAGGCTTCGAATATTCCGATTGCTGGGTCGACGATGCTCGCCTGGTGGTACTGAATGCCATGGCCGCCCGCGAAAAAGGCGCCCACGTTCACACCCAGACCCGTTGCGTCAGCGCTCGTCGCACCAAAGGCCTGTGGCACCTGCACCTGGAACGCGCCGACGGCAGCCTGTTTTCGATTCGCGCCAAGGCACTGGTGAACGCGGCGGGCCCGTGGGTCGCCAAGTTCATTCGTGACGACCTGAAGATGGAATCGCCCTACGGCATCCGCCTCATCCAGGGCAGCCACCTGATCGTGCCAAAGCTGTACGAAGGCGAACACGCGCATATTCTGCAAAACGAAGATCAGCGCATCGTGTTCACCATCCCGTACCTGAACCACTTCACCCTGATCGGCACCACCGACCGCGAATACACCGGCGATCCGGCGAAGGTTGCGATCACCGAAGGTGAAACCGATTACCTGTTGAAAGTGGTCAACGCTCACTTCAAAAAGCAGATCAGCCGCGACGATATCCTGCACAGCTATTCCGGTGTTCGTCCGCTGTGCAACGACGAATCCGACAATCCGTCGGCCGTCACCCGCGACTACACCCTGGCCTTGTCGGGCACTGGTGAGGAAGCGCCATTGCTGTCGGTATTCGGTGGCAAGCTGACCACCTACCGCAAACTGGCCGAGTCGGCGCTGGCACAACTGGCGCCGTACTTCACGCACATCAAGCCGAGCTGGACCGCCACGGCGACCCTGCCGGGCGGCGAAGACATGACCACCCCGCAGGCGTTGAGCTCACGGATTCGTGACCAGTTCGACTGGGTGCCGACTGAAATCGCCCGCCGCTGGGCCACGACCTACGGCAGCCGTACCTGGCGCATGCTCGAAGGCGTGCAGAACCTCAGCGATCTGGGTGAACACATTGGCGGCGGTCTCTACACCCGCGAAGTCGATTACCTGTGCAGCGAAGAGTGGGCGACCACGGCGCATGACATTCTGTGGCGCCGCAGCAAGCTCGGCTTGTTCACCACTGAGGCCGAGCAGCAGAAACTCGCGGATTACCTGAGCAAGGTCGAGCAGAACCGCAGCAAGATCGAAGCGGCCTGATCGGGAATCCGGTCAAACGATAGCCCCTGAGTCGTGAGATTCAGGGGCTTTTTCCATTCCGAATACACCTCAATCTCCTGTGGGAGCCGGGCTTGCCCGCGATGACGCCAGCACAGCCACTATCAATGTTGACTGACATTTCGCCATCGCGGGCAAGCCCGGCTCCCACAGGGTTATATGCAAGCCAGTACATTCGGTTTTCCGAACGCGACCTGTGGGGCTATTCGGTTAACCGGATGATCCCGCCTGAAAAAACCCACCATAAATATTTAATACCCTTATAAATCAACAACTTGACACACATCGCCTGGCCTGGCACGAGTCATGCTCTACACTCTTGGACGAATGCTTGTTGCGCGGACCTTCAGAAGCCGACAGCCATTCGAAGCACAAAAGGGCCGATGAACTGGCTCCATAAAAAAAACAATGTCGAGGAAAATTTGATGCGCATCGTTCCCCATATCCTGGGCGCAGCCATTGCTGCCGCTCTGATTACCACTCCAGTTTTCGCTGCCGAACTCACCGGCACACTGAAGAAGATCAAAGAGTCCGGTGTCATCACCCTCGGGCATCGTGACGCTTCCATTCCGTTTTCCTACATCGCGGACGCTTCCGGCAAACCGGTTGGCTACTCCCACGATATCCAGCTGAAAATCGTTGAAGCGATCAAGAAAGACCTGGACCTGCCTAACCTTCAGGTCAAATACAACCTGGTGACCTCGCAAACCCGTATCCCGCTTGTGCAAAACGGCACCGTGGATCTCGAGTGCGGTTCCACCACCAACAACGTCGAGCGTCAGCAGCAAGTTGACTTCTCCGTCGGCATCTTCGAAATCGGTACTCGCCTGCTGTCCAAGAAAGGCTCGGCATACAAGGATTTCGACGACCTGAAAGGCAAAAACGTCGTAACCACCGCCGGCACCACCTCCGAGCGCCTCCTCAAGTCGATGAACGCCGACAAGCAGATGGGCATGAACGTCATCTCCGCCAAGGACCACGGCGAATCCTTCCAGATGCTGGAATCGGGTCGTGCCGTCGCGTTCATGATGGACGACGCACTGCTGGCCGGTGAAGCGGCCAAGGCCAAGAAGGCTGATGACTGGGCCGTCACCGGCACTCCACAGTCCTACGAAATCTACGGCTGCATGGTCCGCAAGGGCGACGAGCCGTTCAAGAAGGCTGTAGACGACGCCATTGTGGCGACCTACAAGTCGGGCGAGATCAACAAGATCTACGACAAATGGTTCATGCAACCAATCCCGCCAAAAAACCTGAACCTGAACTTCCCGATGAGCGACGAGCTCAAGGCCCTGATCGCCAATCCGACCGATAAAGCGGCTGACGACAAGAAATCCTGATTTCTGACTAACCTTACCTCCTGAGAGGGCCATCGCCCTTTCAGGAGGTTGTCACTCCCTGCTGGCATTTTTGGAAACACTCGAACCGGTGGCTGTCGAGCCGATCGTGTGTGCCTGACTTTTCAAGGTCGGGGCGGGAACGGAGCTTCCCCAGGCGGGCACTTGTACATCGATCGATCTGAGGGGAGACCCTAATGAATTACAACTGGGACTGGGGCGTGTTCTTCAAGTCCACCGGCGTGGGCAGCGAGATCTATCTCGACTGGTACCTCACCGGTTTGGGCTGGACCATCGCCATCGCCATCGTGGCCTGGATTATCGCCCTGACGCTGGGCTCGATCCTGGGCGTCATGCGCACCGTACCGAATCGCATCGTGTCGGGCATCGCGACCTGCTACGTCGAACTGTTTCGTAACGTGCCACTGCTGGTGCAGCTGTTTATCTGGTACTTCCTGGTGCCCGATCTGCTGCCGCAAAACCTGCAGGACTGGTACAAGCAGGACCTGAACCCGACCACCTCAGCGTTCCTTAGCGTTGTTGTTTGCCTGGGCCTGTTCACCACGGCTCGCGTTTGCGAACAGGTGCGCACCGGCATTCAGGCGTTGCCGCGCGGTCAGGAATCCGCCGCTCGCGCCATGGGCTTCAAGCTGCCACAGATCTACTGGAATGTGCTGCTGCCCCAGGCTTACCGGATCATCATTCCGCCGCTCACCTCGGAATTCTTGAACGTGTTCAAGAACACCTCCGTCGCCTCGCTGATCGGCCTGATGGAGTTGCTCGCACAGACCAAACAGACCGCCGAGTTTTCCGCGAACCTGTTCGAAGCTTTCACCCTGGCAACGCTGATTTACTTCACCCTGAACATGAGCCTGATGCTGCTCATGCGCCTGGTCGAGAAGAAAGTGGCCGTACCGGGCCTGATCTCCGTAGGGGGTAAATGATGGAATTCGACTTCTCGGGCATCATCCCGTCCCTGCCGGGCCTGTGGAACGGCATGGTCATGACCCTGCAACTGATGGCGCTGGGCGTCGTCGGCGGGATCATCCTCGGCACGATCCTGGCGCTGATGCGCCTGTCACACAGCAAGCTGCTGTCGAACATCGCCGGCGCCTACGTTAACTACTTCCGTTCGATTCCATTGCTGCTGGTCATTACCTGGTTCTACCTGGCGGTGCCGTTCGTGCTGCGCTGGATCACTGGAGAAGACACGCCGATCGGCGCGTTCGCTTCATGCATCGTGGCCTTCATGATGTTCGAAGCGGCGTACTTCTGCGAAATCGTCCGCGCCGGCGTTCAGTCCATTCCCAAGGGTCAGATGGGCGCTGCCCAGGCCCTGGGCATGAATTACGGCCAGATGATGCGTTTGATCATCCTGCCGCAAGCGTTTCGCAAGATGACCCCGCTGCTGCTGCAACAGAGCATCATCCTGTTCCAGGACACCTCGCTGGTCTACGCGGTCGGTCTGGTGGACTTCCTCAACGCCTCGCGTGCCAGTGGCGACATCATCGGTCGCTCCAATGAGTTCCTGATCTTCGCAGGTCTCGTGTACTTCACAATCAGCTTTGCCGCCTCGCTGCTGGTCAAGCGTCTGCAAAAAAGGTTTGCCGTATGATCTCTATCAAGAATGTCAACAAGTGGTATGGCGACTTCCAGGTACTGACTGACTGCAGCACCGAGGTCAAAAAAGGCGAAGTGATTGTGGTGTGCGGGCCGTCCGGCTCCGGCAAATCCACCCTGATCAAGTGCGTCAACGCCCTGGAACCGTTCCAGAAAGGCGACGTGGTGGTCGATGGCACGTCCATCGCCGACCCGAAGACCAACCTGCCGAAACTGCGTTCGCGCGTCGGCATGGTGTTCCAGCATTTCGAACTGTTCCCGCACCTGACCATCACCGAAAACCTGACCATCGCGCAGATCAAGGTGTTGGGCCGCAGCAAGGAAGAAGCCACCAAGAAAGGCCTGCAACTGCTGGAGCGCGTCGGTCTTTCGGCGCATGCCCACAAGCATCCGGGCCAGCTCTCCGGTGGTCAGCAACAGCGTGTGGCGATTGCCCGTGCGCTGGCGATGGACCCGATCGTCATGCTGTTCGACGAACCGACCTCGGCGCTGGACCCTGAGATGGTCAACGAAGTGCTCGACGTGATGGTGCAACTGGCCCACGAAGGCATGACCATGATGTGCGTAACCCACGAAATGGGCTTCGCCCGTAAAGTGGCGGATCGGGTGATCTTCATGGACCAGGGCAAAATCATCGAAGACTGCCAGAAAGAGGAATTCTTCGGCGACATCAGCCACCGCGCCGAACGTACACAGCACTTCCTCGCCAAGATTCTGCAGCACTAAAACGGTACTGCTCTCTCAGGAGGGCAGGTTTGCTCTTGTGGCGAGGGAGCTTGCTCCCGCTGGGTCGCGCAGCGGCCCAAAAACCTGCAAATGCATGTATCTGACACACCGCATTTGCCGGTTTTACGACTGCTTCGCAGTCGAGCGGGAGCAAGCTCCCTCGCCACAGGTTTCGCGTTCGACTGGAAACCAGAGCAAGCCCGTTGCCAAGCTGGTTGACCCAAGGCATCTGTGATGAAATGCGACCCCACTCTCTATCGCGCTGCGCCGCCATCACTCGCCGTGAAACCCCGTCTGATCCGCCATCTGTTCCTGCCGCCGCTGGTCATCGCCCTGATGATCGGATTGGGTTTTGCCGGCTTCTGGATCAGCGAACACTACGGCATCCGCAGCCTCAGCGAGAACGGCCAGCGTCAGCTCGAACTGCACGCCCGCGCCGTCGAGAGCGAGATCAGCAAATACACCTACCTGCCCAGCCTGCTGGAACTCGAATCCAGTGTGTCGAAGCTGTTGGCCGACCCTTCGCCGGAATACCGGCAAACGGTCAATGAATACCTCGAAGGCCTGAACCGGCGCAGCCGCAGTCGGGCCATCTACGTAATGGACACTACCGGCCGCGTCATGGCCACCAGCAACTGGCGCGACGTCGACAGTTACCTCGGTGAAGACCTGTCCTTCCGCGCCTACTTCCAGAACGCCGTTCGCGGCCAGCCGGGGCGCTTTTATGGCATCGGCAGCACCAACGGCGAACCCGGTTATTACCTGGCCCATGGCCTGGAAGAACACGGCAAGATCATCGGCGTCGCCGTGGTCAAGGTCCGCCTCGAAGCCCTCGAAGAACGCTGGCAACGGGCGCGCCTCGAAGCCTTTGTCAGCGATGAAAACGGCATCATCATTCTGTCCAGCGATCCCGCACGACGGCTCAAATCAGTGGTTCCGTTGAGTGACGAAACCAAAGAAAAACTCGCCCGCAGCCTTCAGTACTACTGGTTCCCGCTGAACGAACTGCAACCGCTGGCCCGGGAAAAACTGGCCGAAGGCGAGGAAAAACTGACCTTCCCGGCCAACAGCGAAGTGGAGTCCGACCAAGAGGACATCAGCTACCTCTCGCAAACCCGCCCCTTGAGCGACACGCCGTGGAATTTCACCCTGCTCACGCCGTTGCAGGATTTGCGCCGCGAAGCAATCAATCAGGGGATTCTGGTCGCCGTGGCGTTTGCCCTCGTGGCGTTCCTGCTGATCGCCTGGAACGAGCGCCGCAAGGTGATCGCCACCCGCCTCGCCGCCCGGGAAGCCTTGCAGCAAGCCAACAATCAACTGGAGCGTCGGATTACCGAACGCACCACCGACCTGCGCGCCAGCAACGAACGGCTCAAGGGCCAGATCCGCGAACGACGGCATGCTGAAGAGACGCTGCGCCGTGCTCAGGATGAACTGGTGCAGGCCGGCAAACTCGCGGCCATCGGCCAGATGTCCACCAGCATCGCCCACGAATTGAACCAGCCACTGGCCGCGCTGCGCACCTTGTCCGGCAACACAGTGCGCTTTCTGGAGCGTGGTCAGCTGGACGTGGCCAGCACCAACCTCAAGACCATCAACGAACTGATCGACCGCATGGGCCGGATCACCGCCAGCCTGCGTTCCTTCGCCCGACGTGGCGACGACAAGGGTCAAGCCTGCCTCGGCAAAGCGGTCGACGCCGCGTTGCAACTGCTCGGCGGGCGAGTCGAAAGTGTCCCGCTGCAATTGCATCGTGAATTCGCTGATGTACAGGTGCAGATCGACCAGACCCGCCTGGAGCAGATTCTGGTCAACCTGATCGGCAATGCCCTGGATGCCATGCAGGCACAACCCTTGCCGGAGTTGTGGCTCGAAGGCGAAGCGTTCGATGGCAAGTATCGCCTGCGCGTACGCGACAACGGCCACGGCATCGACGCCGAAGCGCGCAAGCATCTGTTCGAACCGTTCTTCACCACCAAACCAGGCGAGCAGGGTCTGGGCCTCGGCCTGACCTTGTCTGCAAGCCTCGCCGCCGCGACGGGCGGACATTTGGGTGTCGAGCACCCGGCCAGCGGTGGTACCACCTTCGTCCTCAGTTTACCGTTGGTAAGCCCTACTCCTGCCGAGCCAATATGAACAACGACCTTAGTGTGCTGATCGTCGAAGACGACCCCCATGTGCTGCTCGGCTGCCAACAGGCGCTGACCCTGGAAGACATTCCCTGCGTCGGCGTGGGCAGTGCCGAAGAAGCGCTGGAGCGGGTCGGTGATAACTTTGCCGGCATCGTTATCAGCGATATTCGCCTGCCGGGCATCGATGGCCTCGAACTCCTGACCCGGCTCAAGGCTCGCGATCGCAGCCTGCCGGTGGTGCTGATTACCGGCCACGGCGACATTTCCATGGCCGTCGGCGCGATGCAGAAAGGCGCCTATGACTTCATGGAGAAACCCTTCTCCCCCGAACGGCTGGTGGATGTCGCCCGTCGCGCGCTGGAACAACGCAGCCTGGCGCGGGAAGTCTCTTCGCTGCGCCGGCAACTGGCGGAACGGGATTCGCTGGAAGGCCGGATCATCGGCCGCTCGCCAGCGATGCAGAACCTGCGAGAACTGATAGCCAATGTCGCCGACACCTCAGCCAATGTGCTGATCGAAGGCGAGACCGGCACCGGTAAAGAACTGGTCGCGCGTTGCCTGCACGATTTCAGTCGGCGGCACAGCAAGCAGTTCGTTGCACTGAACTGTGGCGGCCTGCCAGAGAATCTGTTCGAAAGCGAAATCTTCGGCCACGAAGCCAACGCATTTACCGGGGCTGGTAAACGTCGGATCGGCAAGATCGAACACGCCGACGGCGGTACGCTGTTCCTCGACGAAGTGGAAAGCATGCCGCTGCCGTTGCAGATCAAACTGCTGCGGGTGTTGCAGGAGCGCACCCTCGAACGCCTCGGCTCGAACCAGAGTGTGGCGGTGGATTGCCGGGTGATCGCGGCGACCAAATCCGACCTCGACGAGTCGAGCAAGGCCGGCGAATTCCGCAGCGACCTGTATTACCGCCTGAACGTGGTGACCCTGGAACTGCCGCCGCTGCGCGAACGCCGCGAAGACATCCTGCAATTGTTCGAACACTTCCTGCAGCAGTCGTCATTGCGCTTCGACCGCGCGGTGCCGGAGCTGGACAACCAGACCCTGTCGAACCTGATGAGCCACGACTGGCCGGGCAACGTCCGTGAACTGCGCAACGTCGCCGAGCGTTTTGCCCTCGGTCTGCCGGCCTTCAAGAAATCCGGCGCCAGCGGCAGCAATCAGGGCCTGGCCTTCGCCGAAGCAGTGGAAGCCTTCGAACGCAACCTGCTCAGTGACGCCTTGCAACGCAGCGGCGGCAACCTGACCCAGGCCAGCCTGGAACTGGGCATGGCCAAAACCACGCTGTTCGACAAAGTGAAGAAGTACGGGCTGAGCCACTGATGGACCTGATGCTCAAGGCAACCCTGGGCGCGGCGGTGGTGGTGATCCTCGCTGCCCTGGCCAGGACCAAAAACTATTACATCGCCGGCCTGGTGCCGCTGTTTCCGACCTTTGCGCTGATTGCGCATTACATCGTCGGCAAGGGGCGTTCGCTGGATGATTTGAAGACCACCATCGTGTTTGGCATGTGGTCGATCATTCCGTACTTCATCTACCTGGTGACCTTGTATGTAATGGTGGACCGGATGCGGCTGGAAGCTTCACTCGCGGTGGCGGCGGTGGCGTGGTTGATGGCGGCGACGGTGTTGGTGACAGTTTGGGTGCGCTTTCACGGCTAACCACAATCCCCTAAGGCTGCCCCCATCCTTTGTGGCGAGGGAGCTTGCTCCCGCTCGGCTGCGCAGCAGCCGCAAAACCTGCTTGCGCGGTGTACCCGCAAAGAGGGGGACTCTGATTGGGGCTGCTTCGCCGCCCAGCGGGAGCAAGCTCCCTCGCCACAGAAGCATTCCTGAAAATCAACTCACCGTCCCGCCCTTCGCTTCGCTCATGATCTGCCGAATCGCCCCGACAAAGGTTTCCACCGGCTGTCCGCCACTGACCGCGTACTGCCCGTTGAAGACAACGGTCGGCACCGAACTGACGCCACGGGACAGCCACAGCTGTTCCTCCTCCCGCACCTCCTTGGCGAACTCGTCCGACGCAAGGATCGCCTCGGCCCGCTGCCGGTCCAGACCAACGCTTTGCGCGACCTGCGCCAACTGACCATGGTCGGAAGGATTGCCGCCGTCGGTGAAATACGCTTTGAACAGCGCCTCCTTCAGATTGAACTGCAACCCTTCCAGCCCCGCCCAGTACAACAAGCGGTGAGCATCGAAGGTGTTGTAGATGCGACTGTTACCGTCCGTGCGAAAGGTAAAGCCGACTTCGGCGCCGCGCGCGCGAATCATTTCGCGGTTCTTTTGCGATTGCTCCGGGGTTGAACCGTATTTCTCGGTGATGTGTTCGGTGATGTTCTGCCCTTCGGGGCTCATCTTCGGGTTCAGCTCGAACGGCTGGAAACGGATCTCTGCCTGGACTTCGTCACCCAGCAAATCCAGAGCGCGGGTCAGGCCATACAGGCCGACGACGCACCAGGGGCAGGACACGTCGCTGACGAAATCGATTTTCAGGGGAGCACTCATCACACACCTCGCTGGCTGAACACAGGCCGGAAAGGATGAACGATACACCTGTGGAAACGAGATTGTGTGAGTCCGCTGTGTATGTCTGCAAGAGACAGGTCGGCTGTCAGGCCGCCTTCGCGAGCAAGCTCTGCTCCTACAGAAAAACAAAGCAAATCGCGAACACCCACCACCCCCCACCACTCATCAGGCCGAGCGTTAGCTCGCCTGCAGCTCTTGATCTTGATCCACCCGCCCCTTCGGGAGGCTGAGTGGAGGTGTTCATCCGGGGAGTGGTGCGCAGCGCCGTTCGACGCAGTCGAACACGCTGCATGTAGGTCGTCGCGAAGCAGACCGGAGGGCAGTGTCCCCGGATGAATACCGGAGCGAAGGAACGCCGAGCCTTAGCGAGGGGCCGGACGCTCGGGGCGAGACCTTTTGGTTCCTTTTGGGGCGTTTGCCAAAAGGGACTCGCCGTAAGGGCGAAACCGCCAGCGGCCGTTACCGCAGGAATGGATATGGACTCGGTCAACAAACAGACAGGTCGGCTCGAAGGCCGCCTTCGGTGTTAAAGAAGATTGTGTTCAACCACAGGATCGATCTGCGCCCAATGCGAAGTGTCTTCGCGATGAGCCTGCAAATAAGGCAACACCGCCCCAAGCAACGGCGCTTTAAACGCCTCCTGAAAACGATGAGCCAACCCCGGAATCAGCTTCAACTGACTGCCACGGATATGCGCTGCCAAATGCACCCCATGCATCACCGGCAACAACGGATCGGCAGTGCCATGAACCACCAGCGTCGGCACTCGCAACTGGTTGAGCAACGCCACCCGACTCGGCTCGGCGAGGATCGCCATGATCTGGCGCTTCACGCCTTCCGGGTTGAACGCCCGGTCATAAGACAGCGCCGCCTGATGCAACAACACCTGCCGATCATCGCTCACCGTCGGGCTGCCCAGCGCCGCGAGCAAGTCAGCCTGCTGCTCCAGCGCCACTTCGCGGTTCGGTGCACCACGGCGCGAGAGCAACTGCACCAAGGCCTCATTGGGCGCCGGCAAACCTTCAGCGCCGGAACTGGTCATGATCAGCGTCAGGCTTTCAATCCGCTGCGGCGCCATGGCCGCCATGTGCTGGGCGATCATCCCGCCCATGCTGGCGCCCAGCACGTGGAATTGCTCGACGTGCAAGGCATCCATCAATCCAAGGGCATCGTCTGCCATATCCGTCAGCGAATAAGGTGCAGCCACGGGCAAACCGAGTTTGTAACGCAGCACTTCGAACGTAAGATTGGCGTCGACAGGCGCCTGTCGCCAGGTGGACAGGCCGACATCGCGATTGTCATATCGAATCACCCGAAAGCCCTGCTGACACAGCGCGACCACCACCTCGTCCGGCCAGTGAATCAACTGCCCGCCGAGGCCCATCACCAGCAGCAGTGCCGGATCCGAGGCACGGCCGATGCTCTGATACGCCAGGCTCACCTGCGCCAGATCGGCGTGTTCGGTCGGAACATTGACATCGCATCGAGAAGCCGCAAAGGACGGCAGGCCAAACAACAACGCGGCCAGGAAAACCGCTGTCGAAAAAAATCGTGCATACATGAAAAAACACCGAAACGCAGAACCCCAGTAGAGCGCGAGTCTGATGAAGTTTGATCAAGCGCGCTGCCACAGTTACGTGACAGTTTGATGAAGAGTGCTGAACGGTCGTCTCCGGGACCGCGTTATCGTTCATCGCGAGCAGGCTCGCTCCCACAGGATTGATGTCGATCACAGAATTTGTGCACGACACCGATTAAATGTGGGAGCGAGACCGGCTTGCCGGCGATGGCGTCATAACAAACGCTGAAGGATTAAGCCAACTGACTACGCAACTGCCGCGCCGCCGCCACCATGTTCACCAACGCCGCCTCCGTCTCCGGCCACGCCCGGGTCTTCAAACCGCAATCCGGGTTCACCCACAACCGTTCCGCCGGAATCCGCTGCACGGCCTTGCTCATCAACTTGACCATCTCCGCCGTGTCCGGCACCCGTGGCGAGTGAATGTCATACACACCCGGACCAATGTCGTTCGGGTAATCGAACGCTTCGAAGGCCTCCAGCAATTCCATGTCCGAACGCGAGGTTTCGATGGTGATCACGTCCGCATCCATCGCCGCGATGGCCTCGATCACATCGTTGAATTCGCTGTAGCACATGTGGGTGTGGATCTGGGTTTCGTCGCGCACACCGGAGGCGCTCAAGCGGAACGCTTCCACCGCCCAATCCAGATATTCCTTCCACTGTGCCCGACGCAGCGGCAAACCTTCACGGAACGCCGCTTCGTCGATCTGCACGATCTTGATACCGGCGTTTTCCAGGTCCACCACCTCGTCACGCAGGGCCAACGCCAACTGCTGCGCCTGGACTTTGCGCGAGACGTCTTCCCGCGGGAACGACCACATCAGCATGGTCACCGGACCGGTGAGCATGCCTTTCATGACCTTGTCGGTCAGGCTCTGCGCATAGGTGATCCAGTCGACGGTCATGGCGTTCGGACGGCTCAGGTCGCCGTAGATGATCGCCGGCTTCACGCAACGGGAACCGTAGCTCTGCACCCAGCCAAACCGGGTGAACAGGTATCCGTCCAGCTGCTCGGCGAAATACTCGACCATGTCGTTGCGTTCGGCTTCACCGTGCACCAGCACGTCCAGGCCCAGGCGTTCCTGGACTTGCACGGCGTGGCGGATTTCGCTGTGCATGGCGTCGGTGTAATCGTTGGCCGACAGCTTGCCTTGCTTGAACGCCTGACGCGCCAGACGGATCGAACCGGTCTGCGGAAACGAACCGATGGTGGTGGTCGGAAACGCCGACAACTTCAGCCGCGTACGTTGTTGTTCGATGCGTTTGGCAAACGGCGAGTGGCGCTGGCTGTCGGCTGCACCGATGGCGTTGATGCGGGCTTGCACTTCAGCTTTATGGATACGCGGAGACTCGGCACGGCTGGCCTGAATCGCACGGCTCTCGGCCAGTGCGGCTTGCACCTTGGGCGATTGCGGGTCGTTAAGCGCATCACGCAGCACAGCGATTTCGCCACACTTCTGCACAGCAAACGCCAGCCAGCTTTTCAGTTCCGGATCGAGCTTGTCTTCACGCTCCAGGTCCACCGGGCTGTGCAGTAGCGAGCAGGAACTGCTGACCCACAGGTTGTCGCCAAAGCGTTCCTGGGCGAATTGCAGTTGTGCGAGCACCGGCTCCAGTTCGCAACGCCAGACGTTGCGGCCGTTGACCAGGCCCACCGAGAGAATCTTGTAGGTCGGCAGACGATCGAGCACGTGGAGCAGTTGGTCCGGGGCGCGCACCGCATCGATGTGCAAACCTTGTACTGGCAAACCGACGGCCAGACCGAGGTTGTCTTGCAGGCCACTGAAGTAGGTCGCCACCAGCTTTTTCAGCGGCGAGTATTGAAGGATGTGGTAAGCGCGTTCGAACGCATTTTTCCATTCTTGCGGCAGGTCGAGGGTCAGGATCGGCTCGTCGATCTGCACCCATTCGACGCCTTGCGCGGCGAGGCGGCCGAGGATTTCGCCGTAGATCGGCAGCAGGCGTTCCAGCAGGTCGAGTTTGTCGAAGTCATTGCCTTTGGCCTTGCCCAGCCACAGGTAAGTCAGCGGGCCGATGATCACCGGTTTGACGTTGTGGCCGAGGGTCGTGGCTTCGTCGACTTCGTCGAACAGCTGTTCCCAGCTCAGTTTGAACTGCTGGTCAGCGCTGAATTCCGGGACCAGGTAGTGGTAGTTGGTATCGAACCACTTGGTCAATTCCTGTGCATATTGCGCCTTGGTGTGTTCGCCGCCGCAGCAGGCTGCAGTTGCCCCACGGGCCATGGCGAACAGCGTGTCCAGCGTCGGCAGGCCGTTGGCGTTCTTGGCGCTGTCGAAACGCTCCGGGATCACACCGAAGGTCAGGGAGTGGGTCAGCACCTGGTCGTACCAGGCGAAGTCGCCGACCGGCAACAGGTCGATGCCGGCGTCTTTCTGCACTTGCCAGTGGGTGGCGCGCAGTTGGCGACCGATGCTTTTCAGCGCGTCCTGATCAAGATCGCCCTTCCAGTAGGATTCGAGGGCTTTTTTCAATTCACGATCAGCGCCGATGCGCGGAAAACCAAGTGTGTGGGCCAGAGCCATGGTGAGTTCCTTCCTAGATTAGATGCCGTAAAACATGGCGCTATTGTCGACAGCCAACCCAACATGAGACAAACTCAACCTTTTCGTGTTGATCACAAGTTTTCCTCATGGAGCCCCCGGTGCTTGAAATCCGTCACCTGAAGACCCTGCACGCCTTGCGCGAAGCCGATAGCCTGGTCGATGCCGCCGACCGTCTGCACCTGACCCAATCGGCCCTGTCCCACCAGTTCAAGGAGCTGGAAGAGCGCATGGGTATGCCGTTGTTCGTGCGCAAGACCAAACCGGTGCGGTTCACCAGCGCCGGTTTGCGCCTGCTGCAACTGGCCGATGCCACCCTGCCGTTGCTGCGCGGTGCCGAGCGCGATATCGCGCGGCTGGCGGGTGGCACCGCGGGGCGTTTGCACATGGCAATCGAGTGCCACAGTTGCTTCCAGTGGCTGATGCCGACCATCGACCAGTTCCGCGATGCCTGGCCGGAAGTCGAACTGGACCTGGCCTCGGGCTTCTCTTTCGCGCCGCTGCCGGCCCTGGCCCGTGGCGATCTGGATCTGGTGGTGACCTCCGATCCGCTGGAAATCGCCGGCATCACCTATGTGCCGCTGTTCACTTATGAAGCGATGCTCGCCGTGGCCAATCAGCACCGTTTGGCGAGCAAGGCGTATATCGTGCCGGAAGATCTGCTTACGGAAACACTGATCACTTACCCGGTGGAGCGTGATCGGCTGGACATCTTCACCCGCTTCCTCGAACCGGCCGACATCGAACCGGCCCAGGTCCGCACCTCGGAACTGACGGTGATGATGATGCAACTGGTGGCCAGCGGCCGCGGCGTGTGCGGCATGCCGCATTGGGCACTGCATGAATACAGCTCACGGGGCTATGTGAAGGCCAAGCGGCTGGGTGAGAAAGGGTTGTTTGCGACGTTGTACGCGGGGATCCGCGCGGACATGCTGGATGCGCCGTATATGCGTGATTTTCTGCTGACGGCGAAGGACACGTCGTTTTCGACCCTGGATGGGGTCAGCGCGGTTCGCTGATGGACCGCTGAGTAAATACATTCCTTGTGGCGAGGGAGCTTGCTCCCGCTCGGCTGCGCAGCAGTCGTAAATCCAGCCTATGCGGTGTACCTGAGAGAATAAGGTTGCAGGTTTTGGGGCTGCTTCGCAGCCCAGCGGGAGCAAGCTCCCTCGCCACAAAAGCTGCCTTATGCCTCAAGTTCCTGGGGTGATCTCCCGCCACATGTGGATCTTGTCGAAGTAGTCCTCGCCTACTCGCAGCGCCATCGGCTCCAGGCCGAACTGGATGAAGCCGCATCGCTGGTAGAGGTTGAACGCCGCTTCGTTGCCGGCGGTGACTGTCAGCTGAATCAGCCTCAGGCCCTTGTGGGTTTGTGCCTCGGCCAATACCGCCTGCACCAGTTGATAACCGAGCCCGCGCTGACGAACCTTGCCGGACACATACATGCCAAACAGCGTCGCCTTGTGCCGGGCCTTTTCACGAGGTTCGAAGGCGAGGCCGACGATGCCCGCCAATTGCCCTTCCTCAAACGCGCCGAACAGCACATCCAGCTTGCTGGTCAGGCGCGACTCCCACCAGCTCAGCGGCATCGTGGCGCGCTCGCGCACGCTGGAGGTGAACGCCTGAGGATGCAAGTCGTAGGCTTCGAGCATCAACGCCCGATAGTCCAGAGCATGGCTGGCATCAAGTCGCTCAATCCACATGTTCACGTCGCCCTTCGTTGCTCAAGCATCAGCCGCACCGCCAGCGCCGACAGCACGAACCCCATGAAATAGCGTTGCACCGCCAGCCAGGTCGGGTTGTTGACGAACCAGGACGCGATGCCCGCCGCAAACACCGCGATCAACAGGTTGACGCAGAAACTGACGCTGATCTGGGTCAAACCGAGAACAACACTCTGGGTGAACACAGAGCCATGCTCAGGCGTGATGAACTGCGGAAACACCGACAGGTAAAACACGGCGATTTTCGGGTTCAGGGCACTGGTCAGAAAACCCATGGTGATCAGTTTGCGCGACGAGTCCGGCGGCAACTGCTGCGCCTCGAACGGCGACCGCGCCCCCGGCTTGACTGCCTGCCAGGCCAGCCATATCAGGTACAGCGCACCGGCCCACTTCAACACTTCATAGGCCATCGGCACCGCCAGGAACACCGCCGTCAGACCCGCCGCTGCGGCGAACAGGTGCACGAAGAATCCGGCGACCACACCGAGCAACGAGGTCACCCCGGCCCTGCGGCCCTGGCAGATCGAACGGGAGATCAGGTAGATCATATTCGGCCCCGGCGTCAGTACCATCAGCAACGCGGCAGCGGCGAAGATCAGCAAGTCTTGAAGCGGAATCATGGGCAATCCTTGGTCCGTGAATAATCAGGCGATCGCGGTCAGCGAGGCTCGATAAAACGGCAGGATCAAGTCCCGTGTCAATGGCGCCAGCGTGACATCACTGTCGGTCGCCGGGTCGATCCAGCGTACCTCTTCGATCTCCGCTGCCGGCGACACGTCTGAATCGATCGTCAGCTGAAAGAGTTCGGCCTGTACGATAAATCCCGGTTCATTGGCGGCCGGTGCCGAGAATTGCCCCAGATAGAGGGCGTGCGCCGGATCGATGACCAGACCCAGCTCTTCGTCCAGTTCACGTGCCAGCGCGCAGGCCGGTTGTTCATGGGCCTCGATCTTGCCGCCCGGTTGCATGAAGGCCTCGGTGCCGCGCTTGCGGACCAGCAGGGTACGACCGTCGGGACCGATCAACAGGGCGGCGGCGATGCGGATGAGGCGGGGTGAAGCGGCGGATGAAGGGGTCATGGATCAGAAATGGCCTTGGATGCAAAGGCGCTAGGATCACATGAGTATCGGCGCGTCGTCACGCCGAAAAACTTCTGCGAAACACAGCCCCTGTGGGAGCGAGCCTGCTCGCGATAGCGGTTTAACATTCAACATCTACATTGACTGAAACTCCGCCATCGCGAGCAGGCTCGCTCCCACAGGGATCAGTGCAAGGCTTGGGAAACGTGACCTGCTTCGAGAATCGCGCCATCGCCCTCTTCCGGCAACTTCACAAAAATGCTGTATTTCGCCCCCTCCATGGCTTCGAATGCGATCAGCTTCTCCACCAGCGGTCCGTTCAACACCTTGCCGGCATTGAGCAGCAGCATGCCGTTGTCGGCATTGAGGTTGTGCGCCAGGATCATCCCCGCCGCCAATTCCCGGGTGGTCATAACCTTGACCGTCGGATCGGCCAACGACACATCGCTCAGGTAGGCGGCACATACTCGAATGAAATCCTCCACCATCTCGGGGTCGTAGAGTTTTCCGGCGTAGCTGCGGATGTACACCAGCGCCTCATCACTGTTCATCTGCCGTTCCAGGATCAACCCGCGCTGCAACTCGATGAAATCCACCGCCAGTTTCAGCAACCGCGAACCGACGGGAATCGCCTCGCCCTTGAGTCGGTCGGGGAAACCGCTGCCGTCCCAACGCTCCTGATGGTGAAGAATCAGACGGGCGGCATCCTTCATCGGGTCGAGCGTCATCAACAGCGATTCGCTCTGTTTCGGGTAATTGCGATAACGCTCACGATCATTGTGATGCAACAGGTCCGCTGGGGCGGTCATCATGCTGTCGGTCCAGCTCAGCTTTCCGATGTTGTAGAGCGCGGCCGCCATGGTCAGGTCGCGACTGGTACCTTCATCCACGCCATGGAGCTTGCAGTACACCCGCACCAGCTCGATGATCTGGCGGTTGGTCTGTTTGGCCGGCGGCATGCGCAGGTTGGCCAGCAGCGAGAACATCTCGGTGCCGGTGACGTAGCTGTGCTTGAGCTCTTCGTAGGCCAGGTCGAGCATGTCGGCGGTCTGCTGCAGTTCAGCGGTGCGGGAGGCGACGCGTTTGTCCAGGGTGATGTTGAGCAGCTTCAATTCCTGGTTCTGATCCCACGTTTCCTGCACCAGGCGCAACCGTTCACGCTCGGAATGCTGATACGCGAGTGATTGTCGCAATATCAGCAGCATTTCCTCATCGTGCCAGGGCTTGCTGATGTAACGGTGGATCTGCCCGTCATTGATGGCTTTGATGATGGCTGACGGATCGGCATACCCGGTAAGCATGATCCGGACGGTATCGGGATAAAGCTTGTGGATGTGGGCCAGCAGCGTGGCACCGTCCATGTTGGGCATGCGCGCATCGCTCATCACCAGGTCGACCGGCTGTTGCGCCATGATTTCAAGGGCCTGGGCGCCGCTGGTGGCCAGCAGCACCTCGTAGGGCTGACCGCGTAACAGGCGACGCAGGCTGTTGAGGATGGGTTCCTCATCATCGACCAGCAGCACCTTGGGTTTATGGGTGGACTTCGTGGGGAGTTGCTCTTCCATGGCATTACCTCAGGCTAAAACGGTACAGCGTCATGTCGGGAACCGGGCAAACATCCCCTATTGCCGGATCCTGACCTACAGGCTAGATGATTTTCGACCTGTCACCGCAATGATTCGTTTCAGTCAGCTGCGCGAAGTCGCCTCCGGGCGACTATGCTCAGTTCACTCGGATCCATAATCTGTACGTTCGGCCAGGTGGTCAGGGAAAAGGATGACCCTTATGAACACTGTGCATCAAACTGCTGCCGGTCCAGGGAAATGGCGATGAATACGCTGCTGGCGCGGACCAACCGGCGGATTCTCATCGTCGACGACACGGCTTCGATCCATGAGGACTTCATCAAGATCCTCAGCCCGCCCTCATCCGATGACGACAGCCTGACCAGTGCTGAACAAGCCCTGTTCGGCACGGCGGTAACGGCCACACTCCAGCGTTTCGTACTCGATTCGGCATTCCAGGGCCTCGAAGCGCTGGACAAGGTCGAAACGGCCCTGGCCAACGACATGCCCTACGCGATGGCCTTCATCGATATGCGCATGCCACCGGGCTGGGACGGCCTGGAAACCATCGAACGCCTGTGGCAAGTCGACCCCAAGCTGCAAGTGGCGCTGTGCACGGCCTACTCCGACTATTCCTGGGAAGACATCGACGAACGCCTGGAGCTGGGCGACCGCCTGCTGATTCTCAAGAAACCGTTCGATGCCATCGAAATCCGCCAGATGGCCAGCGCGCTGACCGCCAAGTGGCAAATGACCGAAGATGCGGCGCTGAAGATGTCGCTGCTCGAGCAAGCGGTCGAGGAGCGCACCCGGGAACTGTCCGATGCCAACATCATTGTGCAGAACAGCCCGACCATCCTGTATCGACTGCGGGGCGAGCCGTCGTTTCCGTTGATGTACATCTCGCACAACATCACCAAATACGGTCATGTCGCGGCGAAACTGGTGGCCTCGGCCAATTGGGCCAAGGAGTTGATCCATCCCGAGGATCAACCGAAGGTCGACACCGCCATGGCCCGGGTGCTGGACCGCCATGCTGCAGGCGCCTCCATCGAATTCCGGATGCGCACCGGCAACGGTGAGTGGCGCTGGGTGGAAAACCGCTACATCCCGGTACGCGACGACGAAGGCCGCCTGCTGGAAGTCGAAGGCATCATCATCGACGTCACCGAACGCAAGGTGGCGGAGGAGAAAATCTTCCTGCTGGCACGCACCGACGGACTGACCGGGCTGGCCAACCGCGCCACGCTGATCGAGCGGCTGCACCAGGCCTTCGCCGCCGCACGTCGCGGCGCGACACCGTTCGCCATGTTTTACCTGGACCTGGACCACTTCAAACGCATCAACGACACCCTCGGGCACCCGGTGGGCGACTTGTTGCTGCAAGAAGTGGCCCGGCGTATCAAGGCCTGCGTGCGGGAAAACGATGTGGTCGCCCGCCTCGGCGGCGACGAGTTCGCGATCCTGCAACTGGACGTCAGCGATCCGACCCACTCTGCGGCCCTCGCCACCAAGGTCCGCGATGCGCTGGTGCTGCCCTACTCCCTGGCCGGCAACGATATACGGGTATCGGTCAGCATCGGCATCAGCAGTTACAGCCCGACCATCACCAGTGCCGACGGCATGTTGACCCAGGCTGACATGGCGCTCTATCGCTCCAAGGAGAAGGGCCGCAACCAGTACCATTTCCACTCCGAGGAGATCAATCAGGAGGTGGTCGAGCGCATGACCATCACCAGCGAGTTGAGAGAGGCCATTGAACACAATGAACTCGAACTGCGTTACTGGCCGGAAGTGGACCTGAGCAGCGGCAAGATCCTCGGGATGGAAGCGCAGGTCACCTGGAATCACCGCGATCGTGGTTTGCTGGAAGCTCCGGCGTTCCTGCCCGCCGCCGAAAAGACCGGCACGATCATCGCCCTCGGTCATTGGGTGCTGGATCGAGCCTGCCGGCAGATGCGCCAGTGGCGTGATGAGGGTGTCGCGCCACCGGTGATTGCGATCAAGCTGTCCCTGGCCCAGCTCAAGAGTGGCCCCGAACTGATCTATGACGTGCTGCGCACCACCGCGCGCTGGGAGCTCTGCGCCGGGGACCTGCGGTTCGACGTCACCGAAGCGACACTGGCCCAGACCAAATGGACCCACAACGACGTGTTGCCACGCTTGCGTGATCTGGGGGTGAAGATCGCCATCGACGACTTCGGCACCGAGTATTCCTCGTTCGATTACCTCAAGACCTATCAGGTCAATCACCTGAAACTCGCCCAGGCCTTCATCGACACAGCCGCTCGCGATCCGTCCAGCGCCAACACCTTGCGCGCCATCATCAACTTCGCTCGGGACGTCGGGATCGGCATCATTGCCGAAGGCGTCGAAACCCAGGAACAGCGCAGTTCATTGATGGCCACCGGGTCACCGATGAATGCCCAGGGTTATTACTTCAGCAAGGCCGTCAGCAGCCAGCAGGCCGCCGAGCTGCTGAAAGCCGGGAGAATCATGCCGTCTACGGAGGACAAAGGATGAAAGTGCCTTTCGTGCGGACCAACCGGCGCATCCTGATCGTCGACGACACGCCTTCGATTCATGAGGATTTCCGCAAGATCCTCGGCCCCGAAACCGAAGAAGAACAGAACCTGGCCGGCACTGAAGCAGCGCTGTTCGGCACGCCGCAGAATGATCGGCAGACGTTCCAGCTCGACTCGGCCTATCAGGGTCAGGAAGCCCTCGAGCTGGTCAAGCGCGCATTGGCCGAAGGTCACCCTTACGCCCTGGTGTTCACCGACATGCGCATGCCGCCCGGCTGGGACGGGCTGGAGACCATCGAACAACTGTGGAAGGCCGATCCACACCTGCAAATCGCTTTGTGCACGGCGTATTCGGATTACACCTGGGAAGCGATGGCCGAACGGCTGGAGTTTGGCGACCAGATGCTGGTGCTGAAAAAACCTTTCGACAGCCTGGAAATCCGCCAGATGGCCAGCGCCCTGACCTGGAAATGGCAGATGGCTCAGGACGCGGCGATGAAGGTGCTCAGCCTGGAGCAAACCATCGAAGCGCGGGTTCACGAATTGCTCAAGGTGTCTCACCTGTTGCAGTACGACGTGTTGACCGAGTTGCCCAACAGCACGTTGCTGGGTGACCGGCTGAACCAGTCGCTGGCGTTGTCCCGACGCCATGACAAGCAACTGGCGGTGATGTTTCTGGGGCTTGATCGCTTCAAGCGCATCAACAATGCGCTCGGCCATCCGGCCGGTGACGAAATGTTGAAACAGGTCAGCCGCAATCTGGTGGCCACCGTACGCGAGTCCGATTCGGTGTTTCGCTACGGCTCCGACGAATTCGTGGTGATCCTCGCCGATATCCGCCACCCACAGCAGACAAAGGGCATCGCCGACAAACTGTTGAACGCTATTCGCGCCCCCCTGCACATCGCCGGACATGACGTGAGCGTGACCGCGAGCCTGGGCATCAGCATTTATCCCGATGACGGTTTCGACGCCATCGAGCTGATCAAGAAGGCCGAAACCGCGATGCGCAACATCAAGGAAAGCGGCCCGAACGAATTCAGTTTTTTCATCGACGATATGAATCAGCGTGCACGGGATCAGCAAAGCATCGAAACCGGCATTCGCCTGGCGCTGGAGCGCAATGAGTTTGTCCTGCATTACCAACCCAAACTGGATCTGGGCAGCGGCCAGGTGGTCGGCGCCGAGGCGTTGATCCGCTGGCAAAAACCGGGGCACGGCCTGGTCTTTCCATCAGCGTTCATCGGGGTCGCCGAGGACAGCGGTCTGATTGTCCCGCTGAGCAAATGGGTGTTGGCCGAGGCCTGCCGACAAGCCTGTGCCTGGCAGGCCCGCGGGCTGCCAAAAATCTGCATGTCGGTGAACATGTCAGCCATCGATTTCCGTCAGCGGGACTTCGTCGATGGCATCCAACAGATCCTCGAACAGACGGGCCTGGAGCCGTCCTTGCTGGAGCTGGAAATCACCGAAGGTGTGTTGATGCAAAACATCGAGACCACCGTCAATTCCCTGACCCGGCTCAAGGCGCTGGGTGTGCGTCTGGCCATCGATGACTTCGGCACCGGCTACTCCAGCCTGAGTTACTTGCAGCGCTTTCCGATCGATGTGCTGAAAATCGACCAGTCGTTCATTCGCGGCTTGAGCAACGACAGCAACGACGCCGCCCTGGTCAGCGCCATCATCAGCCTGGGGCGCAGCCTCAAGCTGACCATCATCGCCGAAGGCGTGGAAACCCTCGAACAACTGAATTTCCTCAGAGCCCATCAATGCGAGGAAGGCCAGGGTTACTACTTCAGCAAAGCCGTGGAACCGGACAGCTTCGTCCAGTATCTGTGGTCCGTGAAGCCTGCTCCATTTCCCGCCACGTGAACGATGCGCAACGACACACAGGCTATAAGCCAAGGAATCATCAGATGTCGTCATCCATTCACCACCTGCTCCTGGTGCCGCTGCTCGGATTCTGTCTGAGCGCTGGCGCCGCACCGCTGGATGAACCACTCAAACCGCTGCCTCCGGTGCCACAACAAAACCCGCTGCGGGTCGAGCTCGGTCGCCAGTTGTTCAATGAACCGCGCCTGTCGGTCAACAACACACTGTCCTGCGCCAGTTGCCATCAGCTGGACAAAGGTGGTGCCGATACCCAGGCGTTTTCCATGGGCTTCAACGGTGTGCCTGTGACGATCAACACCCCCAGCGTGTTCAACGCCACCCTGAATTTCAGGCAGTTCTGGAACGGCCGCGCCGACACCCTGGAAACCCAGATCCATGAAGTGGTGCAAAGCCCCAGTGAAATGGGCAGCAACTGGCAACACGTGGTGCAAGTGCTATCCGCCGACCCGGCGTACCGCAGCGCATTCGCCAACGCCTACCCGGACGGCGTGACCATGAACAATGCGCAAAACGCCCTGGCGTCGTACGAACGGACTCTGCTCAGCAGCAACTCGCGGTTTGATCAATACCTGCTGGGCGACACCGACATCCTCACGACCGAGGAAAAGTACGGTTATCAACGTTTCAAGGATTACGGCTGCATTGCCTGCCACCAGGGCGTGAACATCGGCGGCAACATGTTCCAGAAGTTCGGCGTCATGGGCGATTACTTCAAGGTTCGCGGCAACCCGACCGACTCCGACCTGGGTCGCTATCTGGTGACCAAGGATGAAGAGGACCGCAACGTGTTCAAGGTACCGAGCCTGCGCAATGTCGCGGTGACCGCACCGTATTTTCACGACGGTTCGGTCAACACCCTCGAAGAGGCGGTGGACGTGATGTTCAAGTTCCAGCTCGGGCGCATTCCTTCCGCCGAGGACAAGTTCCTGATCATCCAGTTCCTCAAGACGTTGACGGGTGAATGGGGAGGCAAGCCTTTATGAAAATGTCTAACCGTCGCAACCTGGCATTGCTGGGCATCGTCGCCGTGATGCTGGCCTCGACGCTGCTGTTCCTGTACCTCAAATCGAATTCGAACGAGACGTCGACCTACGCTGAATCCCGTGACCTGATCGGTCGTATCAAGCAGCTGAACGCGCAATGGGAAACCGAAATCCTCAAGGCCAGGATCACCACCAACCACAACTATGATCCGCTGGTCACGCCGCTGATCGAGATGTCCCAGTTGTGGGAACGGTTCGACACCATGGAATCGACCCACGGTCGCAACGACTCGCCGATCTGGCGTGCCAGCCATGATGCGTACCTGACCGCCATCCTGGAAAAGACCCGGCTGGTGGAGCAGTTCAAGTCCCACAACGCCGTTCTGCGCAACTCACTGGCGTTCCTGCCTACCGCCGAGGACGACATTCAGGAGCAACTGGCCAGGTTGGTCGATGGCGATAAACTGCAACTGCAGAACATCGCCAACGACACTTACGACCTGCTGCTCAGCAGTCTGGAGTTCGCCCAGGTCACCTCCGACGAAAGGGCCGCCGACATTCTGGTCGGACTGAACAAACTGGCGGTGAACAAGTTGCGCCTGCCCAAACAGTTTCACAGCCCGATCGATATTTTGAGTAACCACATTTCACTGATTCTGCGCGAACAACCGGTGGTCAACCGCTTGCTGGAAAACATCGAAGCGATTCCCGTCGCCGAGCGCCTGGACGACATCACCAGCCTGTTGAACACGGACCAGCAACAGGCCGATGCGGTCGACCAGCACTATCACTTCTACATGTTGGCGTTTTCAGTGTTGCTGGTCCTGTTGCTGGTGTACCTGGCGATCCATCTCATGCGCAGTTTCACCGTCATCAACCACGTTAACAAAGCCCTGAAAACCGTCAATGACGACCTGGAGCTGCGGGTGGAAGAACGCACCCGTGAACTAAAGGACACCCAGAGCGAACTGCTGGACACCGCACGCCAGGCCGGCATGGCCGAGATCGCCACCAATGTGTTGCACAACGTCGGCAACGTGCTTAACAGCGTCAACATCTCGGCCGACCTGGTCAGCCGCAAACTGCGCGCCAGCAAGGCCCAGGGGTTGGGCAAGGCGATGCAACTGATCAACGAACACCCCGGCGACCTCGGCACCTTCCTGACCCAGGACGAGAAAGGCAAATTGCTGCCTGGCTACCTCAATCAACTGGTGGAGGCCATCGCCCTCGAACAACAAAGCATGACCGACGAACTCGCGCAGTTGAGCAAAAGTGTCGACCACATCAAGGACATCGTCGCCACCCAGCAATCCTACGCGGGCGCCAACAGCCTGATGGAGCCGCTGCACATCAGCGAATTGCTCGAGGACGCCCTGCGCATGAACGCCGGCGCGCTGACCCGGCATCACGTCACGGTGGTCAAGGAGTACGGTGAGGTGCCGCAGGTCATGGGCGACAAACACCGTTTGCTGCTGATCCTGATCAACCTGATCAGCAACGCCAAATACGCCATGTCCGACCTCAGCAACCGCCCGCGACAAATGACCCTGGGGGTAAAAATCGTCGACGACGAGACGCTACAAGTCAGCGTCAAGGATGACGGTGAAGGCATCGCTGCGGAAAACATGACGCGCATCTTTGCCCACGGCTTTACCACCCGCAAGGAAGGTCACGGCTTTGGCCTGCACAGCTGTGCCCTGGCCGCCATCGAAATGAACGGCCACCTCACCGCCTACAGCGACGGGCCGGGCAAGGGCGCGCAGTTCACCCTGCAAATCCCGCTGAAACCCGTCACGGAGGTAGCATGAGCGAACAGTCGAACCGGCGCATTCTGCTGATCGACGACACACCGTCCATTCATGAGGATTTCCGCAAGATTCTTACGCCGACGCCGGTGCCGACTGTCGAGCTGGACGCGATGGAAGCGGCGCTGTTTGGCAGTGAAGTGAAATCCACCCGCGCCCTGTTCGAGCTGGATTCGGCGTATGGCGGGCAAGAGGGCCTGGGCAAACTCAAGGACGCCTTGCAGGTAAACCATCCCTACGCGCTGGCCTTCGTCGACATGCGCATGCCGGAGGGCTGGGACGGCGCGCAAACCATCGAGCATTTGTGGCAGGAAGACCCGCGTCTGCAAGTGGTGGTGTGCACCGCGTATTCCGACTATTCGTGGGATGAACTGCTGGACCGGTTGCAGGCGCATGACCGGCTGCTGATTCTGAAAAAACCGTTCGACAACATTGAAGTCCAGCAGATGGCCAACACCCTGCTGACCAAATGGGACATGACCGAACGGGCCTTGGTGCAGATGAGCCACCTGGAGCATCTGGTGGACCAGCGCACGACCCAATTCAAACAGGCCAGCGAGGCGTTGCAGCGGGAAATCGACGAGCGCAAACAGCTTGAATCGCAACTGGTGCAATCGGAAAAACTCGCTTCACTGGGGCAACTGGCGGCCGGTGTCGCCCATGAAATCAATAACCCCATCGGCTTCATTTCCTCCAACCTCGGCGCCCTCGATGGCTATTTCAAACAGCTGCAGGAAATGCTCGATGCCTATCGTGATGCAGAGGAAGCAATTGGTTCCAGCGAGCTGGTCGAGCGCCTGCATCAACTACGCGATCGGGTCGAGCTGGAATTCCTGCGCGACGACATACCGCTGCTGATCAAGGAATCCAAGGACGGCATCAACCGCGTCGGACAGATCGTCAGGGACCTGAAGGACTTCTCGCGGGTGGACTCCAACCAGGAATGGCAGTGGGCGAATCTGCAACACGGCATCGAATCGACGCTGAACATCGTCGCCAATGAACTGAAGTACAAGGCCGATGTGGTGAAGGACTATCAGATCCTGCCCGATATCGAATGCCTGCCTTCGCAGATCAACCAGGTGATCATGAACCTGATCGTCAACGCGTCGCAGGCCATCGGCCCGGAACGCGGCACCCTCACCCTGCGCACCGGGTCTGAAGGGGAAACCGTATGGATCGAAGTCGCCGACACCGGCGTCGGGATCCCGCCGGACAGCCTGCAGAAAATCTTCGACCCGTTCTTCACCACCAAACCGGTGGGCCAGGGGACAGGGCTGGGGTTGTCCCTGTCCTATGGCATCGTGAAGAAACATGGGGGGGATATTTCGGTGGTGAGTGAAGTCGGGGTGGGGAGCACTTTCCGCGTTGAATTGCCGATCCACCAATCAAAACCGGCAGCCTGAACACAACTCAAGATGTGGGAGCGAGCTTTTGTGGCGAGGAGCTTGCTCCCGCTCGGCTGCGAAGCAGTCGCAAAGCTTTTGGGGCCGCTTCGCGACCCAGCGGGAGCAAGCTCCCTCGCCACAAAGGCTCGCTCCCACAGGGTTCCTCACAAGTCAGGTGGTTATGTGGCTTCCTGAAAATCCATCTCCGGTGGCTGACGACGGAAACCACCGGTCAACACTGCCAGGTACACCACACCAATCGCCAGCCAGCTCAAACCCAGATAGATCGCCAGATGATCGAGGCTGACCATCAGCCACAAATCAGCCACCAGACCGATGAACGGGAAGATCAGGAACAGCACCAACTCACGCAACCCCTTCTTCTCGCCGCCGATCCAGTAGTGAAAGATCACCGACAGGTTCACCAGACTGAACGCCAGGAACGCGCCGAAGTTGATGAACGAGGTCGAGGTGGTGACGTCCAGTTTCAGCGCCAGCAACGCCACGACGGCGCACAGCAGGATGCTGTTGATTGGCGTGCCAAAGCGTTCGTGCAAGGTGCCGAAAAACGATTTCGGCAGCACACCGTCACGGCCCATGGCATACAGCAGCCGCGAACCGCTGGCCTGAGCCGACAGACCCGAAGCGAACTGACCGACGATCAGGCCGATCAGAAAGATCGACACGAACAGGTCGCCACCGATGTTGCGGGCAATTTCATAGGCAGCCGAGTCGACGCTGTCGAACTGGAATGACGGATGCGCGATCTGCACGAAATACGACACGCCGACGAAGATCAGCCCGCCGATCAGGGTAATCAGCATGATCGCCCGTGGGATGGTGCGGCGCGGGTCGCGGGTTTCTTCGGTCAGGGTGCTGACCGCGTCGAAACCGAGGAACGAGTAACAGGCGATGGCCGCACCGCTCATGATCAGTGGCATCTGCATGTCACCGTTAAAGAACGGCTTCACCGACCACAACGGCGTGCTCGCATCGCCGCCGACGTAATGCACGCACAGCGCAACGAAGGCGATCAGGACCAGAAACTGCACCAGCATCAGCAAGGCGTTGATGCCGTTGGCCAGTTTCAGGCCGACGATGTTGATCGCGCTGGTGATGCCGATGAACGCCAGCACCCAGATCCACTGTGGCACCGCCGGGAACGCGGAGTTGAGGTATGCCGCGCCGATCAGCCAGATCGCCATCGGCAGGAACAGGTAATCGAGCAGCACTGCCCAACCGGCGATGAAACCGAGCTTGGGACTGATCGCCTTGCGCACATAACTGTAAGCCGAGCCGGCCACCGGAAACGCCGAAGCCATTCGGCCGTAACTCATGGCGGTGAAGAACATCGCCACCAGCGCCGCGAGGTACGCGGCCGGCACCATGCCGGCGGTGGATTGAGCGAGGATGCCGAACGTGCCGAGCACAATGATCGGCGTCATGTAGGCGATGCCAAACAGCACCACCGACCCTAATGAGAGGGTGCGTTGCAAACGAGCCATGAGCGACTACTCCGAATTTTATTGGATTTATGGCAGAGCCGAGTTCGGCGCAAATTACGGGTGTTGCGTTTGTTGTTCTGGTCAAACAGGTGTGTCGTTTGTCAGGGCCTCATCGCTGGCAAGCCAGCTCCCACAGGTTTTGCGTTGTACACAAAATCGATATCCACAGAAGATCCCTGTGGGAGCGGGCTTGCCCGCGAAGGCATCAGCCCGGTCGACACAGAATCAGGCTCAGCCCTTGGGAATCAGCAGCTCCCGAAGTCCAGAAGCATGCTCAACCCTCTCCCCCGGCAACTTCAGCCGCTGATCATCCAGATACCGATAATCCTGCCGCGCCGCTTCCAGCTGACTGAAGTCCAGCTCCACCGCAAACTGCCCCTCATCCCGCCCAGCCTCAAACAACAACGTGCCCAGCGGATTCACCAGCGCACTGCCGCCAGCAAACAACAACCCGCCATCGCCCGCTTCCACGCGGTTGACCATCAGCGCAAACGCCTGGTTTTCCTGGGCGCGGGCCATGATCGCGGTGCGGTGAGTCGGGCCGTACGGGTCCATGTTGCCGTTGGTGACGATCAGCAGTTCGGCGCCCAGCTGTGCCAGGGCGCGGGCGGTTTCCGGGAATTCGATGTCGTAGCAAATCAGCAGGCCGACCCGCACGCCGTTCCACAGGCACGTGGCGTAGCGGTCGCCCGGTTCGTACACACCACGGTCGGACGCCCACAGGTGCGTCTTGCGGTATTTCAGCGCGATGCCTTCCGGGGTGATCAGCAGCGTGGTGTTGAAAAAGCGACCGTTGTCGTTCTCGGCCGTACCGATCACCACGGCGATGTTGCGCTCACGGGCAACGGCGACGATCGCGCTGACCGTCGGGCCGTTCAGGGGTTCGGCGACCGCAGCGACGGTCTCGGCGGACGGGAAGCCCATCAGATGGCTTTCCGGAAACATGATCAACTGCGTGTCGGCCGCGCAGGCAGCAATCGCCGCCAGCGCGCGTTCGAGGTTGTAAGCCGTGTCGTTGTCACGGCCCGCCAGTTGGGCGAGTTCGACCTTCATGGGTAGTCCTTGTTCTAGTGGCCGGGCGGCAGAAAGATTGCCCGGCCGTTGTCTGTGCGCCAGTATGCGCAGCAAGCAACCGGCCAGGGAATCACGCGGCCGGGGTAACCCGATAGGGGTAGACCCATGACACTCTCGTTAGACGACATCGCCTGGCACCGTTCGGTCGGGCAACTGATCGACGCCCTCGACAAGCCCAATTTCTGGACGCAACTGGTGCGGCTGCTGGATCAGTACGTGACCTTCGACAGCTGGGTGGCGCTGCTTTTCAGCGCCGATCAGCACCCGCAAGTGTTCGCCGAATGCCCGGGCGAAGACGGCAGCCCCGATCAGTTGTTCCAGGATTACCTGCGCGGTTTGTACCTGCTCGACCCGTTCTACATCGCCTGCCGCGAGCAGTCGCGCACCGGGCTCTATCGCCTGTCGGAAGTGGCGCCGGAGCATTTCGAGCTGACCGAGTATTACCAGCGCTACTTTCGTCTGAATGTGGTGGCCGACGAAATCCAGTTCAATTGCCAGCTCGAGGGTGACCGTACGCTGTGCCTGTCTTTGGGCAGCAAACAGCGTTTCAGCGGTCAGCAGATTGCCTGGCTGTCGTTGATCCAGCCGTGGGTGCTCGGCCTGTTGCGCCAGCGCCTGCCTTACGAAATCAACGAAGTCGTGGCCCTCGCGCCGGCGCCGGTCCAGGGTGACTGGCGGGTTCAACTGGAAGCCTCGGTGCAGCAACTCAAAGGCGCGCAACTGACCGCACGCGAGCTGGATGTCGGGCGTTTGATGCTCAGCGGTTGCTCCAGTAAAGAAATCGCCCGTAAGCTGGAAATCTCTGTTGAAACCGTGAAAGTCCATAAGAAGCACATGTACAGCAAGCTGGGGATCAAGTCCCAGTCCGAGCTGTTTTCGATTTTTCTTCAGGCCCAGAATGCCTAAAAAACGTTGCAGCGCCCCAGACTCCTGTGGCGAGGGAGCTTGCTCCCGCTGGACCGCGAAGCGGTCCCGATACAGACACCGCGTGCAGTCAGACAGAACCCGTCAGCAGGTTTTGCGACTGCTGCGCAGCCGAACGGGAGCAAGCTCCCTCGCCACAGAAGCAAGATGCAGCATTGCCAAACAATGACCGAGTCCGAACCCAAGGAAACCGTATGAGCCTGTCACTCCTGAGCCGCTACGCCTTCTTTGCCGCTTGCGTGATCTTCACCTTCGCCAGCCTGCCCTTCCTGGAACACGACTGGCTCTGGCCGATCACCGCCGTCACGGGCGTGCTCAGCCTGATCGGCCTGTTCGATCTGCTGCAAAGCCCCCACGCCGTGCGTCGCAATTACCCGATCCTCGGCAACATCCGCTATCTGGTGGAGGGCATTCGTCCGGAAATCCGCCAATACCTGCTCGAGTCCGACAGCGACGCCCTGCCCTTCTCCCGGGCCCAGCGTTCGCTGGTCTATTCCCGCGCCAAGAACGAAAGCGCCGACAAACCCTTCGGCACGTTGATCGATGTGTATCAGTCGGGTTTCGAATTCATCGGCCACTCCATGCGCCCGGCACCGTTGAGTGATCCGAGCAGTTTTCGCACCCTCGTCGGTGGCCCGCAGTGCACCCAGCCGTACTCGGCATCGGTGTTCAACATCTCGGCCATGAGTTTCGGCTCGCTCAGCGCCAACGCCATTCGCGCGTTGAACCAGGGCGCGAAGCTCGGCAACTTTGCCCACGACACCGGCGAAGGCAGCATCAGCGCCTATCACCGGGAAAACGGCGGCGACCTGACCTGGGAACTCGGCAGCGGCTACTTCGGCTGCCGCACCGCAGACGGGCGCTTCGACCCGGAACGCTTCGCCGCACAAGCGCAGACGCCGCAGGTGCGGATGATCGAAATCAAGATGTCCCAGGGCGCCAAGCCCGGCCATGGCGGCATCCTGCCCAAGCACAAAGTCACCAAGGAAATCGCCGAAACCCGCGGCATCCTGATGGGCGAAGACTGCATCTCGCCGTCGCGGCACAGTGCGTTTTCCACGCCGATCGAACTGATGCACTTCATCCAGCAACTGCGTGAACTGTCCGGCGGCAAACCGGTGGGCTTCAAGTTCTGCCTCGGCCATCCGTGGGAATTCATGGGCATCGCCAAGGCCATGCTGGAAACCGGCATCCTCCCGGACTTCATCGTCGTCGATGGCAAGGAAGGTGGCACCGGTGCGGCGCCTGTGGAATTCACCGATCACATCGGCGTACCAATGCGCGAGGGTCTGCTGTTCGTGCACAACACGCTGGTAGGCCTGAACCTGCGGGACAAGATCAAACTCGGTGCCAGCGGCAAGATCGTCAGCGCTTTCGACATCGCCAGCGTACTGGCCATCGGCGCCGACTGGGCCAACTCGGCGCGCGGCTTCATGTTCGCCATCGGTTGCATCCAGTCGCAGTCGTGCCACACCAACAAATGCCCGACCGGCGTCGCCACCCAGGACACCTTGCGCCAGCGCGCTCTGGTCGTCCCGGACAAGGCCCAGCGCGTGTTCAACTTCCACCGCAACACCCTCAAGGCGCTGGCCGAAATGCTCGCCGCCGCCGGCCTCGATCATCCGTCGCAGTTGTCGGCCAAGCACCTGGTGCGGCGCATGTCGGCGACCGAGATCAAGCTGTTCTCGCAGCTGCATGTGTTCTTGAAACCGGGGGAGTTGCTCACCGGCGAGGTAAACGGCGAGTTCTATTCGCGCATGTGGCAGATGGCGCGGGCGGACAGTTTTGAGCCCAATGAAATGGCAGCGGCTTGAGTCCAACGGGGCGCTTCACCAGCGAAGCGCCTTGATCGGGGCCGGCTCTTTCATGACGATGAAACCGTAATCACCCAGCAGATAAATCCGGTAGTACTGGCGCTCCAGCAGCGCCGGATATCCAAGATATCCCACCCGCGTCGCATTGCGACGCTCCTTCTCCGCGACGACGTTGGTGATGCCCACTTTCGGCAGGTTCTCGGCCAGCATGAAAAAGTCGATGTTCAGCAGATAGTGCAACACCGGCATCTGCTTGAACGAACCTGCGGCACCCAGCAACCAGTGATCGGAGTACGTCACCGACATGTAAATCCGCTTGGCCTCACGCAGTTGTCGATGCGTCGCAATGTCGTGTTCAAGGCTCAACAGCGCACTGGTAGTGAAGGCTTTCTGCACCGTCAGCACCCGGCCGTAAGCGAACGACAACGACAACATCGCCAGCAATGGCAGCAACAGCAACAACGGCAGCCGTTTATGGATCTGCGCCAGTGCCAAGTGGCTCAAGTAGAACAACAGCACCAGCAGCACGGCGAAACCCATCAAGGTCCGGGCGCCTTCGTTGAAGTCACGGAAAAACAGCGCGACGCCCGACACCAAGAGCGTCACGACCGGCAAGGTCAGCAAACACAGCAGGCCGATCAGGCCTTTCTTGAGTCCGCTGTCCTGACGCGCTCGCACCTTCAGTCCCACCTGAACAGCACCGGCAATCGCGCAGAGCAACAACGCGGCGAACACCCAGGCGAATCCGCCGTGAAACAGCAGCACGACTTTTTCCAGCACTCTGCCGATGTTGACGTGCAGCTGCAGCAGCGGCGCGGCGGCCCAGTTCAATAACAACGCGCGATCCTGACTCATGAACGCCACGGCACTGACGCAGTACATCAGCCAGCCCATGGTGACCTGCGCCAGTTTCCAGCCGATCAACCCGCACAGTTGCGGCCAGCCCAATCGGTCATTCACGCCCCTGAGCAGTTCCAGGCAACACAAGCCCAGAAACACATTCAGGCTGATCTGATACAGCCCCAGCGCCAGTGCAATCAGCAACGCCGGCACTAGCCATTGCCGACTGCGCGAGGGGTGACGAAAAGTGATCGCATAGATCACCGCCACCAGGCTCAACGCCATGGCGGGACCGTCATATTGATAGGACAGGTTCTGCAGAAAAAACGGGTTGTACCAAAGTGGCAGCGGCACCAGGCAACAGGCAATCGTCGGTTGTGGAGAGTAATGAAACGTCAGCCGGGTCAGTGCCGAGGCCATGGCCAGCGTGGCGATCAACAGGGGCAATGGAAAGATGTTCGGCGCGGCGTTGCCGAACGTCAGCAGGTTGTAGAACAGCTGGGTAAACCAGCGACCCTGTTCCGCCCACGCCATGCCGGCCGACAGCGAACGCCAGTTGTCATCGATGTACGGGTAGTCCGCGAGGATCAGCGGCACGACATACAGCAACGTCGCGAGCAGAAAAAACAGCCAGACCTGGCGCGGCCCGAGTTCTTTACCGAGAAAATCACTGAACCGGCCCATGCTAAAGCCCGAGCCGGTCTTTGCCGCCGACGATGTCTTTCACCACATAGCGCGGCCGATGCTTTGATTCGATGTAGATCCGCCCGACGTACTCACCAAGGATGCCGATACCGATCAGCTGCACACCGCCGAGAAACAGAATGGCGGTCATCAACGACGGGTAACCGGGGACGCTGTTGCCGAAGAAAATCTTGTCCAGGACCATGTATACCGCGTAAAGCACCGCGAAAATCGAAATGCCGCCGCCGATGTACGTCCACAGGCGCAACGGCACGGTGCTGAACGACGTCACGCCTTCGAGGGCCAGGTTCCAGAGTTTCCAGCCATTGAACTTGCTGGCACCGGCCACCCGCCCGGCTCGCTCGTATTCGACCATCGCCGTGTTGAACCCGGCCCACGACAGCACGCCCTTCATGAACAACTGGTGCTCGGGCAGTGCGCGGATCACGTTGACCACCTTGCGATCCATCAACCGGAAATCGCCAACGTTTTCCTCTATCCGGGTGTACGAGATACGGTTCAGCACATGGTAGAACAGCGATGCAGTGTGGCGTTTCAGGTAACTATCGGCGCCACGATTGCGGCGTTTGGCGAGCACCACATCCGCGCCTTTCTGCCATTCGTCAATCAACAGCGGAATGACGCTGATCGGGTCCTGCAGATCGACATCCATGGGAATCACTGCGTCGCCGGTCGCATATTCCAGACCGGCGAACAGTGCCGGCTCCTTGCCGAAGTTGCGCGAAAAGTTGATCAGCAGCACAAGATCATCGACCTGCGCCAGCGCTTTGGCCTGCTCTGCCGTGCCATCGGAACTGCCATCGTTGATGAACACGATCTCGACCTCACTGCCGCCAAGCCTCAACTCGCGGCGCACTGCCTGATAGAACAGGACGATTGCCTGCTCTTCGTTGAAGACCGGAACGATCAGCGAAACCTTCACGTTTCACGCTCCTGAACAATGTCGTGTAACTGTTCGACAGAGGCCTTCAGCCGTCGTTCTTGCGTGCCACCGGTCTGCCAGACCAGTGGGCAGATTCCTGTTGTCGGCTCAGGTAAGGGCAGGCAGTTGAGACATTCAGTAATATCGGGGTTTTGCAATTGCCCACGAATCACGCCACCCTGCGCGCCGCCAATGTGCGGCGCGCAATCTTCAGCGCCTCCGTCCACTCTTAATTCAACACCCGTTCACGAGCCCGCTGTCATGACGTTTGAACGCGATCACCGAATCGACTTTTTTCGAGGCCTGGCGCTGATCTTCATCTTCTGGGATCACGTGCCTCACAACCCCCTCGGGCAAATCACCCCGCGCAACTTCGGTTTCAGTGACGCCGCCGAAATCTTCGTATTTCTGGCCGGTTATGCGGCGGTCCTGGCCTACGGCAAAATCCTTCAGCGCGATGGTTACCTGATCGCCTGCGTGAAGATCCTGCGCCGTGCCTGGGTGCTCTACGTGGTGCATATTTTCCTGCTGGCGATGCTGATGGGCATCGTGTTCTTCGCCAACAGCCATGTGGAAACCCGGGATCTGGTGGAGGAAATGGGCATGCACCATTTCATTACCAACCCGCAGCAGGCCTTGGTGGATGAACTGCTGCTGCGCTTCAAACCGAACCTCATGGACCCGCTGCCGTTGTACATCGTGCTGCTGGCCGGATTGCCGCTGGTGTTGCCGGTGCTGGTGCGCAAGGCCGGGGCGGTGGTGGCGGTATCGTTGACGGTGTACCTGTTGGCGCCGTGGTTCGGCTGGAACCTGGCCGCCATCAAGGACGGCGTCTGGTATTTCAACCCGGTCGTCTGGCAACTGTTGTTTGTCCTCGGTGGTGCCGCTGCGACTCACGGGCAGCGGCCACGGTTACCCGAGACTCGTGCGCTGCAGCGTCAGCCATTGTTCATCAGTGCGTTGGTGTATGTGGTCATCACTGGCGTGATTACCGTCTCGTGGCGATGGCCGGAAATTCATGACGCGGTGATGCCGGGCTGGCTGAGCAACCTGTTGTACCCGATCAGCAAGACCGACCTGTCGCCGGTGCGGCTGCTGCACTTCCTGGCGCTGGCGTACGTTACTGCGAAACTGTTGCCGGATAGCGGCTGGACGCGAAACTGGCTGGCGCAGCAATGCTGTCGCATGGGTCGCTACTCGCTGGAAATTTTCTGCCTCGGCGTGTTGTTGGCGCCGCTGGCCGATATGGTCAACGCCATGACCGACGATGCCTTTGCCATGCAGGTATTCACCGCGCTGGTGGGTGCCGGGTTGATGGCGTTGCTGGGGGCGTGGCTGGAGTTCAACAAACGATTGACCGCACCGGTTCAAACAGTACCGGTCAATTGAGGGGCACCGAGCTTTTGTGGCGAGGGAGCTTGCTCCCGCTCGGCTGCGAAGCAGTCGTCAGTATTCAGGGCCGCTGCGCGCCCCAGCGCGAGCAAGCTCGCTCGCCACAGGAGATCTCATCAGCCATTAAAAAGCCCCGGCCAATTGACCGGGGCTTTTCATTTCAAGCGTTATAACTTACGAAGCCGAGCGCACCGCACCTTGCGATACATTGGTCGGTTGCAACTTGAACACGTAGAACAACAACGTCAGCAACACCAGGAACGCCGGGCCTACATACAGCGCCACGCGGGTGTCCGGGAAGTACGCCATCAAGCCGACCACCAGCACCAGGAACGCCAGCGCCAGGTACGAGCTGACCGGGTACAGCCACATCTTGTATTTCAAGCCGGCACGTTCGCTGGCGCTCAGGCCTTTGCGGAACTTGAGCTGGGCCAGCAGGATCATCACCCAGGTCCAGATCGCGCCGAAGGTGGCAATCGCCGTCACCCAGACGAAGACTTTCTCAGGCACCAGGTAGTTGAGCAGCACGCCCAGCAGCAAGGCGAAAATCGACAGCAGCAGCGCACGACGCGGCACGCCATTGTTCGAGGTCGTGGCGAAACCGGCCGGGGCCTGGCCGTTCTGCGCCAGGCTGTAGAGCATGCGCCCGGTGCTGAAAATGCCACCGTTGCAGGACGACAGCGCCGCGGTGATTACCACGAAGTTGATGATGCCAGCGGCAGTCTTGATGCCCAGGCGCTCGAACGTCATCACGAACGGGCTACCTTGAGTGCCGATTTCGTTCCACGGATAGATCGACAGAATCACGAACAACGCGCCGACGTAGAACAGCAGAATCCGCCAGAACACCGAGCCGATCGCATTGGGAATGGTCTTCTGCGGGTTCTTCGCTTCACCGGCGGTCAGGCCGATCATCTCGACGCCGAGGTAAGCGAACATCACCATTTGCAGGGACATCAACACACCTTGCACGCCGTTGGGCATGAAGCCGCCATGCGCCCAGAGATTGGAAATCCCCAGTGCCACGCCGTCATTACCGAAACCGAACGCGATCACTCCGACGCCGCCAACCACCATCGCGATGATGGTGACGATCTTGATCAGGGCGAACCAGAATTCGAATTCACCGAAGGCTTTCACTGCGATCAGGTTGATCGAGCCCATGCTGACCAGCGCGGCCAGTGCCCAGATCCAGCGCGGCACCTCGGGGAACCAAACGCCCATGTACACCGCCACCGCGGTGATTTCCGCGACGCAGGTCACCAGCCACAGGAACCAGTAATTCCAGCCGGTCAGGAAGCCTGCCAAGGGACCGAGATAATCCTGGGCGTAACGGCTGAAGGAGCCGGCGACCGGGTTGTGCACCGCCATCTCGCCGAGGGCTCGCATGATCACCAGGATCGCCAGACCGCCGATGATGTAGGACAGCATGATGGCCGGGCCGGCCATTTCGATGGCTTTGGCCGAACCGAGGAACAGGCCGACGCCGATACAGGCACCGAGCGCCATCAAGCGAATATGCCGTTCGCCGAGTTCGCGTTTAAGCGGGCCGCCTTGAGCGGTCTCGCCGTGGGGCAGGTGATTGCCGACTGGCATAGGGGTACAACCTCGTCTTGTTATTGGATATGACCACCGAGTGTCGAAGCGCTGGCTGATAAACCATTGCTTGCCTGGAACCGGGCCTGCTTCGTGGGCAGAACCGTCCTGTAGGACAAAACCTGCAAGATCAGCGGGGCGTGCAGTATAAAAAGCCGGCTGCAGAGATTTTCACTCTATAAATCACAAAATTCAGGCGTACATCTCGATAAAAAGGCGATTTCAGGAGATGGATTGTCTGGATTTTGTAGGATTTTTCGCCATTTAGAACGGCGCCGAGTATTGCACGGTATTGGTGCAGCGTCATGCCCCTGCCTAGGCGGCACTTACCCTCCGACCTCTCTAACTCAACCACTCCAGACCCACACCACCCTGTGGCGAGGGAGCTTGCTCCCGCTCGGCTGCGCAGCAGGCGCAAACCTGCAGACCGAATCAATCAGACGAACCGCGGATACAGGGTTCAGGGCCGCTTCGCAGCCCAGCGGGAGCAAGCTCCCTCGCCACAGGAATTGTGCTCATGACTGGATCAGTCAGGACTTTCAGAAAATTCACTCAGAGTTTGAAGCGGCGTGTAGGTCGCGGCGTACCTAGCGTTAATGGAAATCACTATTTCCAGGAAGCAAAGGAATGCAGCCACGACCAAACTCACACTTGCTCCGTCAGGGACGCTTTTCAGAGCGAGGCCGGGCCTATCTCATAACGGCGGTTGTGCATCAGCGCCACCAGGTCTTCACCGATTGGCAATTGGGTCGTTTGTTGGTCGCTGAACTGAGGCGAGCCCATGAACAAGAATGGGTCAACTCGATTGCCTGGGTAGTCATGCCGGACCACTTCCATTGGCTGGTGCAACTTGAGCAATGCGACTTGGCGCAGCTCATGCAATCGATCAAATCTCGTAGCACACTCACTATCAACCAAGCGCTGCGCCGCGAAGGTGCTTTCTGGCAAACCGGCTACCACGACCGGGCAATCCGTGATGGCGAAGAGCTCCTGCCATTTGCTCGCTACATCGTTGCCAACCCATTGCGCGCGGGACTGGTAGACAAAATCGGCGATTACCCCCTCTGGGATGCTTGTTGGCTCTAATCAACAGACTCCAAACTTCCCTGTGGCGAGGGAGCTTGCTCCCGCTCGGCTGCGAAGCAGTCGCAAAACCTGTAGACCGAATCAATCAGACAAACCGCAGGTACAGGGTCCGGGTCTGCTTCGCAGCCCAGCGGGAGCAAGCTCCTTCGCCACAATACTGACATTCGGTTCTCCACAATTTTTTCACCATCGCCAACCACCGACTAAGCTTCAAACAAGTCCGATCAATCTGCGTGAATGGATCAGTCGACTATGGGTGCTTTGTGGCAAACCGATTCGAGCAAAACTGTGGTTCCGACTGAACGTGTGGATGAAGCGCCTTTACCTGAAAAACCTCGCCGTAGTCGCACGAAACACGGCTGGGGTGCCTTCTGGTTGTTGCTGTTGATTATCGCGATTGTCGTGGGTCTGGCTGCCGCCAAGGAAATGCGTACCTCGAAGCTTCAATCCCGGGAAATCAGCAAATTTGCCGCGACCCTGAAATATGATTTACAACCCGGCCCCAGCGACGCCATTCGCTACCCCGGCGCCGGGCCGTTCGATTTGCGTCTGGGCTACAGTTCGCTGGGTGAGTTCCTGCCGAGGTTGCTCAAGCGTGATTACGTCATCTCGGCCCAGACCCGATTTTCCAAGGCGCTGATGGACTACAGCGACAACGGTCTTTTCGTGCCCTATCCGGAGAAAATCCAGGCCGGTTTGCTGATCACCGATTGCCGGGCGGCACCGTTGTATCAGTACAAATATCCACAACAACTCTATTCAAGCTTTGATGTGATCCCGCCCGTGGTGGTCAACAGTTTGCTGTTCATCGAAAACCGCTTCCTGCTCGACCCTCGTCAACCCCGGGCCAACCCTGCCGTGGATTGGCCACGGTTCGGCATGGCCGCGTGGTCGCAGGTTGCCAAGTGGCTGCACATGCCCGGCCAGTCGGCGGGCGGCAGTACCCTGGCGACGCAACTCGAAAAGTACCGTCACTCACCGGATGGCTTGACCGTGTCGGGCGGGGAAAAAATCCGCCAGATGATTTCTGCCACCGTGCGCGCCTATCAGGGCGGGCCGGACACCCTGGAAGCCCGGCAGAACGTGGTGCGCGACTACCTCAACAGCGTGCCCCTGTCGGCGGTCCCTGGCCACGGTGAAGTGCACGGCATGGCCGAAGGTTTGCGCGTCTGGTACGGCGCCGATTTCAACAAGGCCAACGAGACGCTGGCCAGCACCGCCACGGACCCGCAAAGCCTGGCCGCCAAAGGCCTGGCCCTGCGTGAAATACTCTCGTTGATGATCGCTCAGCGCCGTCCTTCCCACTACCTGACCAAGGGCCGTGATGAATTGGCTGATCTCACCGACAGCCACATTCGCCTGCTGGCACAGAACAACGTGATTGATGCGCCGTTTGCGGCGGCCGCACTGGCCAGCAAAGTGACCTACCGTGACTGGCAGACCCAGCCGACCATTCAACCGATCGAAACCAACAAAGGCATCAGCGTGGCGCGCAGTCGCCTGGGTGGCTTGCTCAATCGGCCGCTGTACGACCTCGACCGCCTCGATCTGTCGGCCACCACCACCCTGCAAGGCGACCTGCAAACCCAGGCCACCGAATACCTCAAGCATTTGGCCGACCCGGCGTTTGCCGCGCAAATCGGCCTGATGGGCGAACGCCTGCTCACGCCCACCAGCACCACGCAAGTGCGCTACAGCTTCACGCTGTTCGAACTGACCCCGGACGGCTCGCGGGTGCGGGTGCAGACCGACAGCACCGACCAGCCGTTCGACATCAACGAAGGCAGCAAGCTGGAATTGGGCTCCACCGCGAAAATGCGCGTGCTGACGACTTATCTGCAAATCATCGCCGAGCTGCACGACAAGTACGCCGACATGACCGTACCGGAATTGAAGAAAGTCGATGTCCCGGATCAGGATCGCCTGAGCCGCTGGGCCGTCGATTACCTGATCGAGAACAAGGACCGCAACCTGCCGGCCATGCTCGGCGCCGCGCTGGACCGCAAATATTCCGCCAGCCCCGGCGAAGCCTTTTTCACCGGCGGCGGGCTGCACACCTTCGTCAACTTCCGCAAGGAAGACAACGGCCGCATACCGACCCTGCGCGATGCCCTGCGCGAGTCGATCAACCTGCCGTTCATTCGGCTGATGCGTGATCTGGTGCGCTATACCACCTACTCCGGCCCCAACAACAGCGCTGCACTGCTCGGGGACGACCGCGATCCCCGGCGCCAGGAATACCTGGCCGAGTTCGCCGACCGCGAGGGCACTTCGTTCCTGCTCAAGTTCTGGAAAAAGTACAAGAACAAGGACACCCAGGCACGCCTCGAAACGTTCCTCGACAGCATGCGCCCGACGCCGATTCGCATCGCCGCCGTGCATCGTTATCTGCTGCCGCAGGCCAGCCAGGAAAGCTTCAACGCCTTTGTGCGCGCGCACCTCACAGGCGTCAAACTCACCGAAAAACTCACGGATGAACGCCTCCAGCGGCTCTACGAAAATTACGCCCCCGGCATCTACGACTTGCCGGATCAGGGCTTCATCGCCAAGGTGCACCCGCTGGACTTGTGGCTGATGGGTTACCTGCTGAACAACCCGGATGCCAAGTGGAGCCAGATCGTCAAAGCCAGTCAGTTCGAGCGTCAGGAAGTCTACAGCTGGCTGTTCAAGAGTCGTCACAAGGGCGCCCGCGACAGCCGTATCCGCACCATGCTGGAGATCGAGGCATTTCTCGACATTCACGCGCGCTGGCAGAAAGTCGGCTACCCGTTCGATCACCTGGTGCCATCGCTGGCCACCGCCATCGGCAGTTCCGGCGACCGTCCGGCGGCGCTGGGCGAATTGATCGGCACCATCCTCAACGATGGCGTGCGCATGCCGACATTGCGCATCGACACCCTGCACTTCGCGGCGAATACACCGTACGAAACCAAACTGATCAATGATCCGGACGCCGGCAAACGGGTCATGCCATCAGAGGTGGCCGCGGCCATGCGCGAGGCCCTGTCGCAAGTGGTGGATGCCGGTACGGCGAAACGTGTGTCCGGCAGTTTCATCACGCCCGATGGCAAACCATTGGCCATGGGCGGCAAGACCGGGACCGGGGATAACCGCATCGAAGCCATCGGTTCCGGCGGACGGATTCTGAGCTCGAAGTCGATCAACCGCACGGCCACCTTTGTGTTTTATATCGGTGATACCCACTTCGGTACGTTGACCGCATTCGTGCCGGGGCGCACGGCCGAAGCGTTCAAGTTCACCTCGGCGCTACCGGTGCAAGTGCTCAAGGGCATGGCGCCGATTCTCACGCCGTACTTGCAGCCGGGTAGTCACACGATGTGTCTGCCGGTCCAGGTGGCAAAGCAGTGAGCCCCGTGGTGGTATTTAGTTATTTTTCAGATGCGCATATTCAATGCATCAGCGGCTAATCCGGCCAATTAACCCCTGATATTCAAACTTTTATTTCGGGCATCAACCGATAGGCTGGTCATTCTTAATCGAGACTCAAGGATGATCACGATGCTCTACTCAGCCCTGCCTGCCGCCACCACTGTGGATAAAGGCAAACACTACGACCTCATCAAGACCCGTATCAGCGACTGTTTCCAGACGGCCTCCCCCGAAAGAGGCAAAGCCCTGGCCGGCGTCAAACTGAAAATCGAGCAATGGTATGCCGACGATACCTTGCTGAAAGCCGCCAACAAGGAAGCGTGGGCCGCACAAAACCAGGTGGATCGGCGCCTCAACAACGTGCAGGACGTTTATTCATTTGCGGCCCCGCTGCTCCAGGCCAGGCTCAAGGAACGGTACGGGGTCGAAGACGACGTCAAGACCACTTACCTGCGCCTCTATCTCCCCAAAGAGCAATCCTGGTGGGTGATCAATACCTCAGGCGGCGTCACGACTCGAACCGTCTCGTTGCTCGACGCTGCGCTGCATAATTTCGCCGCCGGTGAAACCAGCGAAACAGAATCCGAGTTCATCAGCAAACCCGGCGAGCGCGGGCACTTCACGATCAAACCGATCAAACGCAAGATGACCATTCAACAGTTCCAGGCCCTGTGCCGGGAGCTGGATATCGGCGCGAAATACACCGCCCATGTAAAAAGCGTTTTGCTGCCCAGCGGCGTGTTGGCCAGAAAAGAGCTCCAGGACACGATCATCACCAGCCAGAAAACCGCGATCAAAGCCGCGGCACTCATGGCACGGATGAAAGGCGACATCAGCGAGAACGCTCACAGAGTCGTGACCGGCATGCTGGCAGGACAGCAGCGACTGACCCTGGAAGGCAAGGTCATGCAATGCTGCGATCTGGCGATGATGGACACGACCTTGACCGGCATCGTTGTCATGACGCCCGTCAGGGAGCAGAGCCGAGGCGTCGACCGGATCATTGCGTACGTTCCCCATGACCCGGAACATCCGCTGAAGGAATACCCGTCGGCGGGCGATTTCGTCCTCGAACTGACCCGCCAGTTGCGCGACAACAAGGTCAGCGCCTCATCGCAGATGAGCTATCGGCAATTCTTCAGTCAGTTTGTCGACCAGCGTCAACGCGGGCATTTTTTCGCCGGGCTTGAACAACGCCTCAGCCGCGTGACCTGGCATCAGAAAGCGCCCCTCGATCAACGCCCCTCGTGGCGCGAGACCCCGGTGGACCGGCCCGAATTGCAGTTCAGCGCGATCCCTTTCACCCTGACACTCAGCGAGTCGCTGTATCAGCGCAAGCTCGACAAAATCCTCAATGACGCCCGCGACCTCGCGGTGTCCACCGCCGATGCCGACAGCAAGGCGCGCCGGGCCTGGTGGGAAAACGTGCAGAAAATGTTGGCGGATATCTTCAACGCCGCGCTGCTGGTCATCACCCCGTTCGTACCGGTCCTGGGTGAGGCCATGCTGGTGTACAGCGTTTATCAGCTCAGCAGCGAAGTCATCGAGGGCGTGGTCGATCTGGCTGAAGGCCTGGGCGTGGAGGCCGCCGAACACGTGATCGGCGTGGTAACCGACCTGATCCAGCTGGCGGCCGTCGGTGCCGGGTTCGCGATCGCCAAGCCCTTTGCGATCAAACTGTCGCCCTTCGTCGAGAGGATGAAACCGGTACAACTGCCCGACGGAGAACCCCGGTTGTGGCATCCCGACCTCACGCCCTACGAACAGCAGAAAACAGACCTGCCCTCCCAGACAAAACCCGATGCAACGGGCTTGCACTCCCACGAAGGCAAGCAGATTTTGCGCGTGGAAAACAAACACTATGAAGTGCGCAAAGACACGAAAACCGGCCAGCATCACCTGCAACACCCCAAACGCAGCAATGCCTACCAGCCACAGCTGACGCTGAACGGCGCCGGCGCCTATGTGCTTGAAGGTGAGCAGCCGCGCACCTGGAATGACGCCACCCTGTTGCGCCGCATCGGGCCTTCGGCGACCGGCCTCAGCGACTCGCAGCTTGAAACAGCCCGCAGGATCAGCGGCACCGACCCCGCCGAACTGCGCGGGATGTATGTCAAAAACCAGCGTCCGCCGGTATTGCTGACCGATACGATCAAACGCCTGGGCATTGATCAGGACGTTCAGACATTCATCGAGCAGACGAACAGTGATGACGCCAGCCGCGAACAAGCGCCGACGTCGCTGGTCCACGAAAAATTTCCCGACATCCCCGCGCAAGGCATCAGCAAACTCCTGGCGAAGGCCACCCGGGTTGAACGGGAAACCATGACCCACGAAAAACGCATCCCCTTGCGCCTGAAAACCATCGCCCGGGAACTGCAACTGGAAACACGCACCGCACGAGGCTATGAAGGTTTTTACCGGGACTCGCTGATCAGTGTCGACACCGAACGCCTGACCCTCAACGCCTTGCGTCTGTTCAGTGATTCACTGGGCGACCTGCGCATCGAGATCCGCGCTGACAGTGTCGATGGCGAGCTCAGGTGCATGGCCGGCCCGGCGGATGCCTCCGTTGTACGAATACTGGTCAAAGGAAAAAACAACACCTACGAGGTTCGCGACAGCTCGAATGCAAAACTGCATGAGGCGGCTGATCTCTACCGGTCCATTCTGCAGGCCTTGCCTGAGCAGAAGCGTAGAGAACTGGGCTACCAGACTCGTGAAGGGGGGTTGTTCAAACAATGGGTCATGGTGAAGACCGAGCCGGTCACCGAACGCCGCACCCTGCTTGATGACCGTGGGCCGGCCCCTCCTCCCTCAACGGAAAACCTTCTGCTGGTACGCGGACCGGCACTGTCAAGGTGGGGCGTAACCCTGGAAGAGCGTGTGGCGGATCTGTATCCGCACTTCAGCGAAAACGAAATGCGCACCTTCATCGAGTCGCTCTACACCCGGGACGATGCCATTCAGATCCTCGACCGCCTGGAGAAGGACATCGATGACCTGCACGTACTGCTCAGGCAGTGGCAGTATCACCAGCTCGATGGCTGGTCCGGCACGGCTTTCACGAGGAATAACGGACAGCACATCATTGAACGACTGGTCGAATGCTTCGAGCGCAAATCCACGGTGTTCGGCAAACGCAGTGCGCATCTGGACGAAGGCTACGCGCTGGACCTGTCGACGGAGTTTTCACAGTACGACCTCGACCTGTGGTGGAACAAACTGCCCGAGCTGGGCAAATACCTCGATCAGGTCTCGACCCTGAATCTGGACAGCACGCGGTTTTCCACAGACGCCGGCGGCCTGTTGAAAGACTTCCGCCACGTGCGTCAATTGAGCGCCCGGCAATGTGGGCTGACGGCAGTGCCAGAAAGTATCGGCAACATGCATTTGCTGGAAACCCTGCGCCTGAGCGACAACGATATCCGCTTGGCGCCAGCGGATGTCGAGCGACTGCGCAACCTGACCCGCCTGGAAATCGTGAGACTGGACAACAACCCGCTGGGTGCATCCATAAACATCGATCGCATGCCCCGGCTCAGAGTGCTGAGTCTGAACAACACGGGCATCGATACCTGGCCATCGGGCATCTTCAGCAAGCGCCGGCCCAGAAGCTTTTTCCTGGACATGCAGCAAAACCCCATCACCCACATACCTGACGTCGCGGCCGGGTCGGATCAGGCGTTCATCATCGCCCGAACACGCCTCTATACAAGCAACCTTACCGACTGGAATCGAATCGCCTACGAGGACTATCGAAAATCGGTGGGCATCTATCCGCAGATCTTCTACTCCAGGGTGGCCAATCGAGAACTGATCAAGTGGCCAATCCCCGATGACATGATCTGGGGCAGCGACACCCGAGGCATCGGAACGCTCAGGCCGGAACTCTGGAGCGACCTGGCACTGGAGCCCAATTCAGAGGGCTTCTTCATGGTCATCGAGAAGCTGCGAATGTCGGCGGACTATCGGCGGGCCGGGGAATCGCGCCAACAGCTCGCCGACCGGGTATGGCGAATGATCGATGCCGCTTATCTCGATACCGCTGTGCGCGAAGAGCTGTTCACCATGGCCACGGCACCCACCACCTGCGCCGATGCCGGCGCGCAGTTGTTCAATAACATGGGCATCAAAGTGCTCACCTCAGAGGCGTATTCGGACTCGACAACCGCTGCGCAACTGCAGGGCAAACTGGTGAAACTGGCAAAGGGCGCTGCCCGTCTCGAGCAGGTCAACGCCATCGCCCGAGCCGACATCACCGCACGCACGGGAATGCCTGATGAGGTGGAAGTGCATCTGGCCTATGAAACCGGGCTGGCGCTGCGCCTGGATTTGCCCTGGCAGTCGCAAAACATGCTTTCGCGCAGAGTCGCCGGGGTTTCCGACGCGGCCATTGCCCAGGCCTACGACACGGTCATCGCTCTGGAACAGGGCGATGGCCTGGTGAACGGCATGCTCGACCAGTCATTCTGGAGCAAGTACCTGCGCGAGACCTGGCCCGGTGAATTCAGAAACAACGCCATCACCTACGAAAACAAAGCCGACCTGCTGGACCAGTTGCGGCAGGCACAACAGGCATGGGCGGACGCCAAGGCCTTGTCGGACCCTGACAAAGTACGGCTGAAGGAACGGTTGAAAACCCTCGCCGGCGAGTTTCCCGTGCCCGAAAGCGTGGTGTTCACCGGTGACGCCATGACCGATCAAACCTATGAACGGTTGTACAGCGACATCGGTGACGACGAGCAGGAACTGGGCAGACGGCTGACCCGCGAGGCGCTGAAAAAGGCCGGGGTGTAACGCGAGCGCCCTGAAGGAGGACATGTTTTCCACCTTCAGGGCGCTTTCGTCAGGCTTCCGAATCCCAGATCACCGTGGCGGTGCCGGAAAATTGAGTGCCGCCATACTTGAGCATCTCCTTCGTATCGTCCCGGCCCACCTCGAAGTGCAAGGTGCCTGGTTTGCGATCGACGTAGTGCCCCGGTTGAAACAACTCGGTGCCTGAACCACTCAGCAATAACGGCTGGCGGTTGACGGGTGAACCGTCTGCGCGGGTCAGACCGCTGGGCAGGCTCACGCTGATCTGCATCGGCACCTGATGGTTGTCTGCATTGCGCAGACTGCAGGTGTCGCCCATTTCCTGTCCGCACTCCAGCTTCATTTTGAAACGTGAAGAGGCCGAGATGTTGAAGGTCTGATCGCGAAACAGGCGTGCCGGCTGGCGATTGTTGTTCAGCCAGGCCTGCCAGCCGCCCTGGGGTACCAGTTCCACATGGTTGCCACCGGGAGGCACTTCGACCTTGAGGGTGTGTTGCACGTCCAGAGAGAAGTTAAAGGTCAAGGTTTCGTCATTGGGAATCATGATGTCGCCAAAATCGAAATCCTTGTTCGGCCCCACCGTAAAAGTAATAAAGCCTGAATATTGACCTGTCTGCATTCTCAATGGATTGGGCGTTCTCAGTTCATAGCTGTATTCGAAATTGACGTAATCAAGTTGCGGGATATCGACCAGAGACGCCATACCGCAAGCACCCGCCCCTTCCGGCACGAGCCAAAACCAGAGTCTGATTGTCGGGCCTGCCGCGTACATGCCCGAAGCCTGGCAAGGAGCCGGCGCGCCGCCCCAGATACCTCCCCATGCATAGGTTCCAGGTGGGTTGGGAATATCAAAGCGGTTGCCGACGCCCGCTATGCGCATTTCAACGGCTTGTCGGTCTCCCCTTTCGGATATCACCTCAAAACGGCGCCAATCGGACGGAACCTTGAACATCACCCTCTTGCGCTCGTCCAACTCCCCCGCGGCCATCGGACCAGTAGAATGGAATGTTGGCCCCGTGGCACGGATACTGAAAATGCCAAGGGCCTCGCACCGTGCCGGCATATGCCATGGACAAACCCCACTTTGCGGGGTCGTATTTGTGAATTTGTTGACGCTTGGATTGAAGGGGTCCGGCCGGAAAACCGCTGTTATCTCCTGCGTGGCGGCGCTGACGGCTTGCGCGCCAAGCCACAGCAACAACCCTGCACCAAAAGCCACCATACGGTTTATTGCAGATCTTGTTTTCAATTGCATGGTTGTATCTCTGAACGGCCGAATCGCCTTGCCGTTGAAATGATCATGGCGCCAGCGCTTCGAAAATCATGTGCACGCTGCCGTAGTAACTACCCGGTTGATAACCCTCCGGCGCTTCGACCGCGGCCACTTCCAGACCCACGCGCTTGCCGCCCCGGCCATCCAGTTCGGACACCACTTCATCGGCATCCACGCTGAGCCGCTTTCTGTTGAAGGTCACGATCAAGGGAATGTTGTCGCTGTCCCGGCCGTTGCTCAGATACGGCTCGACACTGAGCCGGGCGGAAATCCCACCGTTGGTATTTTTCACATCGAAGTTTTTGCGCAACGGGGCCAACCGGCCCGACACCGGGTTGAAGATCAGCGACTGCTCCTGATGAATCCAGCCGGGTTCCGACGGGATCACGTAAAACTCCGCGGTGGGAATGCTGACCGACACTTCGAACGTTTCACGCTCGGTGATCGCCTGCACCGCGCCGCTGAGCGGTAGCAGCGCCAGCGATAGAGTTGCGAGTGTTGCCTTGAACATTGTCGTCACCTGACACAGTCAATAAGGGCGCTTGTGCAGCGAGTTTCAGCCCTTGAGCTCCACTACTTTCGTGGCCTTGCCCTCGATCATCGTGAAGCGGTATTCACGACCGCTCTGTTTGTCGAACTCAAAGGTGCGGCCCGGCAAGATGTGATGTTTGGTGGTGGGTTGGCAGTCGTTTTCGTTCTTCACCGAGCAGTCCCTGAACTCATCGATCACCACCACGGAGTTGCCTTGATTGCGGATGCGGTACTGACCGGGGCCGTCGTTGATTGCGCTGTCGAAGCGTGTCTCGGCGGGCCGTACAAAAAACACCGTGCCATACCCGGCCAGCACGTTGACCCCGGCAGACAAGCCTTTTTTGTACTCATCGCGTTCCTCTGCGGACACGGCGAACTCGTCTTCTTTTTCCGGCACCACAGGCACGAAACGCACCCGGAAATAACGCTCTTTCTCGCGCTCGCCCATGAACACCAGACGGGAACCCTGCATGCCATTGGCCGGGACGATCAGCCGCGCCGGACTGGCCATCAGTCCGTCGCGGGCCGTGATATCCGCCTGAGTCGTGAGGGGAATTTCTCGCGAGGTGCCATCGGCTTCGTAGATGATTTCCAGGATGTTGACCTTGACGAAGGCCGTGGCGTCGCCGCCGTTGAAGACCCGTTTCAAATAGGTACTTTTGTCGGCGTCCAGATAGTCGTAAACCACGCCGACGTTGATTTGCGGTCCGGCGTGAACCGTCTGCGTGAAAAGACAAAAACCAAACAGTGCCAAAAGGTGTTTCATTGTCCTTAACCTCTTTGAATGACTGACAGCAACGTGTGTCCCACTAAACTTCTGAGTCCCAAATAACCGTTACATTTCCGGAATATTGTCCTGGTCGCCCTGGACTAATCATCTCTGCAACTTCATTGGCAGGGATTTCGAAGTGCAACGTTCCCGGTTTGCGCTCCACATAAAAAGTCGGCTGGAATAATTCAGTACCGCTGCCATCCAGCAACAATGGGCGGCGTTCGACAGGGCGGCCACTCGCGTCGCTTAAACCTCGCGGCAGGCTGACGCTGACGTTCAAGCCAGCAATAATCTGTCCCTCAGAATCAGCTACCGCGCAGCTATTGATATCAAAGGCTTTGAATTGACATTCCATACTCATCTTGAAGCGTGAGCTGGCCGAGATATTGAATGTCTGATCACGGAATAACCTCTCAGGTTTACGGCCCTTGTTCAGCCAGGCTTGCCAGCCGCCCTGTGGAAGCAGCTCAATGCGATTGCCACCGGGAGGGACTTCAACTTTTAGTTCATGCATAACATCAAGAACAAAGTTAAGAGTCAGACTATTATCATTAGGGCGGACGTGATCGCCGAAATCGAAGTCTCCCCTCGGCCCCATCGAATAAGTAATTTGTCCTGTATATCTTCCTGTCCTCATTTTAAGAGGATTAGGTGTTCGGAGTTCATAAGCAAACTGGATAAATCGAAGGTGAAAATCCGGAATATCAAATTTCGCTTGCGGGGCACAAACGCCTGCGCCCTCGGGTACAAGCCACATGTAGTTAATGAAATGGGCGCCGCCACTTACTTTCGTACCGGCACTTCGACAAGGGGCAGGAGCCGTTAACCCCCAATGGCCAGAACTCCACAAGTTCCAATGACCGTATACATCCCCTCCTGTTATATCGTGCACACTGGCACCCAGATCGTGCCGACCGCCAATGCCGGCGATTCGGATTTCAAGTGTTTCAGGATTACCGCCAGCGTCATCGGGTACGACAGTAATAGATCGCCAGTCAGAAGGGACTTGAAAATAAGCGCCTTGACGTTGATCAGGGTGATTAGCCTTAATGGGCCCACCACGGGTCTGCGGGAATCCGCTGGGAATATTGAGACTGAAGATGTTCGCCGCTTTACAGGCAGCGGGCTCACCCGCGCAATACCCATCTGGAGGTGAGGTATTAGTAAATTTGTTGACCATCGGATTGGTGGGATCAGGCTTAAATTCAGCAGTAATTTCAACCGTAGCGGCTCCCGCCATTAAAGAGGCGCTAATCAATACTCCGCCCAGCAAACAGCGACCCATCATGTTTTTCATGGTGCTTAAGATGTTCATCTTATTTCATCCAAATTAGAACAGCCGGTGCGCAACCTAAGAGCATCAAACAACATTTGATTAACCCGCCGTCTCAGCTTTATTAAGCGTGTCTGCCAGCGTGTCCGGGCTGCAACGCAAATCCCCGATCATCAGCACATTGTTTTCACTGCGCGCATTGGCGGTATCGAGACGGAACTGACACAGCAACTGATCGCCCCGGCGCACTTCAAGCGTTGGTGAACCGGCGTTCATTTCCATGGAGAAGAATCCGTCCACTTCCGTCACGCCACGGCTGGCGTGGTTGATGACGTGGTGGCCCTTGAGCGGCTTGCCTTGTGGGTCGAGCAGGCGACCGAGGACGGTCAGGGTTTTGCTCACTGTGATCTTGCGGTAGTCCACTCCACCCTTGTTCAAGTGATAGCGGGTACGGGGCGGCTGGATACTCGCCGACGGTACGTGATTGCCTTCGAAGTCGAAGCTGACCGAACTGTTTTTGTAAGCCGTCAGCGGCACGTAGTTGCGACCCGGACGCAAGGTCGCGCTGCCGCCACTGAGATCGTCGGCGCGCAGTGCAATCTCGTCGAGGTCGGTTTCCACATCGATGATCATTCCGGCGCCACCGGCGTGTTGCTGGCTGGTCATGACCATGTGCTGGCCACCCACGGCCACGGTACTGTCGAGGTTCAAGCCACCGGTGTAGTTGCCGTTGTAGGAAGAGCGCTGGAGGAAGGCATCGCCATTGAAGGCGTCGGCTTGAAAGCTGCTCTGGCCGGACAACCCGACGCCATAGGTGTCGGCCAGGGCTGTCACCGAGACGCTTTGCAGCACATGGTCCTCAAGGGTCTTGCGGTAAGTCAGCGAGCCGTTGTTGTCGCGCCCGCCTTCTCTGGCCGTGCGGGTGCCGATACTGCCCATCCATTGTTCACCCGGCCCGCCGAGCGCCAGGCTGACACTCAGGTCGACCCCGCGATTGCGTTTGTCGCCACTGCTGAAACTGCCCGGGCGGTCGAACACCGAGAAGCGCCAGTTGGCGTCACTGCCAAACAGCATGGTTCGTTGCGACCAGCCCAGATCGAGCGCGGCACCTTCGGTGTTGCCCTCGGTGTAGGACACCCGCCCGTTAAGCGAATTCTTGCTGTTGAGTCGATGGTTGATCGCCAGTGAAGAGCTGCTGGTCTGGCCGATAAAGACGTTGCGCTGACGCACCCGGGTACCATCCGGCAGGGTCTCATAGGTGTTGGTGGTGTCGAGCCAGCTGCGGTTGTGCGTGGCGAACAGGCTGCCGGATCCATAGCTGTAATTGGCTTGCAGATCCATCCCGGTGCCGTGGTCCTGGGTTCGATAAACATTGCCGTACAGGCTGGTGTTGTTGGCCAGGGTCCAGTCGATCGACGAACCGTATTGCTGTTTGTCCTGCACCTGTCGCCCCGACAGCCCCACGATCACGCGCGGATGCAGCAGGTAGTTGATGGCCGCCCCGGCGGTCATGTCGCCGTAAGACTGCTCATCCCAGTTGCTCAGCAACTTGCTTTCTTGCCCGGCAAACAGGTTGTAGCGCCAGCGCTCATCGGGGTTGCGCCAGTTGCTGGGCTTGTACACCAGCTCCTGGGTGGTCGCCGTGATCTGGCCATCTTCGATCAGCCGCACTTCGACTTCGTAGATGCCCCCCGGCAGCGTCCGGGTATCGAGGGTTTGCAGGCCGGCAGCGACGGCCTGGGTGTTGATCAGCACGCCATTGCGAAAGATCTCCACCGAAGCCTGGCGGTTGGCGGTGACGTAGATCGGGTAAACGCTGGGCTTGGGGCTGTTGATGGCCAGGCTGTCGGAGCTGCCGTACATCAGGCCCACCGCCGTGTCGGGGTTGGCGCCAAACGAGCGCAACTGACGGCTCAAACCTTCGGAGTTGGGGGTGAAATAGCCCAGACGCAGAAAACTGCCCTGCAGCTCTCGCTGACCGTAAAGCTCATGAACCGCGTGATAGAGCTTGTCATCCGGACCGCCCAGACGGGCCAATTGCAGGTTCGCACGCTGGGTCCAGTTGCCCAGACTGCTGCTGGCCTCCAGGCCATAGCGCCCGCCCAGGTCCTGATCCTGGCCACCGTTGAGGTTCAATTGATTGCGCACGATCAGGCCGGTGCTGCCGTCTTGCGGCAACTCGTAATAGCGCCGGGCCTCGGTATCGCGCTCGGCATTTTCGGTGGCGATCGATACCAGCGAATTCTGCAGGTTGTAATGCACCGCCAGCATCTGCTCGGGGCAACTGCCCTGGCAGGCGCCCAAGACAACGCCTTGTTTCAAATAAGTAGCCCAGACCTCGCGCTCACTGGCGGAGACAGGGCTGTCGCCGGTATCGGTGAAGTCCAGCAACGTGACGCGATCATCCTTCGTCAAAACGATCATCGCCTCACCCAGAAACTGTTGATCACGCTCCACCCGAACCGCCAATGGCACATCGAAGAAGTGCTCTTCGAATTCCGCCGGCAACCCTTTGGCCTGAGCCAACAGAGTGCGTGGCGTATTGGCGTTGTTAGTGGGCGCAGCAAAGGCACCGGCACATAAAAAAAGTGCAAGCGCCGCCGCGATGGGAGTCATCGGGAACATGATCTTGATACTCGAGTTACTTAGGAAGTTGACATCCACCGGTCATCCGTTGATGACCGGTGGGCCAAAACTAATGAATAAAGAAATCCTTATTCAAAAGGGCGGTCAATCAAATGACAACGGGTTCAAATACCACGGCAAAGCTGCCTCGGTATTCACCGGATTGAGTGTCGCTAGGGATAGCGGCCTTGATCACCATCGGCTTCTGCACACCTGGTACAGATTCGATAGCCCCGGCAACTTCCTGGGTGGTGTCGTTCAGCACGACTCCACCGAGGGTCACTGTCAACGCGATGTCGTCGCGACCATTGAACAGCTTTGCCTCGCCATCAATCAAGGCATTGATGGAGCCGTTGGCTGCCGTGTTTTTCAAGGTGAAGGTTTCAGTGATATCGCTCAGCCTGTTGCTAGGCAGCCAACCCATGGTTTCGTCACGACCGAAGCCCGGAGTCAGCGGCGTAACATTGAACTCTGCCGCCGGGACAGTCGCCTTGATGTTAATGACCTGGTTAATCGGGTCAGCAGCGAAAGCCATGGAAGAGCTCAGAGCCAGGACGGTCATCGGAACGACGATAGCAAACTTCTTGAACATGTTAAGTACCTGTCTTTTCAATAGGATTGGAACGTGAAAAGTTTTAATGAGCCAGCCATCTAGATAATGGCGCTTTGACTCAACCCTTCAACGCGACAGCATGATCAAGTATTTTCCCAACAAAGTAAGTAGGAAGATTCCGCAGCACTTGTAGTTTTAACAGTCTGCAATGATGACGAAAAAAGTCATGATTACACCCGTTCGATTGTTCAGCCTTCAGAAATAAACTACATACAGTATTGATCAAAAAAAACACACAGATCATAACAACTAACATTTCTGTAAGACGCCTACTACTTGTAACTAATAAATGCCTGATGATAAACATTAAAACACGATAATTAGTTCAATTACTCTAAAGCACCGCCCCCTTCCCAGCGAGCGCCGGGTCAGCACGGCACGCGGGTTGACCGTTGATCGGGCGAGCTTGCGCCCGTATTAAGATATATCTTAAGTTGTATCTAAATACGACGAAGAGAAAGCAAAAATGAGAGACCATCATTCCCCCCACCGCGAACACGGCGACGGCCGCGATGGCTTCGAGAAACGTCCCGGCCGCGAGCGCGGTGGACGCGGCCCGCGGGTATTCGCCCCCGGCGACCTGAAATTACTGCTGCTGGCACTGATCGCCGAACAGCCCTGTCACGGCTACGACCTGATCCGCCAGATCGAAGGCATGTTCGACGGTGCCTACAGCCCCAGCCCCGGTGTGATTTACCCGACCCTGACCTTTCTGGAAGAAAGCGAAATGATCCAGGGCGATGCCGAAGGTGGAAAGAAACGCTACACAGTGACCGATGCCGGACGTTTGTCTTTAAGCGAGCAAGCGATTGCCCTGGACGGCGTGCGCATGCGCATCGATGTCAGCAAACGCTCGTTGCGTGGCCATGACCGGCCGGCAGAGATCCACGAAGCGGTGCATAACCTGCGTCATGCGTTGCAACTGCACCACGGTCGCTGGAGCCCCGAAGAAATCCTGCGGGTTGCCGCGTTGCTCAATAACGCCGCCAAAGCCATCGTCGACGGCCCCGCCGTACCCACCGCATCGGAGAAAGCCGAATGACTGAAGTGATCCAAACCATTCACCGTGTCATGCATGAAATCAAACGCCGTCGCCTGGAAGTACTGCGCGTGGTCGACCTGACCCCGCGCATGCGTCGGATTACCCTGGGCGGGCCTGAACTGACAGGCTTCGTCAGCCTCGGCACCGACGACCACGTCAAACTGTTGTTCCCGCAGAACGCGGCAGAACAAGCCGCGTTGGAAACCCTGGTACTTGGCGCCGGCAAAGACAACGGACCGATGCCGGCGATGCGCGACTACACCCCACGCCGCTATGACCTCGACACACTGGAGCTGGACATCGACTTCGTGTTGCATGGCGACGGCCCGGCCTCGACCTGGGCCGAACAGGCCAGACCGGGACAGTTCCTGCACATTGGCGGGCCCCGCGGGTCGATGATCGTGCCGGATATCTTCGACAGCTATTTGCTGATCGGCGACGAAACCGCCCTGCCCGCGATTGCCAGGCGCCTTGAGGGTCTGGCAGCCAATCGGCGTGCGTTGGTGATCGTCGAAGTGGAGAACGGTGCCGAGCAGCAGCGTTTGGAAAGCGCCGCGCAAGTCAACGTAATCTGGGTGTTGCGCGAGGGCGACCGTAACAACTTGCTGAACTCTGTGAAACAGTTGCAGATCCCCGGCGGCAATTTGTACGCGTGGGTGGCGACGGAGACCAAGGTGTCGCGGCAGATTCGTCGAGTGTTGCTGGATGAGCATGGGCTTGACGATCAGTTCGTCAAAGCCGTGGGCTATTGGCGGCTGGATGGCAGCGACGAGGAGTGATCGCGACTCTGTGCCTGCAAATTATTTGTGGCTGCAAATAATCTGTGGCGAGGGAGCTTGCTCCCGCCGGCCGATCCGCGCCCGGGCGAAGCAGTCGTAAATCAGCCAACGCATTATTCCTGACAGAAATCGGTTGCAGGTTTTAGCGCCGCTTCGCAGCGCAGCGGGAGCAAGCTCCCTCGCCACAAAAGCATCACCCTCCGCGTTCACTTTCGAGCACGCCAACGATCCAGCCCGATCACCAACACGGAAATCACCAAAAACCCCACCAACAGCCCACACGCATTAATCAGCACCTGTGGATAACCCAGCTTCTCGACATCAATGAACGGATACGGATAAGCCGCCAGCAGATGCCCGCGCAACAATGCATAGGCGAAGTACACCAGCGGGTAAATCACCCACAGTGCGATGTGCCAAAGACGCAACGTGCCCTTCGGCACACAGCAGAACCACCAGGCCAGGAACAGCAGTGGCATGACGTCATGCATCAACTCATCGGCCAGCCATTGCCAGCCTTCGGGATGCCATAGATGACGCAGTAACACGCTGTAAACCAGCCCGACCACGGCGATGCTCACCGCAATCGCGCTGCTCACCCACGGCTGCAAAAACCAGCGTCGCGCCGCCGACTCGCGGGACGTCCATTCGCAGGTCAGCACGGTCGCCACCAGCGTATTGGTCAGCACGGTGAAGTAGCTGAAAAAGCTGACCAGCCCACCCAGCAGGCTGGCCTCAAGACTCCAGCGCGAGTAAAGAATCAGGTACAGCTGAATGGCCAGCCCCGCCCAGCCCAGCACTGCGGCCACCGCAACAAAACGACGCCTCGCGGCAGAACCTGGCGTCGACAGGTTGACCATGTTCAGAGCGGACGCTTGGTGCGCATCAACTTCACATACAGGCGTTCAACCTTCTCCCGCGCCCACGGGGTTTTGCGCAGGAACGTCAGGCTCGACTTGATGCTCGGGTCACTCTTGAAACAGCGAATGTCGATACGCTCGGCCAGCCCCGACCATTCGTAATGCTCAACCAGGGCGTTGAGGATCTGTTCCAGCGTCACGCCGTGCAGCGGGTTGTTGTTCTGTTCGGTCATGCCGGGCCTTCGAGCGATGTAAGGATGGGAAGTCGCGCACCTTAGCCGAGGGTGTGGTCGGGTGGAAGCGCTCTGTGCGCTATCTGTTAAATGTAGGTGAAGCGCGACAGATCGCCGCGCGACACTGTTACCGAATCCGAAATGATCCATGTCGGTAAAAGGTCTTTCTCTATTTGTAACAGAACATTATCCTTGCGCCCGCCGAGCTGAAACGCTTCCGCTACCTGCTTCTCCTCTGCTGCATCCGTTCATTCCTCAGAAAAAGACCCAGAATTTCTTCTCTATGCCTTATTTTCAATCTTCGCGAGACAGCGCTGTCTGCCCTTCTGTTGCCAGCCGAAAAGCCTTGAACCTGATCGGCGGATTCACCGCAATGGGTCTCGCCACCTGCGCTCAAGCTGCACCGGCCTTCGATAGCGAATCACCCTGGATGCTCGGCGACTGGAACGGCACTCGCACCGAACTTTCAGAAAAAGGCTACGACTTCAAAGTCGATTACACCGGCGAAATGGGCAGCAATCTGCACGGCGGCTACGACCACGATCGCACCGCACGCTACAGCGATCAGTTCGGCCTCGGCGCTCGTCTGGACTTGCAGAAGATTCTGGGCTGGGACGACGCTGAATTTCAGCTGACCATCACCGAGCGCAACGGCAACAACATCAGCAATGACCGGATCAACGACCCGCGAGTCGGCGGTTTTACCTCGGCTCAGGAAGTCTGGGGTCGCGGGCAAACCTGGCGCCTGACGCAGATGTGGTATCAGCAAAAATTCTTCGATCAGAAGCTCGACATCAAGGTCGGTCGATTCGGCGAAGGCGAAGACTTCAACAGCTTCCCCTGCGACTTCCAGAACCTGGCGTTCTGCGGCTCCCAGGTCGGCAACTGGGTCGGCGGCATCTGGTACAACTGGCCGGTCAGCCAGTGGGCGATGCGGGTCAAATACCACCTGACGCCAGAGCTGTACGCGCAAGTCGGCGTGTATGAACAGAACCCGTCGAACCTCGATCGCGACAACGGTTTCAAGCTCAGTGGCAGCGGCACCCAGGGCGCGATCCTGCCGGTAGAACTGGTCTGGACGCCAAAGCTCAATGGCCTGCCGGGTGAATACCGCGCTGGTTATTACTACAGCAACGCCAATGCCACGGATGCCTACAAAGACAGCAATGGCCAACCCGCCGCGCTGAGTGGCGAGGCTTATCGCAGCGCGTCGAGCAAGCACGGCGTGTGGTTGGGTGTGCAGCAGCAACTCACCAGCCGCGCCAGCGACCATTCGCGCGGTTTGAGCGTGTTTGCCAACGGCACGATGCACGACAAGAAGACCAACGCCATCGACAACTATGTGCAGGCAGGCGTCGTCTACAAAGGCTTGTTCGATGCACGCGCCAAGGACGACATCGGTTTCGCCATGGCCCGGGTTCATGTCAATCCGGCGTACCGCAAGAACGCCGAGGCGAGCAACCAGGCCCGCGCGGTCTACGACTTCGACGACCCGTCGTTCCTGCCGCCGCAAGACACCGAATACAGCGCCGAACTCTATTACGGCGTGCACGTCACCAACTGGCTGACCGTGCGCCCGAACCTGCAATACATCCGCCACCCCGGTGGCGTGGACAAGGTCGATGACGCGCTGATTGGCGGGATCAAGGTCCAGTCCTCCTTCTAACCAACACCGCTAAACCCTTGTAGGAGCGAGGCTTGCCCGCGAAGGCGGCGTGTCAGCCAACATCAATGTTGTATGTGATGGCCTCTTCGCGGGCAAGCCTCGCTCCTACAGGGATCGCATCAACCGAACCTTTTTTATCTGAACCATGCCCGCGCCGGATCGTCATCTACAGTGAACTTGCGCGGGACTACTTGAAACGTCACGGAGAACCACACTATGAGCACTGATGGTGCTTTGAGTCGAAGCCGTCTATTGCCGACCCTGCTCGGCATTCTGCTTCTGCTAATGGGCCTGGCCATGCTGGCAGGCGGGATCAAGCTGAGCATGCTCGGCGGCTCGCTGTACTACCTGCTGGCCGGTATCGGCCTGGCACTGACCGGCGTGCTGCTGATTCTGGCCCGCCGTGCCGCACTGGGCCTCTACGCACTGGTGCTGTTCGCCAGTACCGTATGGGCGCTGTGGGAAGTCGGCCTTGATTGGTGGCAACTGGTGCCGCGTCTGGCCATGTTGTTCGCCCTCGGCATCGTCATGTTGCTGCCATGGTTCCGTCGCCCGCTGCTGATCACCGGCCCCGCGCCGATGGGCACCGGCGCGCTGAGCGTAGCCGTGGTGCTGGCGGGCGTTGCTGCACTGGCCAGCCAGTTCACCAACCCCGGTGAAATCAAAGGTCAGCTGGACCGCGACAGCGTGCCGGGCATGACCAACACCGCGCCAGCCATGCCGGATGGCGACTGGAATTCCTACGGTCGCAGCGCGCATGGCGATCGTTACTCGCCTCTGGCGCAGATCACTCCGCAGAACGTGAACAAGCTCGTTCCGGCCTGGACCTACCGCACCGGCGACCTGCCGGGGCCGAACGATCCGGGGGAAACCACCGCCGAAAACACCCCGCTGAAAGTCAACGGCATGCTCTACGTGTGCACGCCGCACAGCCAGGTGATCGCGCTGGACCCGGACACCGGCAAGGAAATCTGGCGTTTCGATCCGAAGCTCTCCACGCAGAACGCGGCGAACTTCAAGGGTTGGGCGCACATGACCTGCCGTGGCGTGTCGTATCACGATGACGCCGTTTACGCCTCCGAACAGAGCCCGACCGGCAGCGCCAGCGCCCCAGTCGCCAGCGTTTGCCCGCGCCGTATCTTCCTGCCGACCGCCGACACCCGTCTGATCGCCCTGAACGCCGACACCGGCAAGATGTGCGAAGACTTCGGCAACAAAGGCCAGGTCGACCTGAGTGCCAACATCGGCGGTTTCAATGCCGGCGGTTACTACTCCACTTCACCACCAGCGGTCACCAAAGACCTGGTGGTGATTGGCGGCCACGTCACCGATAACGTTTCCACCGACGAGCCAAGCGGCGTGATCCGCGCGTTCGACGTGCACACCGGCAAACTGGTGTGGAACTGGGACAGCGGCAACCCGGACGATACGACGCCGATAGCCGAAGGCAAGGTCTACACCCGCAACTCGCCGAACATGTGGTCCATGTTCGCCGTCGACGAAAAACTCGGCATGCTCTACCTGCCGATGGGCAACCAGACACCGGATCAGTTCGGTGGCGCTCGCACGCCAGAATCGGAACTGCACGCCGCCGGCCTGACCGCGCTCGACATCAACACCGGGCACGTGCGCTGGCACATGCAGTTCACCCACCATGACCTGTGGGACATGGACGTCGGTGGCCAGCCAACCCTGATGGACCTGAAAACCGCGGACGGCGTGAAGCCGGCGGTACTGGCGTCCACCAAGCAAGGCAGCATCTACGTGCTGGACCGCAGCACCGGCCAACCGATCGTGCCGATCAACGAAGTGCCGGTACCACAAGGCGCTGTCGAAGGTGATCGCACCTCGCCGACCCAACCGAAATCCGACCTCAACCTCATGCCGCCGCCGCTGCAAGAGCGCGACATGTGGGGCGTGACGCCGTTCGACCAACTGATCTGCCGGATCGACTTCAAATCCATGCGCTACGACGGCCCGTTCACCCCGCCGTCGCTGCAGGGTTCGATCGTTTACCCAGGCAACTTCGGTGTGTTCGACTGGGGCGGTTTCTCGGTTGACCCGGTGCGTCAGATCGCTTTCGTGAACCCGAGCTACATGGCGTTCAAATCGAAAATGATCCCGGCCGCCGAAATCGCTGCCCAAGGCCCGCGCAAAAGCGAAACCGAAGGCGTGCAGCCGAACAAAGGCGCTCCGTATGGCGTGGTCCTCGAAGCGCTGCTGTCGCCAATGGGTCTGCCGTGCCAGGCGCCGGCGTGGGGCTATGTGGCGGCGATCGATCTGACCACCGCCAAAGTCCTATGGAAGCACAAGAACGGCACCGTGCGCGACAGCTCGCCGGTTCCGATCCCGCTGAGCATGGGCGTGCCCAGCCTGGGTGGCACCATCACCACTGGCGGTGGTGTTGGTTTCCTGAGCGGCACCCTCGACCAGTACCTGCGTGCCTACGACGTGAAAAACGGCAAACAGTTGTGGGAAGGTCGCCTGCCTGCAGGCGCGCAAACCACGCCGATGACCTACACCGGCAAGGACGGCAAGCAATACGTGCTGGTCGTTGCGGGCGGTCACGGTTCGCTGGGCACCAGGCAAGGTGACTATGTGATTGCGTACAAACTGTCCGAGTAAGTTTTAGCGGCGGTAAAAGGAAAGGCGACTCCTGTGAGGGGGTCGCCTTTTTTGTGGGTGAATGAACGCAACCCTTTGTAGGAGCCGGCTTGCTGCGGGCGGCGTTCCGACGATTGCGGTTTAACATTCAACGTTGATGGTGGCTGTGAGGCCGCTATCGTCGGAACGCCGCCCGCAGCAAGCCGGCTCCTACAGGGGTTGCGTGCAGGTTCGATAAATAGTGGGCAACAAAAAACCCGCCTTGGCGGGTTTTTCATTACAGCGGCCAGCGGATCAAAAATCCTCCAACCGCCACACTTCGTAAGCCGGTGTCTCGTAGGGATGGCTCTGTTTCAAAGCCGCCACCACCGACCGGATCAACTCATCCGCCACCACCAGCTCAACTTTCCATTCCTCAACCTGTTCGACCTGCCCCGCTTCGCCAATGAACGGCTGACTGCCGTCCAATGGGCGAAACTGGCCCTGGCCCAACACCTGCCACGCGCAGTGATCGTAAGCCCCGATCCGTCCGCCACCGGCAGCGAATACGGCGCTTTTGACCACCTCGACATGGCTGTCAGGAACAAAAAAGCTGAGCTTGTACACGGCGCTTAGTTCACCCACACGCGAGCATTACGGAACATACGCATCCATGGTGCGTCTTCGTTCCAGTCTTCCGAACGCCACGAGTTCTGCACGGCGCGGAACACACGCTCCGGGTGCGGCATCATGATCGTTACGCGGCCGTCGCGGCTGGTCAAACCGGTGATCCCGCGCGGCGAACCGTTCGGGTTGGCCGGGTAGTTTTCGGTGACCTTGCCGTGGTTGTCGACGAAACGCATCGCTACGCAACCCGACAGATCGGCTTCCAGCAGCGCCTCTTCGCTTTCGAACTCGGCATGACCTTCACCGTGAGCGATGGCGATCGGCATGCGCGAACCGGCCATGCCCTGCAGGAAGATCGAGTTCGACTCCTGGACCTGAACCATTGCCACGCGGGCTTCGAACTGCTCGGAACGGTTACGCACGAAGTGCGGCCAGAACTCGCTGCCCGGGATCAACTCGTGCAGGTTGGACATCATCTGGCAACCGTTGCACACGCCGAGGGTGAAGCTGTCATTGCGTTCGAAGAAGCCCTGGAACGCATCGCGAGCGCGGCTGTTGAACAGCGCGGACTTGGCCCAGCCTTCGCCGGCACCCAGTACGTCGCCATAAGAGAAACCGCCGCAAGCAACCAGGCCTTTGAACTCGTTCAGGTCAACACGGCCGGCCAGAATGTCGCTCATGTGCACGTCGATCGCGTTGAAACCGGCGCGGTCGAACGCTGCTGCCATTTCCACCTGACCGTTGACGCCCTGCTCACGCAGCACGGCAACCTGTGGGCGGATGCCTTTCTTGATGTAAGGCGCGGCGACGTCCTGGTTGACGTCGTAGCTCAGCTTGACGCTCAGGCCCGGGTTGTCTTCTTCCAGCAGCACGTCGAACTCTTGTTCGGCGCAATCAGCGTTATCGCGCAGACGCTGGATCTGGTAGCTGGTTTCAGCCCACTGACGTTGCAGCAGACGACGCTGACCTTCGAACACAGTGTCGCCGTTGAAGGTGATGTTGATCTCGCCGTTGTTCATCGGCTGACCGATCACCGACACGCAGTCGCCCAGGCCCGCAGCGCTGAACTGCGCGAGGATGTCCGGGGTGGCGTCCTGACGAACCTGGATCACGGCGCCCAGTTCTTCGTTGAACAGGATCGCGGCGATGTCGGCGGAGGTTTCTGCCAGACCGTCGAGGTTCAGGCTCAGACCGCAGTGGCCGGCGAAGGCCATTTCCACAACGCTGGTCAGCAAACCACCATCGGAACGGTCGTGGTAAGCCAGCAGGTGACCGTCGGCGTTGAGGCCCTGGATCACGGCGAAGAAAGCTTTCAGGTCTTCGGCATCATCGACGTCCGGCGCTTGCGAGCCGAGCTTGCCGTGAACCTGAGCGAGGATCGAAGCACCCATGCGGTTCTGGCCACGGCCCAGGTCGATCAGGATCAGGTCGGTGGTGCCCTTGTTCATGCGCAGTTCCGGGGTCAGGGTCTGACGGATGTCAGCCACTGGCGCGAAACCGGTCACGATCAGGGACATCGGCGAGGTGACGGTCTTGTCTTCGCCGTTGTCGTTCCAGCGCGTGGCCATGGACATGGAGTCCTTGCCCACCGGAATGGTAATGCCCAGATCAGGGCACAGCTCCATGCCGACTGCTTTCACGGTGTCGTACAGACGCGCGTCTTCACCCGGGTGACCGGCTGCGGACATCCAGTTCGCCGACAGCTTGATGTCGGAGATCTTGTTGATGCGCGAAGCGGCGATATTGGTCAGGGTTTCGCCGATGGCCATGCGGCCCGACGCCGGAGCGTCCAGCAGTGCCAGCGGAGTACGCTCGCCCATGGCCATGGCTTCACCGGTGTAGACGTCGAAGCTGGTGGCGGTGACCGCAACGTCGGCCACCGGAACCTGCCACGGGCCGACCATCTGGTCACGGGCCACGAGGCCGGTAATGGTGCGGTCGCCGATGGTGATCAGGAAGCTTTTGCTCGCCACGGCCGGGTGATGCAGAACGCGCTCGACGCAGTCTGCAATCTCAAGCGTCGACGGATCGAAATCGTCGCCCAGTTCGTTTTCACGAACGGCCGAACGGTGCATGCGCGGGGCTTTGCCCAGCAGCACTTCCAGCGGCATGTCCACCGGGCTGTTGCCGAAGTGGCTGTCGGTGACCGTCAGTTGCGGCTCGGCAGTGGCTTCGCCGACCACGGCAAACGGGCAGCGCTCGCGTTCGCAGATCGCCTGGAAGCGTTCGAAGTCTTCCGGGCCAACCGCCAGAACGTAACGTTCCTGGGATTCGTTGCTCCAGATTTCGTGCGGGGCCATGCCCGGCTCGTCATTTGGAATGTTGCGCAGTTCGAAGCGACCGCCACGGTTGCCGTCGTTCACCAGTTCCGGGAAGGCGTTGGACAGACCGCCCGCACCCACGTCGTGGATGAAGCTGATCGGGTTCTTGTCACCCAACTGCCAGCAGCGGTCGATGACTTCCTGGCAGCGACGTTCCATCTCAGGGTTTTCGCGCTGTACCGAAGCGAAGTCCAGGTCAGCCGAGCTGGTGCCGGTGGCCATGGAGGAAGCCGCGCCGCCGCCCAGACCGATCAACATCGCCGGGCCGCCGAGCACGATCAGCTTGGAGCCGACGGTGATCTCGCCTTTCTGTACGTGTTCAGCACGGATGTTACCCATGCCGCCGGCCAGCATGATCGGCTTGTGGTAACCACGAACTTCGTCGCCACGCGGGGTGGTGATCGACTGTTCGAAGGTACGGAAGTAACCGGTCAGGGCCGGACGACCGAATTCGTTGTTGAACGCGGCGCCACCCAGTGGGCCTTCGATCATGATGTCCAGCGCGGTGACGATGCGCTCGGGCTTGCCGTACGGCACTTCCCACGGCTGTTCGAAGCCAGGGATCTGCAGGTTCGAAACGGTAAAGCCGGTCAGGCCAGCCTTTGGCTTGGCGCCGCGACCGGTAGCGCCTTCGTCGCGAATCTCGCCACCGGAACCGGTGGACGCGCCCGGGAACGGGGCAATCGCGGTCGGGTGGTTGTGAGTCTCGACTTTCATCAAAATGTGTACCGGTTCCTGCACCGCGCCGTACTGGCGGGTTTCAGGGTCCGGGAAGAAGCGACCGGCAACGTTACCGACGATCACCGAAGCGTTGTCCTTGTAAGCGGACAGAACGCCTTCGCTGTGCATCTGGTACGTGTTCTTGATCATGCCGAACAGGCTTTTTTCCTGGCTCTGGCCGTCGATGTCCCAACTGGCGTTGAAGATCTTGTGACGGCAGTGCTCGGAGTTCGCCTGGGCGAACATCATCAGTTCGATGTCGTGCGGGTTGCGCTTCAAACCAACGAAGGCGTTGACCAGGTAATCGATCTCGTCTTCGGCCAGGGCCAGGCCCAGCTCGGTGTTGGCTTTTTCCAGCGCGGCGCGGCCGCCACCCAACACGTCAATCGCGGTCAGGGGCTTGGGCTCGGCGTGGCTGAACAGGCCGGCAGCCTGTTCGAGGTTGCCCAATACGATCTGGGTCATGCGGTCGTGCAGCACATCGGCAATCAACTGCGCGTCGGCGTCGCTGAACTGGCCAGCCACGTAGAACGCGATGCCGCGTTCCAGGCGCTGGATTTTGCTCAGGCCGCAGTTGCGAGCGATGTCGCTGGCTTTACTGGACCATGGCGAAATGGTGCCGAAACGCGGCAACACCAGGAAAAGACGTCCGGTCGGTTCTTGCACCGGGACACTTGGGCCGTACTTCAGAAGGCGCGCAAGCACCTGCTGTTCGTCGCCGGTCAGGACGCCGGTGACTTCGGCGAAGTGAGCGAATTCAGCATACAAGCCGCTGACAGCCGAAACCTTCTGGCTCAGTTGCTCAAGGAGTTTGCTGTGGCGAAAGGCAGAAAGGGCAGGAGCGCCGCGCAGGATCAACATCTTCGGGACAGCCTCGGGAAGGGGTGTGCTTTGAGGCCGTGCATTCTAGCCTAAACCGCCCGCGACATCACCCGAAACGGTACGGGTGGCGTCACCCGGACGTCGGGCCGGGTATTCGGGCCTGAAACAGCGGTCCGTCAGGTGTTATTTTTTGTGTCACAAAATGCGGTTCGGGCCCATTCCTGCGGGCTCCAGAGCGGTTTTCCGCTCTCTAGCAGACAAGGGCTTCGCTGTCGAGATATGGCGCTCGTGGTCCTTTGCGTATACTGCGCAGATGTTTTCCCCAACGGCTTTGCGTCCGCGGTACGCCAAATGGCTGATCGCAACCGGACTCTTCCTGGTGCTCAGTGGCTGTGTTGATAAACCCAACACGCTGGAGCGCGTAAAGGAGGATGGCGTGCTGCGGGTGGTTACCCGAAACAGCCCCGCCACCTACTTTCAGGATCGCAACGGTGAAACCGGCTTCGAATACGAGCTGGTGAAGCGCTTCGCCGACGATCTGGGGGTCGAACTCAAGATCGAAACCGCCGACAACCTCGATGACCTGTTCAACCAGGTGGGCAAGCCCAACGGCCCGGTGATCGCGGCAGCCGGCCTGGTCAGCAGCGAAGCGCGCAAGAAGCAGGTGCGGTTTTCCCACCCCTACCTGGAAGTCACCCCGCAGATCATCTATCGCAACGGCCAGTCTCGGCCGACCGATGCAAAAGATCTGGTCGGCAAAAAGATCATGGTGCTCAAGGGCAGCACCCACGCCGGGCAACTGGCGGAGCTGAAACAGAAATTTCCCGGCATTGAATACGAAGAGTCCGACGCGGTTGAAGTCGTCGACCTGCTGCGCATGGTGGATGAGGGCCAGATCGATCTGACCCTGGTCGACTCCAACGAAGTGGCGATGAACCAGGTCTACTTCTCCAACATTCGGGTCGCCTTTGACCTCGGTGACGCCAGCAACCAGAGCTGGGCCGTAGCGGCCGGCGACGACAACAGCCTGCTCAACGAGATCAACGACTACCTCGACAAGGTAAAGAAGAACGGCACCCTGCAACGCCTGAAAGACCGCTACTACGGGCACGTTGATGTTCTCGGCTACATGGGCGCCACCACCTTCGCGCAGCACTTGCAGCAACGGCTGCCCAAATACGAGCAGCACTTCAAAACCTACGCCAAGAAAGAGAAAGTCGACTGGCGCCTGCTGGCGGCGGTGGGTTATCAGGAATCGCTGTGGCAAGCAGCCGTCACCTCGAAGACCGGCGTCCGCGGCTTGATGATGCTGACCCAGAACACCGCGCAGGCCATGGGCGTGTCCAATCGCCTGGACCCCAAGCAAAGCATCATGGGCGGGGCGAAGTACCTGGCTTATATGAAGGACCAACTGGACGAATCGATCCAGGAGCCAGATCGCACCTGGTTTGCGCTGGCGGCCTACAACGTCGGCAGCGGTCACCTGGATGACGCGCGCAAACTGGCGGCAAAGGAAGGTCTGAACCCGGACAAGTGGCTGGACGTGAAGAAGATCCTGCCGCGTCTGTCCGAAAAGAAGTGGTACAGCAAAACCCGTTACGGTTATGCCCGGGGTGGCGAGCCGGTGCATTTTGTGGCGAACATCCGTCGCTACTACGACATCCTGACGTGGGTGACGCAGCCGCAGCTGGAAGGCAATCAGGTCGCCGAAGGCAATCTGCATGTGCCGGGGGTCGACAAGACCAAGCCGAATCAGGAAACCCCGCAGCTCTAGCAGCCACCCCAATCAAATGTGGGAGCGAGCCTGCTCGCGATAGCGGTCTTACAGTCAACACCTTCGTTGAATGTTAAGACGCCATCGCGAGCAGGCTCGCTCCCACAGTTGTTTTGTGTTCGGCTTAGGCTTTTGCGGCGGCCAGGATCAGTGCCTTCATCTCCGATACCGCCGACTTGAACCCCACAAACAACGCATGCGCCACCAGCGCATGGCCGATGTTCAGTTCGTTGATGCCTTTGATCGCGGCCACAGCTTCGACGTTGTGATAGTGCAAACCGTGGCCGGCATTGACTATCAGCCCCTGGGCCAGGCCAAACGCCACGCCATCGGCCACGCGCTTCAGCTCTTCAGCCACGTCCGTCGGCGTCTCGGCATCGGCATAACGACCGGTGTGCAATTCAATCGCCGGGGCACCCACGCGGCGGGACGCTTCAATCTGTCGCTCGTCTGCATCGATGAACAACGACACTTCGCAACCGATCTTCGCCAGGCGATCCACCGCGGCCTTGATCCGCGCTTCCTGCCCCGCCACGTCCAGGCCGCCTTCGGTGGTCAGCTCCTGACGGGTTTCCGGGACCAGGCAAATGTGTGCCGGACGGATGCGTTCGGCGAACGCCATCATTTCTTCGGTGACGCCCATTTCGAAGTTCATGCGGGTTTGCAGCACATCCTTGAGCACCAGCACGTCACGTTCCTGGATGTGCCGACGGTCTTCACGCAGGTGCACAGTAATGCCGTCAGCGCCCGCCTCTTCCGCATCCAGTGCGGCCTTGACCGGATCGGGATAGCGAGTGCCCCGGGCCTGACGCAGGGTGGCAACGTGGTCGATGTTCACGCCAAGAAGAATGCGATTGCTGGTGGTCACGGAAGCGCTCCAGAAGAAGAGAAAGTTCGGTGCACAGCATACACGGGGAAATTACGGCTTTCGAAACAACTCTCGGGAAACCAGCGGACGACCGCCCAAGTGAACGGCCAATGCCTGACGCATCAAGCGCTTGGCGGCGGACAGTGCGCCGGGGGCGCTCCAGTCGGCTTCGGCCATGGCCAGCAACTCGGTGCCGTTGAACAGGCCGGGTTGCAGCAGGTAGACCCGCTCCAGACCCGCGTCGACTTGCAGACGGTACAGGCCGTCCGGCGCGATGGACTCGCCGTGGATGTCGGTGTTCAACGCGAAGCCGTAACCCAGATCATCAAGCAGCCGCCATTCGAAGGAACGCAGCAACGGCTCCAGCGGACGACCTTCGGCCAGGGCCAGCAACGTCGCGGCGTAGTGATCGAAAACGCCGGGGTGCGGATCTTCGGAGGGCAGCAGCCGAATCAGCAATTCATTGAGGTAGAGGCCGCTGAACAGCGCCTCACCGATAAGCCAGGTGGAAACCCCGGCGCTTTCCATGCGGCCAACGTTCTTCAGCTCACCCCGCCCCCGGAATTCGACTTCCAGCGGCACGAACGGCCGCGCCAACGTCCCCGCCTTGCCCCGCGCACTGCGCAACACCGCCCGCAGCCGACCTTGCGGCGTGAGGAAATCCACCAGCGCGCTGCTTTCGCGGTAGGCGCGGGAGTGGAGGACGTAGGCGGGTTGGCCGGGAGGTGGGCTGGTTGACATCAGTTTCCGAATCTCAGGAGATCCACTGTGGCGAGGGAGCTTGCTCCCGCTGGGCTGCGAAGCGGCCCCAAAACCATGCACCTCAGTGTTTCAGGTAAAACGCGATGGCAGGGTTTTACGACTGCTTCGCAGCCGAGCGGGAGCAAGCTCCCTCGCCACAAAAGCTCGCTCCCACATTTGGATCGATGTGCTGCTGAACGATTTACAGGTCGCCATAACCCAGCGAACGCAGCGCGCGCTCGTCATCGGACCAGCCGCCTTTCACTTTCACCCAGAGGTTAAGCATGATCTTGGAGTCGAACAGCAGCTCCATGTCTTTGCGCGCCTCGGTGCCGATGCGCTTGATGCGCTCGCCCTTGTCACCAATGATGATTTTCTTCTGGCCATCGCGCTCGACGAGGATCAAGGCATGGATGTGCAGGGTTTTGCCCTGCTGCTTGAACTCTTCGATTTCCACGGTGATCTGGTACGGCAGCTCGGCGCCCAGCTGACGCATGATTTTTTCACGCACCAGTTCGGCGGCGAGGAAGCGACTGCTGCGGTCGGTGATCTGGTCTTCCGGGAAGAAGTGATCGTTTTCCGGCAGGTGCTCGGCGATCACCCGCTCCAGCGTGTCGAGGTTGTGCCCGTGCTGCGCCGAGATCGGCATGATCTGCGCGTTCGGCAGCTGTTCCTGCAACCAGGTCAGGTGGGGCATCAGCTCGGATTTGTCTTCGATGCGGTCGGTCTTGTTCAGTGCCACGATCAGCGGGCCGGTCACGTACTGGACGCGCTCGAGGACCATCTGGTCTTCGTCGGTCCACTTGGTGCGGTCAACCACGAAGATCACCACGTCGACGTCTTTCAACGCCGCCGAAGCGGTCTTGTTCATGTAGCGGTTCAAGGCCTTTTCGCCGCCCTTGTGCATGCCCGGGGTGTCGACGTAGATCGCCTGGACGGCGCCTTCGGTCTTGATGCCCAGCATGTTGTGGCGGGTGGTTTGCGGCTTGCGCGAGGTAATCGCCAGCTTCTGGCCGAGGATGTGGTTCAGCAGCGTGGACTTGCCCACGTTGGGACGGCCGACGATGGCAACATAGCCACAGCGTGTTGCGGTTGAATCAGTCATTGCCATTCTCCACACCCAGGGCAATCAGTGCTGCGGCGGCCGCTACCTGTTCGGCAATACGACGACTCACACCCTGACCTCGGCTTTTTTCATTCAGTAAGGTGATTTCACATTCGACGAAGAACGTCCGGCAATGCGGCTCACCCTGGATATCCACCACTTCGTAACGCGGCAGCTCACAACCACGCGATTGCAGAAATTCCTGCAAGCGGGTTTTTGGATCTTTGTTGGTGTCGACCAGCGTCAGGCCTTCGAACTCTCCGGCCAGCCAGGCCAGCACGCGCTCGCGCGCCACGTCCATGCCCGCGTCCAGGTAGATCGCACCGATCAGCGCTTCCAGGGCATCGGCCAGAATCGACTCGCGACGGAAACCGCCGCTTTTCAACTCGCCGGAACCCAGACGCAAGTACTCGCCCAGATCGAAACCTCGAGCCAGCACAGCCAGGGTCTCACCTTTCACCAGGCGTGCGCGCAATCGCGACAACTGGCCTTCGCGGGCCAGCGGGAAGCGATCGAACAAAGCCTCGCCAGCAACGAAGTTGAGGATGGCATCACCGAGGAACTCCAGGCGTTCGTTGTTGCGCCCGGCAAAGCTGCGGTGAGTCAGGGCCAGGACCATCAGTTCCTGATCCTTGAAGGTGTAGCCGAGCTGACGCTCTAGACGGCTTAAGGAGACGCTCACGGTTTACCCACGCTGAGTTCGTGGCTGGATTCCACCGCCATCGCCGTGGTGCGGCGCAGGCTTGGGACAATTAACGCTGTGTTCAAAAATTACATCCTGAATATCATTGTTTTCATGCCTCTGGTGCCGATTGTGCCGGTTCCAGAAATGCATTCGGCGCTGTGTTCAACAGCGCCGTGTGTGATTACTTGATCAGGCCAACCCGCGAGAAATTCGGCAGGTGACTGAGTTTGGGTTCCGGCCAGCTCATCCAGACTGCGAAGGCCTTGCCGACGATATTCTTGTCGGGAACCATGCCCAGCAGATCCTTGGGAATGCTCGGATCATCCCAGTAGCGACTGTCGTTCGAGTTGTCGCGGTTGTCGCCCATCATGAAGTAGTGCCCGGCAGGCACGGTCCACGTGTGGTCCGGCGATGCGCGATAGCGGCTCATTTCCTTGCGGATCAGGTGCTCGGCGGCGCCGAGTTTTTCCTTGTAGAGCTCTGCGCTGCCCAGTGTGCCCGGCTCGGAGCCGACCAATTGCTCGGCAATCGACTCGCCGTTGACGAACAGACGCTTGTCGGCGGTGTAGCGAATCTGGTCGCCCGGCAGGCCAACCACACGCTTGATGTAGTTGACGTTCGGATCGCTTGGGTAGCGGAACACCATCACGTCGCCGCGCTGCGGATCACCGACTTCGATGACTTTCCTGTCGATCACCGGCAGGCGGATCCCGTAGGAAAACTTGTTCACCAGAATGAAGTCGCCGACATCCAGGGTCGGTTTCATCGAGCCGGAAGGAATCTGGAACGGTTCCACCAGGAACGAACGCAGCACCAGCACGATGAACAACACCGGGAAGAACGACTTGCCGTATTCGACCAGCAACGGCTCTTTGTTCAGTTTTTCGACCACCACCCCATCAGGCTGGCTGACGCTGCCCTGATAGGAGGCAATGGCGGCACGCCGACGCGGCGCCAGGAAAACCAGATCGAGCAACGCCAACAGGCCGCAGACGAACACGGCGATGACCAGCAACAGCGGGAAATTTAGTGACATAGGACCTAACTATCCAACCTGAGCACTGCAAGGAAGGCTTCTTGTGGAATTTCCACGTTGCCGACTTGCTTCATGCGTTTCTTACCGGCCTTTTGCTTTTCCAGCAGTTTTTTCTTACGGCTGACGTCACCGCCGTAGCATTTGGCCAATACGTTCTTTCTGAGTGCCTTGACGGTTGTCCGCGCCACAATCTGACCGCCAATGGCGGCCTGGATTGCCACGTCGAACATCTGCCGTGGAATCAGTTCTTTCATCTTCTCGGTCAACTGGCGACCTTTGTAGTTCGCATTGTCGCGGTGCACGATCAGCGCCAGGGCGTCGACCTTGTCACCGTTGATCAGCACATCCAGTTTCACCAGACTAGCCGATTGATAACGATCGAAATGGTAATCCAGCGAAGCATAGCCGCGGCTGGTGGATTTCAGTCGGTCGAAGAAGTCCAGGACCACTTCGTTCATCGGCAAATCGTAGGTCACCTGGACCTGAGTTCCGAGGAACAGCATGTCGTGCTGCACGCCACGCTTCTCGATGCACAGGGTAATGACGTTGCCCAGGTGCTCTTGCGGCACAAGGATATTGGCCCGCACGATCGGTTCACGCATGTCTTCGATCGAGGACAGGTCTGGAAGCTTCGACGGGTTATCGACGTAAATCGTTTCACCGGTTTTCAGCAACAGTTCGAAAATTACCGTCGGCGCCGTGGTGATCAGGTCCAGGTCGTACTCGCGCTCCAGGCGCTCCTGGATGATTTCCATGTGCAGCATGCCGAGGAACCCGCAACGGAAGCCGAAGCCCAGGGCGTCGGAACTTTCCGGGGTGTACTGCAGGGACGAATCGTTGAGCGTGAGCTTTTGCAGGGCTTCGCGGAAGTCTTCGAAGTCGTCGGAGCTGACCGGGAACAAACCGGCGTAGACCTGCGGCTGAATGCGTTTGAAGCCGGGCAGAACGTCGACGTCTGGCGTCGAGCTCAAGGTCAGGGTGTCGCCCACTGGCGCACCATGGATGTCCTTGATGCTGGCAATGATGAAGCCCACTTCACCGGCCTTCAGGTCAGCGGTTGGGGTGTGTTTCGGGTTGAATACACCGACGCTGTCCACCAGGTGGATCTTGCCGGTGGATTTGACCAGGATCTTGTCGCCCTTCTTCACACGACCGTGGCGCACGCGTACCAGGGAAACAACGCCCAGGTAGTTGTCGAACCAGGAATCGATGATCAACGCTTGCAGCGGATCTTCGATGTTGCCGGTCGGCGCAGGAATGGTGTGAACCAGACGCTCGAGCACTTCATCGACGCCCAGGCCCGTCTTGGCCGAGCACTCGACTGCGTCGGTGGCATCGATGCCGATGATTTTTTCGATTTCTTCCTTGACGCGCTCCGGATCGGCCTGTGGCAGGTCGATCTTGTTCAGGACCGGCATCACTTCCAGGCCCTGCTCGATCGCCGTGTAGCAGTTGGCAACCGACTGCGCTTCTACGCCCTGACCGGCATCGACCACCAGCAATGCACCTTCACAGGCTGCCAGCGACCGGCTTACTTCATAGGTGAAGTCAACGTGGCCGGGGGTGTCAATGAAGTTCAGCTGGTACTTGATGCCATCGCGAGCGGTGTAATACAGGGTGACGCTGTGGGCCTTGATGGTGATCCCGCGTTCACGTTCCAGGTCCATGGAGTCCAGCACCTGGGCTTCCATTTCGCGCTCGGCAAGGCCGCCGCACATCTGGATGAAGCGATCGGCCAGCGTCGACTTGCCATGGTCAATGTGGGCGATGATGGAGAAATTGCGGATATGACTCAAATCACTCACGGATCAACACTCAAAAAGGCTGCAGGCATAGCCCGCCGAAAAATAGCCGGGAATTGTACCTGATCCACGGCGCTAGCGTCACGTTCGCAGGTCAGACGGCACATACAAAAAACGCCCCGGTCTTGCGACAGGGGCGTTTTTTATCAGCTACGGCGTCGGGAAATACCCGATATCAACCGGCCCGGCGCAGCAACCAGACCCCGGCCAGGGCGCACACACCTGCTGGCACCAGCACCGCAAACAGCGGTGAGAAACCGAACACCAGGCTCGAAGGCCCCAGCAGATCCTGAACGATACGGAAGGTGAAACCCACCAGCACGCCGGTGAATACCCGCTGACCGAGGGTCACCGAACGCAGCGGACCAAAAATAAAGGAGATCGCCATCAATACCAGAGCGGCAGTGACCAACGGTTGCAACACCTTGACCCAAAATGCCAGCCAGTACCGGCCATTGCTCAGACCCTGATCCGCCAGATAGTGGATGTAACCCCACAGACCGGTGATCGACAGCGAATCGGGCGACATCACCACGGTGCTCAGCAACTGCGGGCTCAGCGCCACGTTCCAGCGCTCGACCGGCGCCGTCACCACTTCGGTGCTCTTGTCATGGAACAGCGTGGTCGTGACATCGCTCAACTGCCAGTGATCCTTGTCGAACTCCGCACGCTTGGCGAAGCTCGAGGACAGCATGTGGCGTTGATCGTCGAAGCGATAGCGGGTCACGCCGTACAGCAGACCGTTGGGCTGCACCGAGTTGACGTGGATGAACTCGTCACCCTGGCGGTGCCACAGGCCATGCTTGGCGCTTTGCGCATCGCCACTGCCCTGAGCCAGGGAGCGATTGGCCTGCGCCGTACTTTCGGTTGCCGGCGCGATGTATTCGCCGATCAACAGACCGACCAGCATCAGCACCAGCATAGGCTTCATTACCGCCCAGACGATCCGCCCAACCGACACGCCCGCAGCGCGCATGATGGTCAGTTCGCTGTGGCTGGCCAGACTGCCGAGGCCGATCAGGCAGCCGATCAGCGCCGCCATCGGCAACATGTCGTAGAGACGGCGCGGCGCCGTCAGCAGGACGTAACTCAACACATCGACCAGGGTGTAGGTGTCGCTGGCATCACCCATCTCGTCGATGAAGGCAAACAGTGTCGCCAGCCCGAGAATGATCCCCAGTACCGCCAGGATCGCGATGAAAACGCTGCTACCGATGTAGCGATCGAGCTTAACCACGGGCCACCTCCAGCGCGCTGCGGCGACTTGCCCGCTTCAACTGCAGGGGTTCCCAATAGAGCAGTCCCAGGCCGATGACCAGGAAAATCGCGTGAACCCACCACAGACCCAGAGCAGGCGGGATCTTGCCCTTTTCAAGGGCGCCGCGAGCGGCAATCAGGATGCTCAGGTAAGCCATATAAAGAAGAATCGCCGGCAGCAGCTTGAGGAAACGGCCCTGGCGCGGGTTGACCCGCGACAGCGGCACCGCCATCAAGGTCACGATGAAGACCAGCAACGGCAACGACAGACGCCATTGCAGTTCGGTGCGGGACCGCAGGTCGTCGCTGCCGAGCAAGGAACTGGTGGGCATTGCATCACGGTCGGTGACTTCGTCGCTCACGTCCGGTTTAGGCAGCAATACGCCGTACTCTTCGTACTTGATTGCTCGGTAGTTGGCCTGCCCCGGGTTGCCGTCATAGCGATAGCCATTGTCGAGAATCAGGTAGCGGTTACCGTCGGGGCGGATTTCCTGACGGCCCTTCTCGGCCACCAGCACGGAAATGCCGCGATCCTTCTTGTCGGACGAGACGTTCTTTTGCGAAATGAACACACCGCCGAGGTGGATGCGGTCATCCGACAGCGTTTCGGTGTAGGTCACCCGGGTTCCGTCGCGCAGAGCCTGGAAGCGCCCGGGCTCAAGGGTATCGAACTCGGTCAGGGCGTCCTGCTTGTTCAGCAACAACTGGAACTGATTGGCCCCTTGTGGCGCCAGACTCAGGCTTAGCCACGCCACCACCAGCGCAACCAGCGTGGCCGGAAACAGCGTCATGGTGAACAGGCGTTGCTGGCTCATGCCGGTGGCCGACAGCACGGTCATTTCGCTTTCGAGGTACAGGCGACCGTAGGCCAGCAGAATCCCGAGGAACAGGCCCAGCGGCAGGATCAGTTGCAAAAAGCCCGGCAGACGAAACCCCATGATCAGGAACAGCGAGCCCGGATCCAGAAGGCCGGCAGCCGCCTGGGCGAGGTATTTGATGAAGCGCCCGCTCATGATGATGACCAGCAGCACGGCGCTGACGGCGCTCAAGGTCAACAGGACTTCGCGGGACAGATAACGGAAGACAATCAAACCAGACACTCCAGGGTTGTCAGGCTAAGGCGGCCAAACAAGCAAACGTATCAGGCAGCCCGCAAGACAGAGCCGCCGAAAAAAGTTGGCGCATTATCCTGTGATTGGGTGCGCCTGTCACTGCGCACGCTCAAGCAGGCGGCTAAAGCGTAGAAGATCGTACAACCGAGGGTTGTCAGGCTCGGGGCCCGAGGTTCAAACTGCGGCCTTTGTCGCAAGCCGTGACTTGCGTCTTTCTATCTTATGAGCAGGTTCGAGCAAATGCCGTCGAGCCCTCGCGTGTTGACCATTAATTCAGGGACCCGGACATGGAACTGGTTGTAAAAAGCGTTAACCCGGAAACGTTGAAAACCGCCACTCTGGTGGTCGCCGTCAGCGAAGGCCGAAAACTCGGCGCCGCTGCCAAGCAACTCGACGAACTGAGCGGTGGCGCGATCAGCGCCGTACTCAAGCGCGGCGACCTGGCCGGCAAGGTCGGCCAGAGCCTGCTGCTGCACAGCCTGCCTAACCTGAAAGCCGATCGCGTGCTGCTCGTGGGCGTGGGCAAGGACGAAGAGCTGGGCGACCGTCCGTTCCGCAAAATCATCGCCGGCGTCCTCAACACCCTTAAAGGCCTGGGCGGCAGCGATGCCGTGCTGGCGCTGGACGAAGTGGTCGTCAAAGGTCGCGACAGCTACGGCAAGACCCGTCTGCTGGCGGAAACCCTGGTGGACGGCGAATATTCCTTCGATCAGTTCAAGAGCCAGAAAGCCGAACCTCGTGCCCTGAAGAAAGTCACCCTGGTGACCATCAAGGCGGCCCAGGCTGAAGTGCAACGCGCCGTGAACCATGCCACCGCCATCGCCAACGGCATGGCCTTCACCCGCGACCTGGGCAACCTGCCGCCGAACATCTGCCACCCGACGTTCCTCGGAGAGCAGGCGAAAAACCTGGGCAAAGAGTTCAAGGATCTGAAAGTCGAAGTGCTCGACGAGAAGAAGATCAAGGCACTCGGCATGGGTTCGTTCTACGCCGTCGGCCAGGGCAGCGCCCAGCCGCCGCGCCTGATCGTCATGCAATACAACGGCGGCAAGAAATCCGAGAAGCCGTACGCACTGGTCGGCAAGGGCATCACCTTCGACACCGGCGGCATCAGCCTGAAGCCGGGCGCCGGCATGGATGAAATGAAGTACGACATGGGCGGCGCCGCCAGCGTCTTCGGCACCTTGCGTGCCGTGCTCGAACTGAAGCTGCCGATCAACCTGGTGTGCATCCTCGCCTGCGCCGAGAACATGCCGAGCGGCAACGCTTCGCGTCCGGGCGACATCGTCACCACCATGAGCGGCCAGACCGTGGAAATCCTCAACACCGACGCCGAAGGCCGTCTGGTGCTGTGCGACGCCCTGACCTACTCCGAGCGCTTCAAGCCACAAGCCGTGATCGACATCGCGACCCTGACCGGCGCTTGCGTCGTTGCACTGGGCTCCCACACGTCGGGCCTGCTGGGCAACAACGACGAACTGATCGGCCAACTGCTGAGCGCCGGCAAGGCTGCCGACGACCGCGCCTGGCAATTGCCGCTGTTCGATGAGTATCAAGAGCAGCTGGACAGCCCGTTCGCCGACATCGCCAACATTGGCGGGCCGAAGGCCGGCACCATCACAGCCGCTTGCTTCCTGTCGCGCTTCACCAAGAACCTGAACTGGGCGCACCTGGACATCGCCGGCACGGCGTGGACCAGTGGCGGCAAGGACAAGGGCGCCACTGGCCGTCCGGTTCCCCTGCTGACCCAGTACCTGCTGGACCGCGCCAAAGCCTGAAACCGATGATCCTGGGCGGCGTTGCTTTCGAGTGACGCCGCCCAAGGCTCAGGAACCGCAATGACTAAAGTCGACTTCTATATCCTGCCCAGCGCCGATCCTTCGGCGCGGCTGGATTTCGCCTGCAAGCTCACCGAAAAAGCCTGGCGCATGGGACACCGCATTTACCTGCATTGCAGCGATGCCGCCCAGCGTGACGATCTCGATGCGCGCCTGTGGGCCTTCAAGGGCGAAAGTTTCGTGCCCCACGGCCCCGCTGAAAGCGAGCCTGACAGTTTGATTGTGCTGGGGCTTGGCGATGACTGCGGTCAACATCAGGACCTGCTGGTCAACCTCGACTTGAAAGTCCCGGCCTTTGCCAACAAATTCGCCCGGGTGGCGGAAGTGGTGGTGGAAGATCCGACGATTCGTGCGGCGGCGCGGGAGAGTTTCCGTTTCTACCGCGAACAGGGCTATCCTCTGCAAGATCACCGTTTACAGCGACTCTGAGCATTCCGATGGACACTCCAAAACCGCTGCAAAAGTCCGCGCACCTGCTGGACGACCTCGAGTCGATCCGCCAATTGCTCGGCGATGACAACCTGCAACCACCCCTGCTGACCGACACGGTCGAGGACGGTGATCAGGAACAGATTCCGATGTTGTTCGACACGGTCAGCGCTTCCCAGCCAACCGTCGAACCGACTCCACCCGCCGCCACCCCGCCGGCAGCCACCCCCGGCAAAAATCCCGACGACCTGCTGCACCTGGACAGCGAACTGCGCGCCGCCGCGCAATTGATCATGCAAGACGTGATCGACGACTTCGCGCCGCACATCGAAACCGAAATCAAACGCCGCCTCAGCGCGCGTCTGGAACGGTTGTTGAGCCAGTACAACGACTGAACCATCTGTGGGAGATTCTATATTTGTTCCCCAAATATAGAATCTGGCTACCGATATTGGCATTCCTGATCGCGCACGATTGGGGGGATCTGCAAAATTCCGCTCGCCAATTCGCCTTTTTCCAATAGTCGACCGAAGTTGAGTATTGCCGCTTCATCGGAAACCCCGATCCAGATGCCCCTAAAAAACCAGCGAAGAATCGTGCTCTCGTTAAATGCATCTTTCACCGTCGAATCGCTGTAGCCCGTATTGAGGCGGGCACTTCACCAAACTTGAAAGTTTCTTTCAGAGCCCCTCCCTTGGAAAATATCCCCCTATACAACAATTCGAGTTAATAGTTTATCTCCCCACTCAATTACCGCATGCGCCCACTAAATACTTTCAAAAAACGCTCAACAACCCACAAATAAATCTGTTGATTATTTAACTAAGCCTTCTTATATTTGCCCTGCCTTAGCGCACTTGGGGCCGATTAGGATTCGACGCCGGTAACAAAACTCTAGGGGCATGCCGAGTGGGTAACAGCACTCGTAAATCCACTGTTACATACTTAATAGTTGCCAAACTTGCCAACTACGGTGCTCCTGCAATGAACGATTCCCTCTTCAAGGAAAAGATCTACGCTTAAGCACTTCTGGCCGCCTCGGCGCCAGCAATCACCAGGGGATTTCTGTAAACCCGACCTGATTGTCATTTAGAACAGAATCGCCGCGTAGTGTGCTGTGGACGTAACGGCTAAATATTACACAGCTCGCCCCATGCGCCCTGCCCCTCGGGTGGCGACGGGTTAACTTAATTGAACGGGCTAAGCATGTAGAACCGACAGCGGAGTACTGGCGGACGGGGGTTCAAATCCCCCCGGCTCCACCAAATGAAGTAAATACTTCACCCGTTTGCTGACGAAATGTCATTGGCAGCAAAACAGGTCATCTGGAGAGGTGACCGCCAGGTCGTCAGAAGTGACGACCGATTTAAAGCCATCCTCAGGGGTGGCTTTTTTTTGTTTTTTTTTCCGCGCTCAAGAGACAACAGAAACCAGTAAGCCGATTTGATTGATGATCTGCGCACGAGCGCACACATTAACCAACAGACATACTTATTCCCGATACGATTAACTATTTTTTTGGAGAGATGGTCTACCGTTTCGATCAAGCCTGAGGGCGAGACTCCGTAGTCCCATCTGGCGCCCGGAGCTATCTGCCTCCTTTCCAGTGTCGGATGTCAAAAGGACGTTCCGACAAATCCCGTCGCCCCGAATCACTCTGCGCCTGTCCGCCCCTGCTCGCCCTGCGCCCCATGCCCCGCTATACTCGTCGGCTTTTCCTGAATTAATGCCAATAGGGTCCCGCCGCGCATGGATAAGACCTACCAGCCGCACGCCATTGAATCTTCCTGGTACAACACCTGGGAGTCAGAGAATTACTTCGCCCCGCAAGGCGCGGGCGAGTCCTACACCATTATGATCCCGCCGCCGAACGTCACCGGCAGCCTGCACATGGGGCACGGCTTCAACAACGCGATCATGGACGCCCTGATCCGTTTCCGCCGCATGCAGGGTCGCAACACCCTGTGGCAGCCGGGCACCGACCACGCCGGTATCGCCACGCAAATGCTGGTGGAACGCCAACTCGAAGCCCAGGGCCAGAATCGCCACGACCTGGGCCGTGAGAAATTCCTCGAAAAAGTCTGGGAATGGAAGGATCAGTCCGGCGGCAACATCAGCCGTCAGATCCGCCGTCTCGGCTCGTCCGTGGACTGGGGCCGCGAGCGCTTCACCATGGACGACGGCCTCTCGGAAGCTGTTAAAGAAGCGTTCGTGCGCCTGCACGAAGACGGCTTGATCTATCGCGGCAAGCGTCTGGTCAACTGGGACACCAAGTTGCACACGGCGATTTCCGACCTCGAAGTGGAAAACCATGACGAGAAAGGTTTCCTGTGGAACCTGAAATACCCGCTGGCCGACGGCGCCAAGACCGCTGAAGGTAATGATTACCTGATCGTCGCGACCACTCGCCCGGAAACCATGCTTGGCGACGCCGCCGTGGCTGTTAACCCGAACGATGAACGCTACCAGGCCCTGATCGGCAAATTTGTCGAGCTGCCGCTGGTCGGCCGCCGCATCCCGATCATCGCCGACGATTACTGCGATCCAGAATTCGGCACCGGCTGCGTGAAAATCACCCCGGCCCACGATTTCAACGACTACGAAGTCGGCAAGCGCCACAACCTGCCGCTGCTGAACATCTTTGACAAAAACGCGGCCGTACTGCCGGCCTGTCAGGTGTTCAACCTCGACGGCACGCTGAATGAAAGCATCGACGGCAAGATCCCGGCCGAATACACCGGCCTCGACCGCTTCGAAGCGCGTAAGCAAATCGTGGCTGCGTTCGATGCTGCCGGCCTCTTGGTCAGCGTCAACGATCACGCGCTGAAAGTGCCGAAAGGCGACCGTTCCGGCACCATCATCGAGCCTTGGCTGACCGATCAGTGGTACGTGTCCACCAAGCCGTTGGCCGAGCCTGCGATTGCCGCCGTTGAAGACGGCCGCATCCAGTTCGTGCCAAAACAGTACGAAAACATGTACTTCTCGTGGATGCGCGACATCCAGGACTGGTGCATCAGCCGTCAGCTGTGGTGGGGCCACCGGATTCCGGCCTGGTACGACGAGTCCGGCAAAGTCTACGTCGGCCGCGACGAAGCCGAAGTGCGTGCCAAGCACAACCTCGGCCCGGACGTTGCGCTGCAACAGGACAACGACGTACTCGACACCTGGTTCAGTTCGGGCCTGTGGACGTTCTCCACGCTCGGCTGGCCCGAGCAGACCGAATTCCTGAAGAAATTCCACTCCACCGACGTGCTGGTCACCGGCTTCGACATCATTTTCTTCTGGGTCGCCCGGATGATCATGCTCACCATGCACCTGGTGAAAAACGAAGACGGCACGCCGCAGGTTCCGTTCAAGACCGTTTATGTTCACGGCCTGGTGCGTGATGGCCAGGGTCAGAAGATGTCCAAGTCCAAGGGCAACGTCCTGGACCCGCTGGACATCATCGACGGTATCGAGCTGGAAGACCTGGTGCAGAAGCGCACCTCCGGCATGATGCAGCCGAAACTGGCGAAGAAGATCGAGAAGCAGACCCGCGACGAGTTCGCCGACGGCATCGCCAGCTACGGCACCGACGCCCTGCGCTTCACCTTCTGCTCGCTGGCGTCCACCGGTCGCGACATCAAGTTCGACATGGGCCGCGTCGAAGGCTATCGCAACTTCTGCAACAAGATCTGGAACGCCGCGCGCTACGTGCTGGACAAGGGCGAAGACTGCGGCCAGAACGGCGAAGCCTACGAGCTGTCGCTGGCGGATCGCTGGATCATTTCGCAGTTGCAACGCACCGAAGCCGAAGTGACCCGTCAACTTGACCAGTTCCGCTTCGACCTCGCGGCACAAGCCTTGTACGAGTTCATCTGGAACCAGTATTGCGACTGGTACCTGGAACTGTCCAAGCCTGTGCTGTGGGACGAAAACGCACCGGTTGAACGTCAGCGCGGTACTCGTCGCACGCTGGTTCGCGTCCTGGAAGTCGCGCTGCGTCTGGCGCACCCGTTCATGCCGTTCATCACCGAAGAAATCTGGCAGCGCATCGCGCCGCTGGCCGGTATCGAAGGCAAGACGATCATGCTGCAGCCTTGGCCAGTGGCTAATGAAGAGCGCATCGATCCAGCGGCCGAGAACGATATCGAATGGCTCAAGGAACTGATGCTCGGCACGCGCAACATCCGTGGCGAAATGAACATCGGGCCGGGCAAGCCGCTGAACCTGTTCCTGAAAAACGTCAGCGCCGAAGATCAGCGTCGCCTCACCGAGAACGAAGCCCTGTTGAAGAAACTGGCTCGCCTCGAATCGATCACCGTGCTGGCTGCCGGCGAAGAAGCACCGCTATCCGCCACCGCGTTGGTAGGTGAGATGGAAGTGCTGGTACCAATGGCCGGCCTGATCGACAAGGATGCCGAGCTGGCACGTCTGGACAAGGAAATCCTGCGTCTACAGGGCGAAGTCCAGCGCGTGGGCGGCAAGCTGTCCAACGCTGGTTTTGTCGACAAGGCCCCGGCCGAAGTCATCGAGAAGGAACGCGCCAAACTGGCGGAAGCCGAACAGGCTTTGGGCAAGTTGGCCGAGCAGCATGCGCGGATAGCAAGCTTATAAACGACTGTTACACAGTTATAAAAATAACGCCCCGATTATCGGGGCGTTTTTTTTGAATAATAATTTAATATTTAAATTGACCCTCTCCAATAAAAGTCCGATAGCCTGTTTCCCGCCACACCAATTAAACCACCCTAAAATTTTAAGATAACAAGGTTTATCCGCATGAGTACTCTTCGACAAAAGTCGTTTCTTGCAACATTGATCTATAACAACAGGCCCTTAAGTTTTTTAGGCCTGATTTCAGCAGGAAAATCGATAGGCCCGGTTTTATCGACGGAACCCTTTGGTCAAACCGCCACATTTTACTTTCGCTGCGAAGGTGACTACTACAACCTCTACGTCAGATCCGAAGGCCGGATTTTCGGACAAACACTGGTTGCAGACGGCTCGTTTTTCGGCACCAGCACAAAAGATGCAACGAGCTTCAATATATTGGATACCCATGGAAAAATAGTTACTCTCGACGACCTTAAAACCAACAAAGAACAGATACGCCTACAAACCCGAGGGGGCTTAGAGTTAAAACGTAACGGCGATCTAATAGTCACGACCACAGGCAAAGAAAAACTGACACTGGAACTGGATATCATGGGGCGTAACGAGCCTTATCTAGACCATCCGGATGAAATCTGACAGTTTTTCAGGACGTTGAATTTCGGTCATTCGCCCCTTGTATCCGACCTCGAAAAACCTGGGCATCTCTAGCAAAAACCACATACCCCCCCAACACTGACAAAGGATTATCAGTATGAGCACCAATCGACAGAAATCATTTCTCGCAACATTGGCCTTCCACGGAAAACCGGCGGCAATCATTTCACACTCCGGCAATACAGCCCCGGTTTGGGGCCAAGCCAACAATGGAGTGGCGGACGTATTATATTTTCGATGCGACGGAGACACCTATACGCTTTACATCCGAACTGAAGGCAAGCATTTCGGAAAAACAATCGATCGAGTCGAAAACTTCTTTACGACCAGTACGGCAAGAAACACGACCACGTTCGACATCATCGGCGAAAACGGAAAAGTCATTACACTCGATCAACTCGATACAGATAAAGAAGTCATAGCCTTGCAAACCCGAAGTGGCGATTTATTGAAGACTGAGGTTGTCTGGACGGACGAACCTAAAAGAATCATGCTCAATGGCCAATCCCCCATCACTTTCGGCTTGAAAATTCTGGAGCGCAATGTGCCTTATCTCAGTCATCCGGACGAGGTCTGACAGGTTGCGGGCGAATTCGATCCACCGCGCAGCGAGCTCATATGTGGGACAATGCCCGCCAATTTGAGCCAAACCCTGAATCGACCGCCCATGACCGCCCCTAGCAAACCCAAAGCCCCGCGCACCAAGCCGAAACCCGCAACTCCAGCCAAAGCCGTGGAGCCGCGTGAAAAGGCCAGCCTGCACCCGCGCAATCGCCATCAGGGTCGTTACGACTTCCCGGCACTGATCAAAACCACGCCGGAACTGGCGAAGTTCGTGATCATCAACCCGTACGGCAAGGAAAGCATCGACTTCGCCAGCCCTGACGCGGTGCGGGTGTTCAACCGGGCGCTGCTCAAGTCGTTCTATGGCATTGCGCATTGGGACATCCCGGCGGATTACCTCTGTCCGCCGGTGCCGGGGCGTGCCGACTACGTGCACTTTCTGGCCGACTTGCTGGCCAGCGTCAATGACGGCGAAATCCCGCGCGGTGCGCCGGTCAAGGTGCTGGATATCGGCATGGGCGCCAACTGCGTCTATCCGCTGATCGGTTACAGCGACTACCGCTGGCACTTCCTCGGCTCGGAGATCGACCCGACCGCCGTGGCTGCCGCCAAGGCCATCGTGCAATCCAACGGACTGAACAAAGCCATTCAGTTGCGCCAGCAAAGCAATCCCAAGCACATCCTGCTGGGTTTGCTGGAGCCGGGCGAACGCTTTGACCTGACCATGTGCAATCCGCCGTTCCATGCGTCGATGGACGAGGCCACCAAGGGCAGCGAGCGTAAATGGCGCGCCCTGGGCCGCGCCGACCCGAAACGCAAACTGCCAGTATTGAACTTTGGCGGGCAATCGGCGGAATTGTGGTGCGAAGGTGGCGAAGCGCGTTTTGTGACACAACTGATCGCCGAGAGCGCGCATTTTCAACACAAAGTGCTCTGGTTCAGCACCCTGGTCTCGAAAGCCTCGAACCTTCCGGCGATTCAGACGGCGCTGAAAAAGGCCGGCGTGCTGGAAAGCCAGGTCGTGGAAATGTCTCAGGGCCAGAAGCAAAGTCGCTTCGTCGCCTGGACCTTCCAGACCAAATCCGAACAACAGGTGTGGCGCGAGCGTTGGGCCCGCAAGAGCTGATCCGCTGACCCTGTAGGAGCGAGCTTGCTCGCGAAGAACCTGTGGTCAACGCGCTCATCCAGAATGCCCGCGTTATCGTTTGCGTCCTTCGCGAGCAAGCTCGCTCCTACAGTGGTCTGCGGTGTTTTCGGAATCACAGACACAAAAAAACCGTGCCCGGATCACTCCGGAGCACGGCTTTTTTTTACTGCGTCTTACTTGTTAACAGCGTCGGTCAGGCCTTTGGCCACAACCAGCTTGATAACTTTCTTGGCAGCGATTTCGATGGCAGCGCCAGTCGAAGGGTTACGGCCGGTACGGGCAGGACGCTCAGTCACTTTCAGTTTGCCGATACCTGGCAGAGTGATTTCGCCGCCGTTTTCCAGCTGATCGGCAACGATTTGGCCCAGTTGGTCCAGAGCGTTACGCGCGGTGGTTTTTGGCGCGTCGATAGCTTCAGCGATGTCGGCGATCAGTTGGTCTTTAGTAAGAGCCATGTAGTGTTCCTTCCCTATCAAATTCATATGGATTGCAGAGTGCAGTGTCAGCCATCGAGCCCGATCTTCTGGATCTGGCACCCTCGGCCAATAACCACGGGATCGGGGTTATAGATACCGAAATCAGGGTTTGGTTCGACCTGACAAATGCTGAATGCACGCTTAACGCAGTGACTTCGCGTAAGACGGGGCAAAACTAGCACAGAGACGGGGAAATATCCGCCTCTAGCTACCCATTTGGTCAGCTTTATTGCTCTAAAACAGGAAAAAACTGCATAAGCGCTGCCGCACGCCTGCGAATTGCCCTTCGCACCGCGCCAAAACCAGTGGTTGCGGTACACTTGGCACTTTTTCGGGAGCCTGCCCTGCTCTCTCCAACCAGCCGCTTCAAACAGCCGAGAAGCCCATGCCGATCCGTCATTGCATCGTCCACCTGATCGACAAAAAACCCGACGGCACGCCCGCAGTTCTCCACGCTCGTGACTCTGAACTGGCCGAGTCGAGCGCCATCGAGAATATGCTTGCCGACCTCAACGAGAGCTACAACGCCAAACAAGGCAAGGCGTGGGGTTTCTTCCATGCCGAGTCCGGCGCGCATCCGTTCAGCGGCTGGCTGAAGGAATACCTCGACGGCGGCAAGGATTTCACCGGTTTCAGCCGCGTGGCGGTGGAACACCTGCAAAAACTGATGGAAGAGTCGAACCTCTCTGTGGGCGGCCACGTGCTGTTTGCGCATTACCAGCAGGGCATGACCGATTACCTGGCGATCGCGCTGCTGCACCACAGTGAAGGCGTTGCAGTGACCGATCAGCTGGACGTGACCCCGTCCCGCCACCTCGACCTGGGCCAATTGCACCTGGCGGCTCGGATCAACGTCTCCGAGTGGCAGAACAACAAGCAGTCCAAGCAGTACATTTCGTTCATCAAAGGCAAGAACGGCAAAAAGGTTTCGGAGTATTTCCGCGACTTCATCGGCTGCCAGGAAGGTGTCGACGGCCCGGGCGAAACCCGCACCCTGCTCAAGGCTTTCAGTGACTTCGTCGAAAGCGAAGACCTGCCGGAAGAGTCGGCCCGCGAGAAAACCAAGACCCTGGTGGATTACGCCAGCAGCCAGGCAAAAATGGGCGAGCCCATGGGCCTGGAAGAGCTGTCGGAGCTGATCGACGAAGAGCGCCCGAAGGCCTTCTACGATCATATCCGCAATAAAGACTACGGCCTGTCCCCGGAGATCCCGGCGGATAAACGTACGCTGAACCAGTTCCGCCGCTTCACTGGCCGCGCCGAAGGCCTGTCGATCAGCTTCGAAGCGCACCTGCTGGGCTCGAAGATCGAATACGACGAAGAAGCCGGCACGCTGATCATCAAGGGACTGCCGACTCAACTCACTGACCAGCTCAAGCGACGCAACTGATGCTCGGCAGCGTACTGAAGAAATTCCTGCTGATCCTGCTGGTGGTCGTGGTCTATCAGAACTGGGGCAAGATCGAGCGGGTTTTCAACCCTTCACAAGTGGTGTCCGAGCAGACCCAGGCCAAGGCCAGCGTCGTGCTCTACGCCACCGAGTGGTGTGGCTACTGCAAACTGACCCGGCGCTTTCTTGATCAGAAAGGCATTCCGTACAAGGAATTCGATATCGAGAAAGATGCCGAGGCGCGCAAGGCGTATGAGACGCTGGGTGGCGGCGGGATTCCGATCATCGATGTGAACGGTACGTTGATTCGTGGCTACGACCCCGACGCGATCCTCGCAGCCCTCAAATAACTGATCAGGCCCACACAATCCTTGTGGCGAGGGAGCTTGCTCCCGCTGGGCTGCGAAGCGGCCCCACTATTTTATGAGTGCTGCGCACTCAAGCGGGAGCAAGCTCCCTCGCCACAAGTGTGTTTATCAGCGTTTTTCGATGCGGAAACCAAATCGCGGAAAGTGCACATGCACCACGCCGCCACGCTCGTCTTCTCGACGCAGAATCAACTCTTCACGCCCGGCAAACAGCAACTCCCCGGCCACCGGATCAACGCCATAATCGGTCGCGGCGATCACCACCTGCTGACCCGCCTCAAAACCATTCGGCTCATCAAACTGCTCATCCGGAAGCGCGGCCGGCGTGGCATTGCGCGCGACCTCCAGCGCCTCCTCGGAAGTCATCTCGCTGGACGCGCCATGACCAAACCCCATCACCCGCCCGAGCCATGCAGAAACCGCCGGATAAGCATCGACCAACGGTGCAGTCACCGGCGTAGCCTTGAGGAACCACAGACAATGAGCCAGGGCAAAGTCGGCAATCGACGGCTCACCGAACAGGAAATCACCCTGCTCGCGCTGAAGCTGCTGCTCCAGGCGCCCCATGATTGTCGGCCATTGATGCCGGGCTTGCTCAGCGGACAACTTGGTAGAGCTGCCACCGCTAAACAGACCGGCGCGATCGGCGATGAACGCCTTGATCGCTTCCGGTGGCATATTGCCGAAGCGCACGGCAATCGATTCCGGCTGAAACACCAGGCTGACCGCATGCTGGAACACCACCGAATCGGCCCAGGCGGCGAACGATGCGGCGATCATTTCCTGACCTTCCGGGAAGAACGCCGGCAAGGCCTTTTCCTGCTCCAGACGACGGGCGATCAGCGCGGTGTCGCAGTAAATATCGGCGCCAATCTGCAACACAGGCGTCTTGCGATAGCCGCCAGTCAGGGCCGTCAGATCAGGTTTGGGCATCACCGGCGAGATTTTCACCGAGCGCCAGGACAGCCCCTTGAAGCCCAGCAACAGGCGGGCCTTTTCGGCGAAAAGGGACGTCGGGTAATGATGAAGAATCAACTCTGACATGCTCGGCTCCGCCGCACGGATAATGAATCCGCAGCTTAGCGCGCAATCCGCAAGCATCCTACCCATCTGCCTGATGGGAACTTATCAGTCAGATTGATAAGCCCGCAGCAAAGGTCGCCACCAGACATTCCTTGGCGCTTTTCTTGAGTTTTTTGATCAGCCGTTCCTGGCGCAGCGCTTCGCTTCTGTCGCGGCAGACTTCGGTGTAGACCAAGGCTACGGCCGGGCTGGAGAGGAAGAACCGCGCACCTTTACCACTTTGATGGATGGCGAAACGTCGTACGGGATCGTCGCTGATCCCGCAGTAGAGCGAACCATTGGCCGCGCGAACGAGGTAGACGAACCACGGTTTGCTGACAGGCGTAGGTTCGGCGGCAATGACGGAAGATTCGCTCGGGGTGTTCACGTGACGATCAAGACTTGAAAGGAAACAAGCCGCGATCTTATCAGCGACTGGCCTGGAATGCCTTCAGCCCCTTCAAGGCCTGAGCGCGAACCGCGTTTCTCACCAACGGCGTCCACCCCAGCAGCACCCCTTTGAAACCCAGCGCCTGTCGTGACCAGGTCCACAGATCGAAGCTGTCGTGATGCTCGCAGATCTTGCCGTCGCGAAAAACAAAACGTGCCTGAATGTCATTGACCACGGTGTTACCGGTCTGGCTGAACAGGTACGTCGCCACCCAATGCGCGCCGCCGCTGCGCTCGTCACTGCGGACATTATCGAACGTCAAGGAAAAATCCTTGGCCCGAGTGGTGAGCATGCGCCACATGTCGCCAGCATCACGGCCGCGCAGTTCGCCAAACGCCGGGTCACTGAACACCACGTCGTCGGTGTAACAGGCACTCATCGCCTCGGCATCCAGCTGCTGGAAGGCTTGGTAGAACCGGGTGATCAAGGCGTTGTGGGTATCACTCATGGGCAGACTCCCTGTTGTGCAAAATGGCATCAAAAGATTGCCTGCACGATAGTCTGCAAATGCACGCAAGACCACTGGCATTCGTGGGCCGAATGCCAGTGATGCAGCCATTCAGATTTTTTCGCTTTGCACCTGAACGTAAAGGGTTCGCCCGGCACCGAGCCCGGCGACAATCGCACCAAGGCCGATCACTCCAAAGATCCAGCCCACAGCGTTCCAGCCACCGGTCCAGTCATGCACGATGCCGACCGCGAATGGCCCCATGGACGCCAGGGTGTAGCCAAAGCCCTGGGCCATGCTCGACAGGTTGGCCGCGATATGCGAGTCCCGCGAACGCAGCACGATCAGGGTCAACGCCAGACTGAATGTACCGCCCTGCCCCAAACCGAGCAGGATTGCCCAGCCCCACAGGCCTTCGATGGGTGCGTAGAGGCAACCGAACAGACCGCCGAGCGTCAGCACCATGACGATCACAATCGCCAGGCGTTGATCCTTGCCACGCGTCGCCAGCCATGGCGCGGCCAGCGAACTGGCCAACTGAACAATCACTGAGCCGGACAGCACCAGACCGGCCTGGGTCGGCGTCAGACCGCGACCGATCAGGATCGACGGCAACCAGCCAAACACGATGTAGGCCAGCGACGATTGCAGGCCCATGTACAAGGTCACTTGCCAGGCTAACGGGTCACGCAACAAACCGCGAACCCGATAAGCAACGTTATGCGCGCCGTGTTTTTGACCTACCTGTGGCAACCAGAAAATCGCCGCCACCAGCGCCGGAATCACCCAAAACCCGAGGCCCAGGGCCCAGCTTTTGTCGAAATGTTCGCTCAACGGCACGGTCGCGCCAGCCGCCATCGCGGCCCCCAGACACAGCGCCATGGTGTAGACGCCGGTCATGGTGCCGGCGTGTCTGGCGAAGTCGCGTTTGACGATGCCCGGCAGCAAAACGCCGATGACGCCGATGCTGGCACCGGCCAACACGCTGCCGGAAAACAGTCCGATCTCGCCGAACGAACTGCGCAGGATGATCCCGCCGGCCAACGTCAGAAGGATGCCCAACACCACGCGTTCAGCGCCGAAGCGTCGCGCCAGAATCGGTGCAAGCGGTGCGAACAAACCAAGGCAAAGCACCGGCAGCGTCGTCAGCAAACCCGCCTGTGCCGCGGACAGTCCGAGGCTTTTCGACACCTCGCTGAGCATCGGCGCCATGCTCGACAGCGCCGGACGCAAGTTCAGCGCCACCAGAATCAGGCCCAGCAGCAACAGCCACGGCCGCAGCAGAACGGGCTGACTTTTCTGAACCTGTTCATCATCGGCTTCGGCGTCGATCAGCAGCTCTTCGAGCTCCGCCGTGCGCTTGGCTTCGGGGATGTGATTGTTGCTGCTGGACATGGCGTTCTCGGTTTCAAGGTTCATTGATCAACTGCCTCGTCAGGGCTTTGGCCCGTTCCGGGTCGCGTTGTTCGACGGCATCGAGCAATTGGATATGCAGGTCGAACACTTCCTGGCGGCGAGGCGTGACGCTCAGGGTCTGGCGCAATTGCGCACCGATGACGCTGGAGAAATAGCGATACAACTCGCTGAGGGTCGGGTTGTGCGCGGCGTCCACCAGGCGACGGTGGAATACCAGATCGCAAGCGATGTAGCTGTCGAGATCGCCGTGATAGTGATCGCCGCTGACGTTGAGCGCTTTGCGTAATTCGATGAGGTCTTCGTCGGTCCTGCGGATGGCGGCAAGGCCGATGGCCTCGACCTCAAGGATGTGCCGTGTTTCCCGCGCCTGTTCGAGGGAGCATCGGGACAACGCTTTCAGAGTGTCCAGAGGATCGATCACCGCCCGCAGATAACTGCCGTCTCCCTGACGGATTTCAATCAACCCGGAAAACGCCAACACACGCATGGCTTCGCGGACGGTGTTGCGGCTGATGCCCAACTCAGCGGACAACTCTGGCTCGGTGGGCAGGCGTTGGCCGACAGTCCAGACGCCTTCGGTGATGCGCAGACGCAACTGATCCAAGGCCTGATCGACCAAGGATCGCTTTATTAATGGAGAAATTTCTGACATTGGATTCGCCCTTTCATCCAATCATAGGATGAATTTTCTGACATGTTAGTCAGCTTCGTCCGAGAGGGCAACGGGCTAGGGTTATTCAGGCAACAAAAAGAACTGAATTTCAGATTGCCAAAATTACCCTTTAAGGGTAATTTTTTAACTCAAGGTCCCAAGTTTCTTATGGAAAAGAACACACCTCATTACGACTTGGCCGTAGTCAAAGCGGAGGTTGTCAGGCTAGGAACAAAAGCATTTACCGCTGCCGCGCGGGAAGGTGGCCGGAGACTCGATTTAAGCCTTGCACAGATGCTGCGAATCGTCTGTTCGCTGGAGCACAGGATGCTGCACAAATCGATGACCACTTACGCCGACCATCGAATATGGCAGGACGTTTATCACATGAAGACTCACGGTTTGGAGATTTACATCAAAGCGACTTACCGCCCCGGTGGTGGGCCTCCGATAATCTCCTTCAAGGAGAAAGACACATGAAAGCAAAGCAATGCTTCAGCTGCGGCACCCATGATGGACTGCAACATTTTGACTCGCGCAGCTTCACCATTGACTTCAAGCAGATGAGTCGTGAGATAGACGACATTTCAGGTTATGAATGCCGGGTCTGCGGTGAAATCGAGTTCGATGACGCAAGTGCCGAACGGTACTCCGAGGCTAGCGATCAACTGCTCATTGACTGCCGCCAACTCATGGCAGCCGAGATGAAACGCATCCGCCGCAAACTGCATCTCACGCAAAAAGACGCTGTGAAGCTCCTCTCCGGTGGCGGGCACAACGCCTTCTCCCGTTATGAGCGCGGTGAACTGGCGCCACCTCAGCCGCTGTTTACATTGATGCTCCTGCTTGATCGTCATCCGCACCTGATGGCCGAGGTGCACGCGCTCAGTGAGGGGAGCGATTTGAAGCAACTTCTCGCGGCCTGTCATCCAGAACACGAAACAGCCCTGACGCGATAAATCCCCAGGCAAAAATAAACCCGGAACATGTCCGGGTTTATTTCAACGCCTGTGCAGGATCAATGCAGGATCTGGCTCAGGAACAACTTGGTCCGCTCATTCTGCGGATTATCAAAGAAGTCGTTCGGCGCAGCCTGCTCGACGATTTCACCCTTGTCCATGAAGATCACGCGGTTGGCCACGGTGCGGGCGAAGCCCATTTCGTGGGTTACGCAGAGCATGGTCATGCCGTCTTCGGCCAGGCCGATCATGGTGTCCAGAACCTCTTTCACCATCTCCGGGTCGAGTGCTGAAGTCGGTTCGTCGAACAGCATGATTTTCGGCTTCATGCACAGGGCACGGGCAATCGCCACACGCTGCTGCTGACCACCGGACAGTTGCCCCGGGAATTTATGCGCCTGTTCCGGAATGCGTACGCGCTCCAGGTAATGCATGGCGATTTCTTCGGCCTTGCGCTTGGGCATCTTGCGCACCCACATCGGCGCCAGCGTGCAGTTCTGCAGGATGGTCAGGTGCGGGAACAGGTTGAAGTGCTGGAACACCATGCCGACTTCGCGGCGGACCGATTCGATCTGCTTGAGGTCGTTGGTCAGCTCCACGCCATCGACCACAATGCGGCCCTGCTGGTGTTCTTCCAGACGGTTGAGGCAACGGATCGTGGTGGATTTGCCGGAACCCGACGGGCCGCACAGGACGATTCGCTCGCCCTGCTTGACGTTCAGATTGATGTCTTTCAACACGTGGAACTGTCCGTACCACTTGTTCACGCCCTGCATCTGAATAATGCCTTCAGGGCTCACAGGCTGTTTGATCGCTTCGCTCATCACTTAACTCCTAACGCTTGTGGCCTGTGTCCAGCTTACGTTCCAAATGCATGGAATAGCGGGACATACCAAAACAGAAAATCCAGAACACCAGGGCCGCGAACACATAGCCTTCAGTGGCCATGCCCAACCATTTCGGGTCGGCGGCGGCTTGTTTGACGCTGTTGAGCAAGTCGAACAGGCCGATGATGATCACCAGGCTCGTGTCCTTGAACAGCGCAATGAAGGTGTTGACGATGCCAGGGATTACCAGCTTCAGGGCTTGCGGCAGAATCACCAGGCCCATGCTGCGCCAGTAACCGAGGCCCATCGCTGCGGCCGCTTCGTACTGACCTTTTGGAATCGCTTGCAGACCGCCCCGCACCACTTCGGCGACATAGGCCGACTGGAACAGGATCACGCCGATCAGTGCCCGTAGCAGTTTGTCGAAGTTCATGCCTTCAGGCAGGAACAACGGCAGCATCACCGAGGACATGAACAGCACCGTGATCAACGGCACGCCGCGCCAGAATTCGATGAAGGTCACACAGACCACTCGAATCGCCGGCATGTTCGAACGACGGCCCAGGGCCAGGACGATACCCAGCGGCAGGGCGCCGGCAATACCGACGGTGGCGATCACCAGCGTCAGCATCAGGCCGCCCCATTGGCTGGTCGCCACGGTGGTCAGGCCGAACAAACCGCCATGCAGCAGGAAGTAGGCAATGATCGGGTACAGCACCAGGAAGCTCAGGCCATACACCGCTTTACGGTGAAAGCGCGAGATGAACAACGGCGCCACGCCGATGACCGCCAGCCACACGGTCAGGTCCACGCGCCAGCGCAGGTCCACCGGGTAGTAGCCGTACATGAACTGGCCAAAGCGCTGCTGGATGAACACCCAGCAGGCGCCCTCCTTCGTGCAGTCGGCGCGGGTGGTGCCGACCCAGTTGGCGTCGATGATCGCCCATTCCAGAATCGGCGGAACCACCAGGTAAATCAGGTAGAACGCGAACAGGGTCAGCAGGGTGTTGAGCCAGCTGGAGAACATGTTCGCGCGCATCCACGCCACCACACCGATGCTGCTGCTCGGTGGAGGCATGTCGGGTTTGAAAGTATGAGTACTCATGCGCTTTTCCTTACCGCTCGATCAGCGCAATGCGCTTGTTGTACCAGTTCATCAGCAGGGAAATGCTGATACTGATCGCCAGGTACACGCTCATGGTGATGGCAATGACTTCGATCGCCTGCCCGGTCTGGTTCAGCACCGTACCGGCAAACAACGAGACCATTTCCGGATAACCGATACCGGCCGCCAGCGAAGAGTTCTTCGCCAGGTTGAGGTACTGGCTGGTCAGCGGTGGAATGATCACACGCAGGGCTTGCGGGATGATCACCTTGCGCAGGGTCGGACCGTTGCGCAGGCCCAGCGAGTGTGCCGCTTCGGTCTGGCCATGGCTGACCGACTTGATGCCCGAACGCACGATCTCGGCGATGAACGCCGCGGTGTACACGGTCAGGGCCAGGGTCAGCGCCAGCAGTTCCGGGATCAGCACCCAGCCACCGACGAAGTTGAAACCTTGCAGCTTGGGCATTTCCCAGTGCAGTGGCGTGCCGAAGATCAGCGCGCACAGCGCCGGGATCACCAGCAACAGCGCCAGGCCGGTCCAGAACTTGTGGAACGGAACACCGGTGGCCTCGAAACGCTTGTTGGCCCAGCGGCACATCAGCACGATGGCGACAATGGCCACGACCACGCTGACCACGAACGGCCAGAAACCGTCCGCCACCAGCGCGGCCGGCATGTTCAGGCCGCGGCTGCTGACGAAGAAGGTGTCGCCGAAGTTATGGCTGTTGCGCGGCCCCGGCATGGTCAGGAACACCGCGAAGTACCAGAACAGGATTTGCAGCAGCGGCGGAATGTTGCGGAAGACTTCCACATAAACAGTCGCCAGCTTGGCGATGATCCAGTTCTTCGACAGCCGTGATACGCCGACGATGAATCCGAGGATCGTCGCCAGGATCACGCCGATGAAGGTCACCAGCAGCGTGTTGAGCAGGCCGATGACAAACACCCGGGCATAGCTGTCCGATTCGGTGTAGTCGATCAGGTGTTGAGCGATACCGAAACCGGCACTGCGCTCCAGAAAGCTGAAACCGGAGGTAATGCCCCGGTGTTGTAGGTTGGTCTGCGTGTTGTCGAACAGGTACCAGCCCATCGAGACCACCGCCACAATGGTGATGATCTGAAATAGCCACGCACGCACTTTGGGATCGCTGAGGCTGAGCCTCTGCTTTGGTGCGCCGATTGAATTTTGCATGAAGTGCCCCGGATGTAATGGAACAGAACATCACCCGGCGGTTGGCCCACCGGGTGATAGAACCATCAGCGCACTGGTGGTGCGTATTGAATGCCGCCGTTGTTCCACAGAGCGTTCAGCCCGCGGTCGATGGCCAGTGGAGTGCCCTTGCCGAGGTTTTTCTCGAACACTTCACCGTAGTTGCCCACTTGCTTGACGATCTGCACGACCCAGTCTTTCTTCACTTTCAGGTCTTTGCCGTATTCACCGTCAGCGCCCAGCAGACGAGCGACGTCCGGGTTCTTGGTGGCTTTGGCTTCCGCTTCAACGTTCTTCTGGGTGATACCCATTTCTTCAGCGTTGAGCATGGCGAACAGGGTCCACTTCACAATGCTGAACCACTCTTCGTCGCCTTTACGCACGACAGGGCCCAGAGGCTCCTTGGAGATGGTTTCCGGCAGAACGACGTAGTCGGTCGGCGTCGCCAGCTTGCTGCGTTGTGCGTAGAGCTGGGATTTGTCGGAGGTCAGCACGTCGCAACGACCGGATTCCAGCGACTTGGCGCTTTCATCGGAGGTGTCGAAGGTGATCGGGGTGTATTTCAGACCGTTGCCACGGAAGTAGTCGGAAACGTTCAGCTCGGTGGTGGTACCGGCTTGAATGCAGATGGTGGCGCCGTCGAGCTCTTTAGCGCTTTTCACGCCCAGCTTGTTGTTCACCAGGAAGCCGATGCCGTCGTAGTAAGTCACGCCGGCAAACACCAGGCCCATGCCCGAATCGCGGGAGCTGGTCCAGGTGGTGTTACGCGACAGCACGTCGATTTCGCCGGACTGCAGCGCGGTGAAGCGCTCTTTGGCGTTCAACTGGCTGAACTTCACCTTGGTCGCGTCGCCGAAAACGGCAGCGGCCACAGCGCGGCAGACGTCAGCGTCGATACCGATGATCTTGCCAGTGGAGTCTGGAACCGAAAAACCAGGCAGGCCATCACTGACGCCGCACTGTACGAAACCTTTCTTCTGCACTGCATCCAGGGTTGCACCCGCCTGAGCGAACCCGCTGACACCGAGTACTGCGGCTGCAGTCACGATGGCCAGGGTGGATTTCAACATCTTCATTCAAACCTCCAGTTTTGCTCTTGTTGTGTCGGAGCTTGAGTCCAGTCGCACCCTTTTGAGGCGTTTTGACCCGTGTTGGCTTTTTTTGGGGTCAACCGACGTAGGACCTGCGCTATGAGTCTAGTAGGAGAAAATCCACATCATGGACCACTCACTTCTCACCAATCGGCCGAACGGGCTGTAGCCCTTTCACGTTCGCGAAGCCCGTATCGGCCACTGGCGAACATCCATCACCGGATTTTTTGCTATCCCACCACGAACAATGGCCTGATAGTGTTACCGACAGGCGTGGGATTTTCGTACAGGCATTCCTATAGCAAAGCCCGTACCAGACCGCTCGCCAAAGCACTTAAGGGACAGGTCAATAGCAAAACTTGTAGCCTTGCGACATCTTCGTAACTGATCAACCTGACGCGCACTCACATCACGCACTCAATGAGCGCGCGCGCACAACATTGGAGCAGCCATGACCGAGCCCCTTATTCTTGAACCCGTCAAGCCCGCAGACGCCTGCGTTATCTGGCTGCACGGCCTGGGCGCCGACCGTTACGACTTCCTGCCGGTGGCCGAAGCGTTACAGGAAAGCCTGCTGACCACTCGCTTCGTTCTCCCTCAGGCACCGACCTGCGCCGTCACCATCAATGGTGGCTACGAGATGCCGAGCTGGTACGACATATTGGCCATGAGCCCCGCACGCGCGATCAACCGCGAGCAGCTTGAAGAGTCGTCGGACAGGATCATTAAATTGATCGACGTGCAGCGAGCCGTGGGAATAGACGCCTCGCGGATTTTCCTGGCAGGTTTTTCCCAGGGCGGCGCCGTGGTGTTACACACCGCGTTTCTGAAATGGCAGGGGCCGTTGGGTGGCGTACTTGCCCTCTCTACTTATGCACCGACTTTCAGTGACAAACTGGAGCTTTCCGCCAGCCAGCAACGCATTCCAGTGCTGTCGCTGCACGGTCAGTACGATGACGTGGTGCAAAACTCGATGGGTCGCACCGCCTACGAGTATTTAAAGACGCATGGTGTCACCGTGACATGGCAGGAATACCCAATGGGTCACGAAGTGTTACCCGAGGAAATTCGCGACATCGGCGTCTGGCTCGCTGAACGCTTGCGTTAACGGTTCAGGCGAAAAACAGCCCATTGATCCCTCCCACTACGCCGCGCCCGTTTCTTGCATTACACTGGCCGGCACTTAACCAATTGATGAGATGACCGTGCTCAAAGCACTCAAGAAAATGTTCGGTAAAAGCGAGACTGAGCAGCTCGCGCCAGCCTCCAGCGCTCCGTCTCACACCCCCAGCCACCGCACCGACGGTAATCAGCCTGGCCGGACCGCACCCGTAACGGCACCGAAACACGCGCCGAAGCCTGCACCGGCCACTCCCGCTGTCGAAGCCATTGCCGCTGAAGCGCCGCCCAGCGAAGCCGCGAAACCTGCCAAACCGCGTCGCGAGCCCAAGCCAAAAGCGCCGGTGATCCCCTGGAAACTCGAAGATTTCGTCGTTGAACCCCAGGAAGGCAAAACCCGTTTCCACGATTTCAAACTTGCTCCGGAACTGATGCACGCCATCCAGGACCTGGGCTTCCCGTATTGCACGCCGATTCAGGCTCAAGTGCTGGGCTTCACCCTCGCGGGCAAAGACGCCATCGGTCGCGCCCAGACCGGCACCGGCAAAACCGCCGCGTTCCTGATTTCGATCATCACCCAGTTGCTGCAAACCCCGCCGCCGAAAGAGCGCTACATGGGCGAGCCTCGGGCGCTGATCATCGCGCCGACCCGCGAACTGGTGGTGCAGATCGCCAAGGACGCCGCCGACCTGACCAAGTACACCGGCCTCAACGTCATGACGTTTGTCGGCGGCATGGACTTCGACAAGCAGCTCAAGCACCTCGAAGCGCGTCACTGCGACATCCTCGTCGCGACCCCGGGCCGCCTGCTCGACTTCAACCAGCGCGGCGACGTGCACCTGGACATGGTCGAAGTCATGGTCCTGGACGAAGCCGACCGCATGCTCGACATGGGCTTCATCCCGCAAGTGCGTCAGATCATTCGCCAGACCCCGCCGAAGAACGAGCGTCAGACGCTGCTGTTCTCCGCGACCTTCACCGAAGACGTGATGAACCTCGCCAAGCAATGGACCACCGACCCGTCGATCGTCGAGATCGAGTCGCAGAACGTGGCCAGCGAAAACGTCGAGCAGCACATCTACGCGGTGGCTGGTGCGGACAAATACAAACTGCTCTACAACCTGGTCAACGACAACGGTTGGGAGCGGGTGATGGTCTTCGCCAACCGCAAGGATGAAGTGCGGCGCATCGAAGAACGCCTGGTACGTGATGGCGTCAACGCCGCGCAACTGTCCGGCGATGTACCGCAGCACAAGCGCATCAAGACCCTCGAAGGCTTCCGCGAAGGCAAGATCCGCGTGCTGGTGGCCACGGATGTCGCCGGTCGCGGCATTCACATCGACGGCATCAGTCACGTGATCAACTTCACCCTGCCGGAAGTCCCGGACGACTACGTGCACCGTATCGGCCGTACCGGTCGTGCCGGCGCGGATGGCGTGTCCATCAGTTTTGCCGGTGAAGACGACTCCTACCAGCTACCGTCCATCGAGGCGCTGCTGGGTCGCAAGATCAGCTGTGAAACGCCACCGACGCATCTGCTGCGGGCGGTTGAGCGCAAGCGTCCGTAACGCGGGCCTTACTGAAAGAGGCGCAGCCGGAAACGGACTGCGCTTTTTTTTCGCCCCGGATATTGCTCGCGATAACTAAAAGTCCATAATGGACAAATTAGTTTACTTCCAGCTCTCGGAGCCGCCCATGTCCAGCACGCCTTTTGTGATCACCCAACCCCAGGCCCGTGAATTGTTGGCACAGGTCGACGTGCCGCAGATCCTGCGCAAGCTGTTCCGCGACCTGGCCGCCGGGCAGGCGGTGCAACCGGCGCAGCAACTGGTGGAATTTCCCAAGGGTGCCGGCGACTTCATCAACTACCTGGGCGTGCTGGCCGAAGACGGGGTTTACGGGGTCAAGACGTCGCCCTACATCGTGCGAGAACAAGGTCCGCTGGTGACTGCGTGGACCTTGCTGATGTCGATGCAGACCGGCCAGCCGCTGTTGCTCTGCGATGCCGGCGAACTGACCACTGCGCGTACCGCCGCGACCACCGCCGTGGCTGTCGATGCCCTCGCCCCGTTGAACGCTCAACGTCTGGCAATCATCGGCAGCGGCAAGGTTGCCATGGCGCACCTGCATTACGTCAAGGGTTTGCGCGACTGGCAAAGCATCCACCTTTTCTCGCCGAACCTGAGCGAACTCAGCCCTGAAGCCCTCGCCGAGATCAAAAGTCTCGATCCACGGCTGACCCTCGTCGACAGTCGTGAAGCGGCCGTCCAGGACGCCGACGTGATCATGCTCTGCACTTCGTCCGCGGGACCTGTGATCGACCCGTCCAGCCTGAGCAAACCGGCGTTGATCACTTCCATCAGCACCAACGCGCCGCGGGCCCACGAAGTGCCGCCGCAGAGCCTCAACGACATGCAGGTTTTCTGCGACTATCGTCTGACCACTCCGGGGTCGGCGGGCGAAATGCTGATCGCCGGTGAGCAACATGGCTGGGACAAGAGCGCTATCGTCGGCGACCTGCCCGATCTGCTCAGCGAGAAAGTCCAGCGTCCCGGTTACGACCGCCATGTGTTCTTCCGCTCGATCGGCCTGGGCCTGGAAGACATCGCACTGGCCAATGCCATTTACCGCCTGCAGCACTAATCCCCTTGTAGGAGCGAGGCTTGCCCGCGAAGGCGGTGTATCAGCCTGAATTTATGTCTACTGACACACCGCCTTCGCGGGCAAGCCTCGCTCCTACAGAGGTCATCTATACATTCGGCATTTACGCTCGACAGGAGACGTTCATGAGCCAGGCAGATTTCATCATCATCGGCGGCGGGATTGCCGGCGCTTCCACCGGTTTCTGGCTGTCGCAGCACGCCCGGGTGATTGTGCTCGAACGCGAATCCCATCCGGCCTATCACTCCACCGGACGTTCCGCCGCGCTGTTCACCGCTGCTTACGGCACCCCGCAAGTCCGGGCACTGACCCAGGCCAGCCGCGATTTCTTCGACGCCCCGCCCGCCGGTTTCTGCGAACACCCGCTGCTGACCCCACGTGGCGAGATGACCGTGGACTTCACCGGCGACCCGGCCGAGCTGAACAATCAATACCTCAGCGCCAAAGCCACGGTGCCCGAGATGCAACTGCTCAGCGCCGACGAAGCCTGCGTACGCTTACCGATCCTGCGCCGAGACAAAGTCCACGGCGCGATCTACGACCCGACCGCCAGCGACATCGACACCGACGCCCTGCACCAGGGTTATCTACGCGGCATCCGGCGCAACAAAGGAGAAGTGCACACCGACAGCGAAGTCCTGAGCCTGACCCGCGATGCCGAGGGTGTGTGGCACGTACAAACCAACGGCCAGACCTTCAGCGCCCCGATCATCATCAACGCCGCCGGCGCCTGGGCCGACAAGATCGGCGAACTGGCCGGCGCCAAGCCGCTGGGCCTGCAACCGAAGCGCCGTGCGGCGTTCATCTTCGCCGGGCCAGAAGGCGTGGACATCCACCATTGGCCGATGCTGGTCAGCCTCGACGAGTCGTTCTACATGAAGCCCGACGCTGGCATGTTCCTTGGCTCACCGGCCAACGCCGACCCGGTGGAACCGCACGACGTGCAGCCCGAAGAACTGGACATCGCCATGGGCATCTACCAGATCGAAGAAGCCACCACCCTGACCATCCGCCGCCCGACCCGCACCTGGGCCGGCCTGCGCAGCTTCGTGGCCGACGGCGATTTGCTGTCCGGTTTCGATCTGCAGGTGCCGGGGCTGTTCTGGGTTGCGGCGCAAGGCGGGTATGGCATCCAGACCTCGCCCGCCATGGGCCAGGCCAGCGCCGCACTGGTGCGCGGCGAACCCTTGCCCGAGCAACTCACGCGCTTCGGCCTGGATGCCGGGATGCTCTCCCCTGCTCGCCTGGGCTGATCCGCGTCCTCAGGTGACGTGTCGACCCGATTGCGGCAAACTTCCAGCGCCCTTTTTGCAGGGCGCTGACGCTGCCTGGAGCTCCACTGTATGAACGCACCTGTAAAAGACCCGGCCCTGGACAACTTCCGCGCGATTGCCGATGCCATCGCCACGTTGTTCTTTCCCCACGCCGAGGTGGTGCTGCACGATCTGCGCACACAGAAAGTCGATTACATAGCCAATAACCTGTCGAAACGTGAAGTCGGTGACGACTCCGCGCTGGAAGACATGCTCAGCGATGACATCAGCGAACGAAACATCGGCCCGTACGAAAAACTCAATTGGGATGGTCAGAAGATTCGCAGCCTGAGCAGCGTGCTGCGCGACAGCAACGGTCATCCACTGGCCGTGCTGTGCATCAATCTGAATATTTCGCTGTTCGAAAATGCCAAGGCAGCGCTGGATCTGTTCCTGTCACCGAGCAAGCTGATCCCGCAACCGGATTCACTGTTTCGCGATGACTGGCAGGAGAGGATCAACACCTTCCTCCACGGCTGGCTGCGCGAACGTCAGCTGAGCCTGAACCTGCTGACCCGCGACCATAAACGCGAACTGGTGCTGGCCCTGCACGCCGAGGGCGCCTTCAAAGGCAAAAGCGCCTCCAACTATGTGGCAAACGTGCTGAACATGGGACGGGCGACGGTGTACAAACACCTGAAGGAATTGAAAGGCTAAACAACCGCCCCCCGGATTGATGGCGAAACACGCACCTGTAGGAGCACGGCTTGCCGGCGAAGGCGTCCTCAAGATCGCCTTCGCCGGCAAGCCGTGCTCCTACAGAAAAGCGGCGGTTATTCCAGCGCGGAAGCCGGGCCGAAGAACTCGTAACGGCTTTGCTTCTCCGGCACTCCCAACGCTTTCAGGTGACGCTTCACCGCCGCCATGAAGCCTTTAGGCCCCAGGAAGTAAGCGTCCAGATCGCGCTGCTGCGGCAGCCACTCGCCCAGTTGTTCCTGACTCAACAACCCGACCTTGTCCGCTGCCGGACTGACTCCATCATCCTCGGCGTAGCAATAGAAGCGCTTGAGTTGCGGGTGACGCTCGGCCAATCCATCAATCCAGTCGCGGAAGGCGTGGACGCTGCCGTTGCGTGCGCAGTGGATAAAGTGCACCGGCCGCTGGGTTTCCAGTGCCGCTTCGAGCATGGCCAGGGTCGGGGTGATGCCGACGCCGCCGCTGATCAGCACCAACGGTTTGTCGCTGTCGGTCAGGGTGAATTCGCCCGATGGCGGGAACAGCTGGATGGTGGAGCCAACGTGCAGTTGATCGTGCAGATGGTTCGAGGCGCGGCCACCGTTTTCACGCTTGACGCTGATGCGGTACTGACCTTTGTTCGCCAGGGCTGACAGCGAATAGTTACGACGAATCTCTTCGCCATCGAGGATCAGTTTCATGCCGATGTACTGGCCAGGCTCTGCGGCGAGGATCGGACCTTTGTCCGCCGGCTCGAAGTAGAACGAGGTGATTTCCGCACTCTCTTCAACCTTGGCCGCGACGATGAATTCCCGCGCGCCGCGCCAGCCGCCCGGTGCCTGTTCTTTCTGATCGTAGATGCTGGTTTCGGCACCGATCAGGATGTCGGCCAGTTGACCGTACGCTGCGCCCCAGGCGCTCATCACTTCCGGCGTGGCGATCTCGTCGCCCAACACTTCGGAAATCGCACGCAACAGACAGGTGCCGACAATCGGGTAGTGTTCCGGGAGAATTTGCAGGGCCACATGCTTGTTAATGATCTTGGCCACCAGGTCGCCCAATTGGTCGAGCTGATCGATGTGGCGCGCATACATCAACACACCATTCGCCAGGGCGCGGGGTTGATCACCGCTGGCCTGGTGCGCCTGGTTGAACAGCGGGCGGACTTCCGGGTATTCGGAGAGCATCATGCGGTAGAAATGCGTGATCAATGCTTCGCCACCGCTTTCCAGCAACGGCACAGTGGATTTGACGATTGCACGGTCTTGAACGCTGAGCATAAGGTGACTCCTGAGCTACTTGGGTTTCTAACTGATTGCCCTCTCCTTATCAGTTTCCGTGCCAGCTATTTAATTGTTATAAATCAACAAGTTAAAAACATTCTAGTCATAACGACACAGCCTGACTTATAGTCATCTCGACTACATGGAGTCACTATGACTGCAAAATCCCTGCTCACAACATTGCTCCCCCTGGTCTCGGACCTGTCCCGCGAACTCCCCGAGGGCGAGCGCTATCGGCGCCTGCTCGAAGCCATGCGCGCCCTGCTCCCCTGCGATGCTGCCGCGTTGCTGCGCCTCGATGGTGAATGGCTGGTGCCGCTGGCCGTCGACGGTTTGAGCACCGACACCCTCGGCCGACGCTTCAAGGTCAGCGAACACCCGCGCTTCGAAGCACTGCTCAGCAGCCCCGGCCCGACCCGTTTTGCGGCCGACAGCGATCTGCCCGACCCTTACGACGGGCTGGTCGATGGCCTCCATGAGCATCTGGAAGTCCACGACTGCATGGGGTGCCCGTTGTTTATCGACGAGCGCCCGTGGGGCTTGTTGACCCTCGATGCGCTCGACCCGGAGCGTTTCGAGCCGATCGAACTGGACGCCCTGCAAGCCTTCGCCAGCCTCGCCGCCGCCACAGTCAATGCCGCCGAGCGCATCGAACGCTTGGCCAATCGTGTCGAAGACGAACATCAGCGCGCCGAGGTTTACCGTCAGGCCAGCGGTCAGCAGAGCCGCGAGATGATCGGCCAGAGCAAGGCCCACAAACGGTTGGTGGAAGAAATCAGCCTGGTGGGCGGCAGCGACCTGACCGTGTTGATCACCGGGGAAACCGGGGTCGGCAAGGAGCTGGTGGCCCAGGCGATTCACGCCGCCTCGCCCCGGGCCGACAAGCCGATCATCAGCCTTAACTGCGCCGCGCTGCCGGACACGCTGGTGGAAAGCGAACTGTTCGGCCATGTGCGCGGCGCCTTTACCGGGGCGACCAGCGACCGCCGAGGCAAGTTCGAACTGGCCAATGGTGGCACGCTGTTTCTCGATGAAGTCGGCGAACTGTCGCTGACCGTGCAGGCCAAGTTGCTGCGCGTGCTGCAAAGCGGTCAGCTGCAGCGGCTGGGTTCGGACAGGGAACATCAGGTCGACGTGCGGCTCATCGCCGCGACCAATCGCGACCTCGCCGAAGAAGTGCGCAGTGGCCGTTACCGTGCCGATTTCTATCACCGGTTAAGCGTTTACCCGCTGCTGGTGCCGGCCCTTCGGGATCGCGGGCGGGACGTGCTGCTGCTCAGCGGTTTCTTCCTGGAGCAGAACCGCTCGCGCATGGGCCTCAACAGCCTGCGCCTGAACAGCGACGCCCAGGCCGCGTTGCTCGCGTATGACTGGCCGGGTAATGTGCGAGAGCTGGAGCACTTGATTGGTCGTAGCGCGCTGAAAGCCTTGGGGCACTGCAAGGAGCGGCCGAAGATACTCAGCTTGAGTGCGGCGGACCTGGAGTTGCCCAGTGGTGGTGTTGAGGTCGCGTCCGAGCAACCGAGTGCGATTCCGGTGCCGTTGATGTCCGGGGACTTGCGTGAAGCGACTGAAAGTTATCAGCGGCAATTGATCAGCGCTTGCCTGGAACGGCACCACAATAATTGGGCGAGCGCGGCGCGAGAGCTAGGCCTGGATCGGGCGAATCTTGGGCGGATGGCCAAGAGACTGGGCATGAAGTGATGCCCATTGTGGCGAGGGAGCTTGCTCCCGCTCGGTTGCGAAGCATCCGCAAAATGGTACTGCCTGACAGAGGGAGGTGCCATATCGGGGAGCGCTTCGCACTCCAGCGGGAGCAAGCTCCCTCGCCACAGGTTCACCGTTTGGCCCCCGACAGGTATTTGGCCTAAAGCCTGCCCCCAACAAGTCGATAACCCGGCATCGATAGCTTTTGGCGACTTTCCATTCGCCCATCACCTTTTTCCACAGAAGGTTTTTATGTCCTCCACCAAAGCCCGCGCAGACTCACTTTCGCTTCTGCTGTTTACCTTGCGCAGTGGCAAGCTGATGGCGATCAACCTGCTCAAAGTCAGTGAAATCATCCCCTGCCCGCCGCTGACCAGGCTGCCGGAGTCGCACCCCCACGTCAAAGGCATCGCCACCCTGCGCGGCGCGTCGTTGTCGGTGATAGACCTCAGCCGCGCCATTGGCGAGCGGCCGCTGGAAGACCCGAACGGCGGCTGCCTGATCGTCACTGACGTCAGCCGTTCCAAGCAGGGTCTGCACGTTCAGGCCGTGAGCAAGATCGTCCATTGCCTGACCACCGATATCCGTCCGCCGCCCTTCGGCTCCGGCGGTGTGCGCTCGTACATCACCGGTGTGACCTCGGTCGACGGCACGCTGGTGCAGGTGCTGGACATCGAAAAAGTCATCCACGGCATCGCCCCGGCGCAGATCGAAATGGCCCCGACCGAGCTGAGCATGGAAGACGCCGAAGTACTGGGCAACGCGCGCATCCTGGTGGTCGACGACAGTCAGGTCGCCTTGCAGCAGTCGGTGCACACCCTGCGCAACCTCGGCCTGCAATGCCACACCGCGCGCAGCGCCAAGGAAGCCATTGACTGCCTGCTGGACCTGCAAGGCACGGCCCAGCAAATCAACCTGATCGTCTCGGACATCGAAATGTCGGAGATGGACGGCTATGCCTTCACCCGCACCTTGCGCGAAACCCCGGATTTCTCGCACCTGTATGTGCTGCTGCACACGTCACTGGACAGCGCGATGAACAGCGAAAAGGCACGTCTTGCCGGTGCCAACGCGGTGTTGACCAAGTTCTCCTCGCCGGAGCTGACCAAGTGCCTGATCGAAGCGGCCAAGGCGGTCGCCGAACAGGGTCATTGAGTTTGACCGACGCCTTTTGTTTTCTGATGCGGCGCAACCTGGCTGAGGTTGCGCCCGCCATCACCTGGCCTCAGGGAATCGTCCTGCACGATTACCGCCCCGAACTGGCAGAAGCCGTTCATCGCCTGATGGAACTGGGTTATCTGGAAGGTGGCGGCCGTGTGCCGGCGCTGAATACCTGGCAACAGCGATTCGAGACCGATCCCGAGTACGATCCTTCACTGTGCTTCATCGCTCTGGATGCCGACGGCATCGTTGGTGTGTGCCAGTGCTGGACCAGCGCCTACATCAAGAATCTGGTGGTGCACCCGCGCGCTCAGGGTCGGGGGCTGGGTCGGGCATTGCTGTTGAATGCATTCAATGTGTTTCAGCAGCGTCGTGAAGGGTTTGTGGATTTGAAGGTGCTGGAAGACAACATCCGGGCGCAGCGATTGTATGAAAGTTGCGGGATGTATATGGTCCGTCGGGAGCCGGTTCCGGCCTGACAGCCCCCTTCGCGGGCAAGCCTCGCTCCTACAGGTAATCACCGTCTCCTGTAGGAGCAAGGCTTGCTCGCGATGAGGCCGACACATTCAACCTCATACCATCAGGCATACTCGGCCCACACATGCCCAAGGATGCCTGAACAATGAAAACCACCACCCTCACTTTCCTCTGCCTCACTGCCCTCGCCACCCAAACCCAAGCCTCCACCCCTGAAGCCTGGGCCGCCTTCGACAAAGCCATGCTCGCCAGTTGCATCAAGGCCAGCGGCCTGCAAGACGCCTCCCCCGTCGGCAAAGCCGCACAGTTCGACGACCGGGTCGACTACACCGCCGTGCTCCTGCAAGGCCGCTACCCGCAAAAACACATGAAAGGACAGCAAGGCACCGAACTGTGCCTCTACAACAAAAAAAGCAAAACCGCCTACGTGACCGAATGGGACTCCATCCGCCTACCGGCCAAATCCAAGTGAATGGCGCATAACTTGCTTCGAAGCAGACCTTTGCGGTGACATTCTGTCGCCGTTTCGGGCCCAGACAGGCGACTGATCCTTCAATGAATACGACGTTTTCCTGCGTAGGTTGTGGCAAATGCTGCAATGACCACCACGTGCCCCTGACCCTGACAGAAGCCCGGATGTGGGCGGCCGACGGCGGTCAGGTGATCGTGCTGGTGGAAGGGTTCCTGGGCAATGGCCTGGGCCTGCCGGTGCAGCAACGCGAACATGCCGAACGCCGTTCGGTGGTGGTGCAAAGCGGCGCGTCCGAAGCGTTCGTGGCCATCACGTTTGCGGCTTACAACGTCGGTCCCTGCCGGAATCTTGACGAAGACAACCTCTGCCGTATCTACGAACGCCGGCCGCTGGTGTGCCGTATCTATCCGATGGAAATCAATCCGCACATTCCACTCAACACTTCGATCAAGGAATGCCCGCCCGAATCGTGGGAAAAAGGCCCGGACCTGATCGTCGGTGGTGAACTGGTCGATCAGGAACTCGCAGGACTTATCCAGCGTTCCCGTCAGGCGGATCGTGATGACATCCGCACCAAGGATGCGATTTGCGCGTTGCTGGGGATTCGGACTACAGCGCTCAAGGGCGATGGGTTCACCGCGTACCTGCCGGACATGACTGCATTTGCCACGGTCATCGATCAGGTGGCGCAACAGCCGTCGACGGAGTCGGGCAGTGACTGGCAGTTCCACGTGTCCGGCGACGACATCGCCGGGCAAGTCCTGGCAGCCGGCGCGCAACTGACCACCGAGGCGCCCGTCAACTACGCGTTCATTTCGTTGCGCGCGGCTTAACGGCGTTCTCGCCAGAACTCCTGCGCCAACTGCCGCAAATCCCCCGCCAGCCCCGCCACGTCTTCGGAGTTGGCCTGACTTTGCCGGCCTTCGCTTACCGTGACTTCGCAGGCAGAGCGAATGCGGCTGATGTTGCGGTTGATGTCTTCGCTGACCGTGCTTTGCTCTTCCACCGCCGAGGCGATTTGCAGGCTCATTTGCGTGATTTGATTGACCCGCCGACTGATCGCGTCCAGCGCATCGGCGGCGCGCCGGGCCTGTTCGACGCTGTTTTCCACCTGCTCACTGCTTTGCTGCATCACCACCACCGCGTCTCGCGTGCCGTTTTGCAGGGTGCTGATCATGCGCTGAATCTCGTTGGTCGATTGCTGGGTGCGTTGCGCCAGGCCCCGCACTTCGTCGGCGACCACCGCAAAACCGCGCCCGGCATCCCCGGCGCGCGCCGCCTCGATGGCCGCGTTGAGGGCCAGCAGATTGGTTTGCTCGGCGATGCTGCGAATCACTTCCAGCACCCCGGTAATCTCGCTGCTGTGCCCTTCCAGCTGATGAATCACCTCGGTGGCGTGCGCCAGTTCCTCGGCCAGACGCAAGACGGCGTGGCGACTCTCACTCACCAGTTGATGACCTTCGCGGGTTTCGCTGCCGGCCAGATCAGCGGCCTGAGAGGCTTGCTGCGCATGGCTGGCCACCTGCGCCACGCTGGCGGACATCTGGTGAATCGCCGCTGCCACCTGATCGGTTTCAGCCTGCTGATCCAGCGTACTGTGGTGACTGCTTTGCAAGTGTTCGACCAGTTCCGCCGCATGCCCGGCCAGGCGCTGCGACGCATCGCCGATGCGCCCCACCACCGCGCCGATCTGCGCTTCGAGCATTTGGAAGGCAAACTCGATCTGGCCGAACTGATCCCGGCGGCCGGTATAAATGCCCTGGCTCAACGGGTTGTCGGCAATCTGTCGGGCGCGCTCGGTGAGCGCTGTCAGCGGGCGCAACATCAGCCCGGTTCCGACCGCCGCCAAACCGCTGCCGATGACAAACGCCAGCATCCCGAACACGGCTGATGACGGGTTGAGCCACACCTCGGCGCCCACCACACAGGCCAGCGTCACACTGAACAGCGCCACCACTTTAAGTCCCGGTGCGAGCACAGGCAGGCGTTGCGACAGCGGCACCCGACCGTCGCGAAGGTTTGCGTAGGCTTTTTCGGCGGCGTCGATCTGCCGCGCCGAGGGCCGGGTCCGGACCGACTGATATTCCACCGCCTGACTGTTCTGCGTCACCGGCGTGGCGTAGGCGCTCACCCAATAGTGATCGCCATTCTTGCAGCGATTCTTCACCAGCCCCATCCATGAACGGCCACTTTTGAGGGTCTGCCACATATGCGCGAAAGCCGCTGCCGGCATGTCCGGGTGACGCAGCAGGTTGTGCGTCGAACTCAGCAACTCCTCACGGCTGTAGCCGCAGATTTTGATGAAGTCGTCGTTGGCGTAGGTGATCGCGCTGGTCAGATCGGTGGTCGAGAGGATGTTCGCATCAGCCGCAACGTCGACATTACGGCCAGTCACCGGGAGGTTGATCTTCATGGAAAGCGCGCTCGTTGTAGGGAAAGAGTCGGCAGGGCTGCTGACTCTAAGCGCACTGATTCCACAAACGTTGATCTGGCTCAGGACATGAGCACTTAGCCATCACCGCGATTGAAAACCGCGGCGGATGGCCAATGGCGGGGGGTGGAAACTCAGCGCTTGCCCATCGAACGACGGGTGCCGGGAGGCGCTGCGCCGGGGGTCTTGGTATGGCCGTTCTTGGCGCCGTTCTTGTACCACGGCTGGCTGGCGGATTTCGCGGCGGCCAGTTCACCCGGCTTGAACGGGAACTTGAATGCCGGGATCGCGGCTTTGGTTTCGCTGTCTGCGCTGGAGTCGACGCTGTCTGGCAGGTCTGCCTGGTCGTCGCTCAAGGCGTCGGCAACCGGCGGTTGTGTCGGGGAAGTCATGAAAGCTCCGGGTGATGCAATAGAGTCGGGCCCGGTCAGCGAGCCGCGAAAGGCGGCAGTATACCTCCCCACGCCCTTGTAGGAGCGAGCTTGCTCGCGAAAAACGTCCAGTCATAGCGTTCATCCAGGCAGCCTGCGTTTTCGTTAACGCCCATCGCTGGCAAGCCAGCTCCTACAAGGGACTTGCGTACATCACGAATACTGTAGGAGCCGGCTTGCTGGCGATGAGGCCAGAACAGACAACACAAACCCCAAACTGACAGCGCCGTCAGTTAGCAGTCACCTTCCTGACCGGCGAACAGGTTTATAAAGGGAGGTATAACCCTGACCAAACTCCGTCCACCCAGCCCCGGCGCCCCACTCGCATGCGAATTCAGAAAAAACCCGCCTTGATCGCCGCCCTTCTGATTGTCCTGGCAGCGCTGGGCGTGTGGTATGCCACCAAACCCGTGACGGCGAAACTCGCCGCGCCCACGGCGATTCCGGTCCGGGTGGTGAACGTCGCCGAAAAAGACGTCCCGCGCTACGTCAGCGGCATCGGCTCGGTGCTGTCTTTGCACAGTGTGGTGGTACGCCCGCAGATCGACGGCATCCTCACTAAAATCCTGGTCAAGGAAGGTCAGTTGGTGAATAAGGGGGACCTGCTGGCCACCATCGATGACCGCTCGATTCGCGCCAGCCTCGACCAGGCTCGCGCACAACTTGGCGAAAGCCAGGCGCAGCTGCAAGTGGCGCTGGTGAACCTCAAGCGCTACAAACTGCTAAGCGTCGACGACGGCGTCTCCAAGCAGACCTACGACCAGCAACAAGCGCTGGTCAACCAGCTCAAGGCCACTGCCCAAGGCAATCAGGCTTCGATTGATGCCGCGCAAGTGCAGCTCTCCTACACCCAGATTCGTTCGCCGGTCAGCGGTCGCGTCGGTATTCGCACGGTGGACGAAGGCAACTTCCTGCGCATGACCGACACCCAAGGCTTGTTCACGGTGACCCAGATCGACCCGATTGCCGTGGAGTTTTCCCTGCCGCAGCAAATGCTGCCGACCCTGCAAGGCCTTATCAACGATCCGGAGCACGCTCAGGTGAAGGCCTACATCGGTGCCGACACCGACGGCGAAACCGGCAACCTGCTGGGCGAGGGTCATCTGACCCTGATCGACAACCAGATCAATGCCAACACCGGGACCATCCGCGCCAAGGCCGAATTCAACAACCCCGGACAGAAACTCTGGCCGGGCCTGCTGGTGACGGTAAAGATTCAGACAGCATTGGATAAAGATGCGCTGGTGGTGCCGCCCACGGTCGTACAACGCGGGCTCGATCAACACTTCGTGTACCGGGTCAAGGGCGACAAGGTTGAAACCGTCCAGGTGCAGATGGTCCATCAAGGCAGCGGCCAGGACATCATCAAAGGCGTGAAACCGGGCGACGTGCTGGTCAGCGACGGCCAGTCGCGGCTCAAACCCGGCTCGACCGTGCAGGTACTGACCGCGCCACCGCAAGTGGTCCAGTCGGAGCCGAAGCCATGAAGGGCCACGGCTCAGTTTCGGCGTGGTGCATCGATCATCCGGTGGCGACGATCCTGCTGACGTTTGCCCTGGTGTTGCTGGGTGTCATCGCCTTCCCACGCCTGCCGATTGCACCGCTGCCGGAAGCCGAATTCCCGACCATCCAGGTCGCCGCGCAACTCCCCGGCGCTAGCCCGGAAACCATGGCGTCGTCGGTGGCCACGCCGCTTGAAGTGCAATTCAGCGCCATCCCCGGCGTGACCCAGATGACCTCAAGCAGCGCCCTTGGCTCGACCAACCTGACCCTGCAATTCACCCTCGACAAAAGCATCGACACTGCCGCGCAGGAAGTGCAGGCCGCGATCAACACCGCCGCCGGCAAACTGCCCAAGGACATGCCGAACCTACCGACGTGGCGCAAGGTCAACCCGGCCGATAGCCCGGTGCTGATTCTCAGCATCAACTCAACCTTAATGCCCGGTCCCGAACTCAGCGATCTGGTGGAAACCCTGCTGTCCCGTCAGATCAGTCAGATCGACGGCGTAGGACAGATCAACATCACCGGCCAGCAACGTCCGGCGATTCGCGTTCAAGCCTCGGCGGACAAACTCGCCGCCATCGGCCTGACGCTGGCGGACATTCGCCTGGCCATTCAGCAAACCAGTCTCAACCTGGCCAAAGGTGCGTTGTACGGCGAGTCGAGTATCTCGACGCTGTCCACCAACGACCAATTATTCCACCCGGACGAATACAGCCAGCTCATCGTTTCCTACAAGGACGGTGCGCCGGTTCACCTGAAGGATGTGGCGAAAGTCGTCAACGGTTCGGAAGATGCCTACGTGCAAGCCTGGGCCGGCGACAAACCCGGGGTGAACCTAGTGATTTCCCGGCAGCCGGGCGCCAACATCGTCGAGACCGTGGACCGCATCCAGGCTGCCCTGCCCGGCCTCGAAGCGATGTTGCCGGCCTCGGTGCAGGTCAAGGTGTTGATCGATCGGACCCAGACCATCCGCGCCTCGTTGCATGAAGTGGAAGTCACCCTGCTGATCGCGATCATGCTGGTGGTCGCGGTGATGGCGTTGTTCCTGCGCCAATGGTCGGCGACGCTGATCGTGTCGGCGGTACTGGGTGTTTCGCTGGTCGCCAGTTTTGCCCTGATGTACATCATGGGCTTCAGCCTGAACAACCTGACGCTGGTGGCGATCGTGGTGGCCGTGGGGTTTGTGGTCGACGATGCGATCGTGGTGGTGGAGAACATTCACCGACATCTGGAGGCCGGCGACGGCATGCGCGAAGCAGCGATCAAAGGCGCCGGCGAGATTGGTTTCACGGTGGTCTCGATCAGTTTCTCGCTGGTGGCGGCGTTCATCCCGTTGCTGTTCATGGGCGGCGTGGTCGGGCGGCTGTTCAAGGAATTCGCTCTGACGGCCACGTCTACGATCATGATTTCAGTGGTGGTGTCGCTGACCCTGGCGCCGACGCTGGCGGCGCTGTTCATGCGCGCCCCGGTGCATCACGCCCACAGCAAACCCACGTTCGGCGAACGGTTGCTGGCGTGGTACGAAAAAGGCCTGCGTCGCGCCCTCGCCCATCAGAAATTGATGATCGGTGTGTTTGGCTTGTCTCTCGGTCTGGCCATTGCCGGTTACATCTTCATTCCGAAAGGTTTCTTCCCGGTCCAGGACACCGGTTTTGTCCTCGGCACCACCGAAGCGGCCGCCGACATTTCCTACCCCGACATGGTGAAAAAACACCTGGCGATGGCGGAAATCGTCGCGGCAGACCCGGCGGTCGCGGCGTTTTCCCACTCCGTCGGCGTCTCGGGCAGCAACCAGACCATCGCCAACGGCCGCTTCTGGATCTCCCTGAAAAAACGCGGTGACCGCGACGTCTCGGCCAGCGAGTTCATCGACCGGATTCGTCCGCAACTGATGGCAGTGCCGGGCATCGTGCTCTATCTGCGCGCCGGTCAGGACATCAACCTCAGCTCTGGCCCGAGTCGCGCGCAATACCAATACGTGCTCAAGAGCAACGACGGCGCGACCCTCAGCACCTGGACCCAGCGCCTGACGGAAAAACTGCGTGCCAACCCGGCGTTCCGCGACATTTCCAACGACCTGCAACTGGGCGGCAGCATCACGCACATCAGCATCGACCGCAGCGCCGCAGCGCGTTTCGGCCTGACCGCCAGCGATGTCGACGAAGCGCTTTATGACGCGTTCGGTCAGCGGCAGATCAACGAATTCCAGACCCAGATCAACCAGTACAACGTAATTCTGGAACTGGACACCAAGCAACGCGGCAAGGCCGAAAGCCTCAACTATTTCTACCTGCGCTCCCCCCTCAGCGGGGAAATGGTGCCGCTGTCGGCGCTGGCGAAATTCGATGCGCCTACCGTGGGCCCATTGTCGATTGCCCATGACGGCATGTTTCCGGCCGCCAACCTGTCGTTCAACCTGGCACCCGGTGTGGCGTTGGGCGATGCCGTCATCATGCTCAATCAGGCCAAGGCTGAAATCGGCATGCCGGCAGCCATGAGCGGCAACTTCCAGGGCGCGGCCCAGGCGTTCCAGAGTTCGCTGGCCAGCCAGCCGTGGCTGATTCTGGCGGCGCTGGTGGCGGTGTACATCATTCTCGGCGTGCTCTACGAGAGCTTCGTCCATCCGCTGACCATCATCTCGACGCTGCCATCGGCGGGGCTCGGGGCGGTGATCATGTTGTGGATTTGCGGCCAGGACTTTTCGATCATGGCGCTGATCGGGCTGGTGCTGTTGATCGGGATCGTGAAGAAAAACGGCATCCTGATGATCGACTTTGCATTGGAGGCCCAACGCAAGGGCGGCTTGCCACCGGAAGAAGCGATCTATCAGGCCTGCATCACGCGGTTCCGGCCGATCATCATGACCACCCTCGCCGCCCTGCTCGGCGCACTGCCGCTGATGCTCGGCTACGGCACCGGCGCCGAGTTGCGCCAGCCATTGGGGATTGCGGTGGTCGGCGGCTTGCTGGTGAGCCAGGCGCTGACGCTGTTTACCACTCCGGTCATATACTTGTGGCTTGAGCGGCTTTTCCATCGGCACTCTCTCCCACCAGCACCAGCGCCACTGTCGGTGCTGGCGACCACAGACTGAGGCGGGGTCATGCGCGTTCTGATTATCGAAGACGAGGAAAAAACCGCGGATTATCTGCACCGCGGCCTGACGGAACAGGGTTACACCGTGGACCTGGCGCGGGACGGCGTTGAAGGCCTGCACCTGGCGCTGGAAAGCGACTACGCGGTGATCGTCCTCGACGTCATGCTGCCGGGCCTCGACGGCTTCGGCGTACTGCGCGCCTTGCGTGCGCGCAAGCAAACCCCGGTGATCATGCTCACCGCCCGCGAGCGTGTGGAAGACCGGATCAAAGGCCTGCGCGATGGCGCCGACGACTACCTCGGCAAACCGTTTTCCTTCCTCGAGCTGGTGGCGCGCCTGCAAGCGCTGACCCGTCGCAGCGGCGGCCATGAACCGGTGCAAGTGAGCATCGCCGACCTGTGGATAGATTTGATCAGCCGCAAGGCGACCCGCGCCGGAACGCGACTGGACCTGACCGCCAAGGAGTTCTCGCTGCTCAGCGTGCTGGCCCGCCGGCAAGGTGAAATCCTCTCGAAAACGGCGATTGCGGAAATGGTCTGGGACATCAATTTCGACAGCGACGCCAACGTCGTCGAAGTCGCGATAAAACGCCTGCGGGCCAAACTCGACGGGCCATTCGACGAGAAACTGCTGCACACGATCCGTGGCATGGGTTATGTGCTGGAGAGCCGTGGTGTCCAGTAATTCGATTGCGCTGCGCCTCAGTGGAATGTTCACGCTGGTGGCGCTTCTGGTGTTTCTGTTGATTGGCTGGGCGCTGTATCAACAGGTCGACAAGGGCCTGGGCTTGCTGCCTGAAGCCGAGCTGGACGCGCGTTACAGCGTGCTCGAATCCACCGTCGGCCGTTACGGCACGCCGGAGCATTGGGTGAAGATCAACAACAAGCTCAAGCTGTTGGGTGAAGAAGACAAACGCATCAGTTTCTGGATCATCAGCGGCGATCCGCACTACGAATACGGCAACCTGACGCCGCAGGTCCGCGCCTTCGCCGAAGGGCCGCTGGGCATGCGCGACTTACAGCTGCCGGATCAGCCTTACCCGCTGAAAGTGCTTGTCAGCCAGTTTCCGGCCAAGGATCAACGACCGCCGTTGCGCTTCATGATCGGCATCGACACCGAGACGTTTTTCCAGACCCAACATCACCTGCTGATTGCTCTGATCAGTCTGGCGATTATCGGTGTGCTGCTGGCCTCGGCACTCGGTTACTGGGTGGCGCGGATCGGTCTCAAGCCGTTGATCAAACTGTCTCAGGAAGCCCAGCGATTGGCGCCACCGTTGCGTTCCGGGCGCTTGCGTCTATCGTCGTTGCCGCCGGAACTCAACCAGTTCGTTAACTCGTTCAACTCCACGCTGGAGCGGGTCGAGCAGGCTTACTCGCGGCTCGAGTCGTTCAATGCCGACGTCGCCCACGAATTGCGCTCGCCGCTGACCAACCTGATCGGCCAGACCCAAGTGGCGCTGACGCGTGGGCGCTCGGCCGAACACTACTTCGAAGTGCTGCAATCGAATCTTGAAGAGCTGGAGCGGCTGCGTTCGATCATCAACGACATGTTGTTCCTCGCCAGTGCCGATCAGGGCAGCAAGGCGACCAAATTGACGTCCACCTCGCTGGCCGATGAAGTGGCGACGACGCTGGAGTATCTGGATTTCATTCTTGAAGATGCGCAGGTTCAGGTGCAGGTCAGTGGTGATGCGCAGGTGCGGATCGAGATTGCGCATCTGCGTCGGGCGCTGATCAATTTGCTCAGCAATGCGGTGCAACACACCGAGCCCGGCCAAGTGATCCAGGTGCGGATCGAGGTCGAGGAGCATCAGGTCAGCATCGGCGTCGCCAACCCCGGCTCGCCGATTGCCAGTGAGCATTTGCCACGGCTGTTTGAGCGCTTTTATCGGGTCGATGCGTCACGCAGCAACAGTGGCAATAACCACGGTTTGGGGCTGGCGATCGTCAAGGCGATTGCGCTGATGCATGGCGGCGACGTGTTTGTGCGCAGTGATCACGGCATGAATACCTTCGGCATCCATTTACCGGTCTGAATCACCTTGCCTCCTGTGGCGAGCGAGCTTGCTCGCGCTGGGCTGCGCAGCAGCCCCAAATCGGTCACTTGGTTTTTCTGATAAACCGAGGTGCATGGATTGCGACTGCTTCGCAGCCGAGCGGGAGCAAGCTCCCTCGCCACAAGTGTCCTGCCTGAAGCAGCTACTGTTGCTTCTACCGCAATAGTCCTTTCTTGAATTGGCTCTGTTTCCCGTCGGCCAAGATCCTTATCTTTGCGCCACCAAACAGCACTTGCCAAGCAAGAAGGTTTTAAAGATGTCCAACACTATGGGTATTGCCAGCGCTTTCGTTTTGTCTTCTTTGTTCCTCTCCCCGTTCGCCATCGCTGAAGAGTCGCAGACTTTCGTCGCGCACAATGCCGCGCGCGCTGCAGCGTTCGAAGCGTATCAGAGCGAAATGACGGCCAAGGCTCAGGACGCTGCGCAAACCCCTCAAGCGTCTGCCACTCAGGCCCAGCCACGGGTCGAGAAAGATAGCTGATCGCAACATATCGCTCTGTTTCCCTCGACACTTTTCATCGGCTCTTCCTGTTGAAAAGTTGTCTTCAAAGCCGCTGCTGTCAGCGGCTTTTTTTGTTGTCACTTCATTGATCGTTACAATCAATGCAACGATGCTGATCGACGCTCAGATAGTCGACAATACCGGGTGATCGTCGACTACCCGCTCAATGTCTTCTAAGCTTGAGTAAGTAGAGGCCAGCGCGTTTTGCTGGCCTTTTTTTTGCTCCTCAAGCAGACATCTTCCCCATGCCCGCGAGCCGTCCCCCACACGTTTCAGGCAAGACCGGTCGCCCCGAGCTCATGGTGATCCTGGGCAGCTCCCTGACTGTTATCGCGATTCTCAGCATCGTCACCTTTCTGCTAATCCGCGAACACGCCAACGCGCAGCAGGCGGCCACGCGCAGCGCGACCACGATTGCGCAACTGATCGACGCCGACGTGCTGCGCACCGTCGAACTCTACGATTTGACGCTGCAAGGCCTGATTGCCGCCTCGCAGCGGGACGACTTGAAACAGGTTTCAGCGCAGATCCGCCATCTGGTGCTGTTCGACCGCTCTACCACGGCGCGCTTCAAGGGCGACATTCTGCTGCTCGACAAATATGGTGAGGTGCTCGCGGACTCCTCGCTGGTCGAACCAAAACCCGGCAACTTTGCCGATCGCGATTATTTCCTCGCACATGCCTTCAACCGCGACACCGGCATGTTCATCAGCCGACCGTTCAAACCCCGTTGCGATTGCGAGGACAGCGACGAATGGCGAATCAGCTTCAGCCGCCGCATCTCATCGGCTACGGGTGAATTCCTCGGGGTCGCCGTGGCTTCAATGCGCCTGGGCTACTTCGATCAATTGTTCAACAGCCTGAACATCGGGGCCGGCAGCGCCCTGTCCATCATCAACGACGACGGCATATTACTGGCGCAGAAGCCTCATCTGGCCAATGACTCGATCGGCAAAAGCTTCGCCAACCGCCCCAATGTCCAGCGCATCCTGCGCGAACACAGCGGCAGCTTTGACAGCGTGTCGAGCGTCGATCATGAACAACGCCTGTATACCTTTTCCAGGGTCGGCAACCTGCCATTGACGGTAATCGTCGCGCTCTCGGGCAACGACGTGTTTGCCGCCTGGGAGCGCACGGCGATTGTGATCAGCGGTGCTACCGGCGTGTTGTGCATTGGTCTGCTGTGGCTGACCTGGCTGCTGTGCCGGGAGTTGCGCCTGCGCCACAACGCCGAGCAGGAACTGGCACAACTGGCCGCCACCGATGCCTTGACCGGCGTGGCCAACCGTCGAACGCTCGATCAAACCCTGCGCCATGAGTGGTTTCGCGCCCAACGTTCCGGCAAACCGCTGTCGGTGCTGATGATCGATGCCGACCACTTCAAGGCTTTCAACGATCAACATGGTCATCAGGCGGGTGACGATGCGTTACGTGCACTGGCCAAAGTCATCGCCGAGAACGTGCGGCGACCGGCGGATCTGGTCGCCCGGTACGGAGGGGAGGAGTTTTCGGTAGTCCTGGCGGAAACGGACAGCGCGGGGGCGCAGCAGATTGCCGAACACATCCGCGTTGCCGTGGAACAACTGCCGTTTGTGGCGGGCGTTGAATCGCCGATTACTGTCAGTATCGGCATCAGCACCTGGACCTCGACCACCGACACCAGCCTCGAGCAGTTGCTGTTTGCGGCGGACAAGGCGCTGTATCAGGCGAAGGAAAGCGGGCGGAATCGGGTGGTGGCTACGCAGTGAGATCTTCGGTGTGGCGGCCGGCCTCTTCGCGGGCAAGCCTCGCTCCTACGAGACACGCATTGCACTTGTAGGAGCGAGGCTTGCCCGCGAAGAGGCCAGAACGAACACCGCATTACTTTTCCGCAGGCATAAAAAAAGGCCACCCGAAGGCAGCCTTTAAAAACTAGAGAGGTTTTTACTTACACCGCCGCAACCGGACGCATGTAAGAGATCGGTGCAGTGCTGGCGTCTTCGAAAGTCACGACTTCCCAAGCATCTGTCTGCTCAATCAACTTGCGCAGCAGCTGGTTGTTCAATGCATGTCCGGACTTGAAGCCCTTGAACTCACCAATCAGGCTATTGCCCAGCAGGTAGAGGTCACCAATTGCATCGAGGATCTTGTGCTTCACGAATTCGTCTTCATAGCGAAGGCCGTCTTCGTTCAGTACACCATCCGCGTCGACCACAATAGCGTTTTCAACGCTGCCGCCGAGTGCGAGGTTGTGCTTGCGCAGGTACTCGATGTCACTCATGAAACCAAAGGTACGGGCGCGGCTGACTTCTTTTACGAACGAAGTGCTGGAAAAATCCACGCTTGCACTTTGTGTGCGGTTACGGAAAACCGGGTGATCGAAATCGATCTCGAAACTCACCTTGAAGCCTTCGAAAGGGACGAAAGTGGCGCGCTTGTCGCCGTCTTCCACTGTCACTTCCCGCAGGATCCGGATGAACTTCTTCGGTGCGTCCTGTTCTTCCAGGCCGGCCGATTGAATCAGGAATACGAAAGGTCCAGCGCTACCATCCATGATCGGGACTTCGGACGCGGAGAGCTCGACGTAGGCGTTATCGATGCCCAGGCCAGCCATGGCCGAGAGCAAGTGCTCCACCGTATCCACTTTGGTGTCACCACTGACCAGCGTGGTCGACATCGTGGTTTCACCAACGTTTTCCGCGCGGGCAGGAATCTGCACCACAGGGTCGAGATCGGCACGACAAAACACAATGCCGGTGTCGATAGGTGCGGGCTTGAGGGTCAGGTATACCTTCTCCCCGGAGTGCAGGCCTACACCTGTGGCACGGATAATATTTTTCAGTGTGCGTTGTTTAATCATGGCTTGGGCCGCTTCAGCGCAAATTGCGAACTGGTATCAACAAAGGCTGGCGATAATAGCAGACCAGACCTTTGCTGAACACCAATCACCTTCATAGCCCTGATACATTCCATTAATCGGCCTGACGACGCAGGAAAGCCGGGATGTCCAGGTAGTCCAGATCATCTTGCGGATTCATCTTCGCGGCAGTCGCAGCACCGGCCTGAGCCTGGTTGCGCATGACGGTCGGACGGTCCAGATCACGGTAGTTCACCGCTGGCGCTTCCTGACGAGCGGGAGCCGATTGTTGCGGCTGCGACGCCATGGAGGTGTGAACGGTGTTGTCGATGACCTTCACAGGCTTCTCGATTTTCGCGCCCAGACCAGTGGCAACCACAGTCACGTGCAGCTCGTCGCGCATGTCCGGATCGATAACGGTACCGACCTTGACCATCGCGTGCTCGGAAGCGAAGGCTTCGATGATGCTACCCACGTCGGAGTACTCACCCAGGGACAGGTCAGGACCGGCGGTGATGTTCACCAGGATGCCGCGTGCACCTTGCAGGTTCACGTCTTCCAGCAACGGGTTGCGAATGGCCGCTTCGGTGGCCTCGCGTGCACGGTTCGGACCGCTGGCGCAGCCAGTGCCCATCATCGCCATGCCCATTTCGCTCATCACGGTACGCACGTCGGCAAAGTCGACGTTGATCATGCCCGGACGCTTGATGATGTCGGAGATACCGCGAACGGCACCGGCCAGTACATCGTCAGCCTTGGCGAAAGCCGACAGCAGGCTGGCGTCTTTGCCGAGGATGGTCAGCAGCTTCTCGTTGGGGATGGTGATCAACGAGTCGACGCTTTCGGACAGCAGACGAATACCTTCGTCGGCGATCTGCATGCGCTTGCGACCTTCGAACGGGAACGGACGGGTCACCACCGCAACGGTGAGGATCCCCATTTCCTTGGCCACTTCAGCAATGATCGGCGCAGCACCGGTACCGGTGCCACCGCCCATGCCGGTGGTGATGAACACCATGTTGGTGCCCTGCAGGACTTCGGCAATGCGCTCACGATCTTCGAGAGCGGCCTGACGACCTACTTCAGGGTTGGCGCCAGCGCCGAGACCTTTGGTCACGCCGGTGCCCAGTTGCAGGATGGTCCGCGCGCCAATGCTCTTCAGCGCCTGGGCATCAGTGTTGGCGCAGATGAATTCAACGCCTTCAATGTTGCTCTTGACCATGTGATTGACAGCGTTGCCGCCGCCTCCGCCAACACCGATAACTTTAATTACCGGGCTTGCGGGGATGTTGTCTACGAGTTCGAACATTTTCCCTCTCCTTTGATTCTCTAGTTTTTTCGCCTACTGCCTGTATCTACAACGGTGCTGCGGTAATTCTTAGAAGTTGCCTTGCACCCAGCTCTTGATGCGATCGATCAAGGCGGCTTTCGGCTCTTCATTGCTGTAGCTGTCGCGGCTGCTGATGCCCGAGAACGAAATCCCGTCGGACTGCTTTTGCAGGCCGTACATCAACAGGCCAACGCCGGTGGAATAAATCGGGTTGCGCACCACATCGTCGAGGCCCTTGACGCCATGGGGCACGCCCAGGCGGACCGGCATGTGGAAGATCTCTTCGGCCAGTTCGACCGCGCCTTCCATCTTCGAAGTACCGCCGGTCAGCACGATGCCGGCCGGGATCAGGTCTTCGTAGCCGCTGCGACGCAGTTCGGCCTGGATCAGCGTGAACAGCTCGTCGTAACGCGGCTCGACCACTTCGGCCAGGGCCTGGCGGGACAGCTCGCGCGGTGGACGGTCGCCAACGCTTGGCACCTTGATGGTTTCGCCGGCACCGGCCAGTTTGGCCAGGGCGCAGGCGTAGCGGATCTTGATCTCTTCGGCGTACTGGGTCGGGGTGCGCAACGCCATGGCGATGTCGTTGGTCACCTGATCGCCCGCAATCGGGATCACTGCTGTGTGACGGATCGCGCCTTCGGTGAAGATCGCGATGTCGGTGGTACCGCCGCCGATGTCCACCAGGCACACGCCCAGCTCTTTTTCGTCGTCGGTCAGCACCGAGTACGCGGACGCCAGTTGCTCGAGAATGATGTCGTCGATTTCCAGACCGCAGCGGCGCACGCATTTTTCAATGTTCTGTGCGGCGTTGACGGCGCAGGTGACCACGTGAACCTTGGCTTCCAGACGTACGCCCGACATGCCCAGCGGCTCACGAACGCCTTCCTGGTTATCGATCACGTAATCCTGCGGCAGGGTATGCAGCACGCGCTGGTCAGCCGGAATCGCCACGGCCTGGGCCGCGTCGAGGACGCGCTCAAGGTCGGCGGAGCTGACTTCGCGATCACGAATCGCCACGATGCCGTGGGAGTTCAGGCTGCGGATGTGATTGCCCGCCACGCCGACGAACGCCGAGTGGATCCGGCAACCGGCCATCAGCTGCGCTTCTTCGATGGCGCGCTGGATCGACTGCACGGTGGACTCGATGTTCACCACCACGCCTTTCTTCAGGCCGCGGGACGGATGAGTGCCGATCCCGACGATTTCCAGCGTGCCGTCGTCCGAGACCTCGCCTACCAGCGCCACCACCTTGGAGGTGCCGATATCGAGACCGACGATCATTTTGCCGCTTTGCACGTTTGCCATGGGTCCTGCCTCTTCTTAATTCTTCGCGACAGCGGGTTGGGCTGTCGTGGGCGCTACAGGTTCCCGCCAGCCAACAGCGAGGCCGTTGGCGTAGCGCAGATCGATGCGCGCAATGTTCGTAATCTGTTCTTTAAGCGTCTTGTCGTAGATGGCAATGAAACGGCGCATCTTTTCCACCAGGTTGCCGCGGCCCAGCAGCAGTTCGATTCCCGGGCCCGAGCTGCCGGCACCGGTGGTCAGGAACCAGCTGCCCCGTTCACGCAACTCCAGGCGTGCAATCGAGAAGCCCAGCGGCCTGAGCATCTGGCTCAGCACCTGGTATTGCTGCATCACTTGCTGCTGAGCCCGTTGTGGGCCGAACAGCTGTGGCAAGTGTTCGTAGTTCGCCAGCTCACGCGGGGTGAACGCCTGCCCCTGGTTGTTCAACAGCGACTCATCGCCCCAACGGGCCACCGGCAGTTGTTCTTCCAGGCGGATCACCACTTGATCCGGCCACACCCGACGCACTTCGGCGTGGGCAATCCAGGGCATCTGTTCCAGCTCGGTGCGCATGCTCGCCAGGTCGATGGTGAAGAAGCTCGACGCCACGTACGGGGCGATCCGCTGCTGCACCGCTTGCTGGCTGATGTAGCTCAGGTCGCCCTGCACCGCGACCTTGGTGATCGGCCGGTCGGCGTACGGCAACAAACGCTGCGCGCCTTCGTAAGTACCGAACCCCAGCGCCACCAGCATCACCGGCCAGAACAAGGCTTTGAGAAAACCAAAATTGGCTTTCGGCAGGCGCGCGGACATCGGCTCTTTGGCCACCATTCGGCTGGCACCCCGTGGCACCGGCTTGCGGCCGGGTGCTGGTGGGGGCTGATGTCTTAGCTGTGCGCCTTGCATGGTATTAACCTCGCGCCTCGATGCTGGCTGCCAGAATCGCCAGAACCAACTGCTGGAAATCCAGACCGGCAGCACGGGCCGCCATCGGCACCAGACTGTGATCGGTCATGCCCGGTGCGGTGTTGACTTCGAGGAACCAGAACTGCCCGTCGGCGTCCTGCATCACGTCTGCCCTGCCCCAACCGGCGATACCCAGCGCCTCACAGGCTTTCGCCGTGAGGTCCATCAGTTCTTTTTCCTTGGTGCTGTCGAGGCCGCATGGAATCCGGTACTGGGTATCGGAAGCCACGTACTTGGCGTCGTAGTCGTAGAAACTGTGCGTCGTGCCCAGGGCAATCGGTGGCAACACCTGGTCACGCAGGGTGGCGATGGTGAACTCCGGACCTTGAATCCATTGCTCGACCAACACTTGCGAATCGTAGGTACTGGCCGCTTTCCACGCGTCGATCAACTCGGGCGCGGACGTCACTTTGGCCATCCCGATACTTGAACCTTCATGGGCCGGTTTGACGATCAAAGGGAAGCCCAGTTCCGTCGCCGCCGAAATACAATCGGCCTCGGAACTCAATACCGCGTGGCGTGGCGTCGGAATGCCGAGGCTGTGCCAGACCTGTTTGGTGCGCAGCTTGTCCATGGCCAGTGCCGAGGCCAGAATGCCGCTGCCGGTGTACGGAATGCCCAGGCATTCCAGCAGGCCTTGCATGCTGCCGTCTTCACCGCCACGACCGTGGAGAATGATGAAGGCGCGATCGATTTTTTCGTTGAGCAAACGCTGCAACAGGTCATCACCCACGTCGAGACCGAACGCGTCCACACCGGCGCTTTGCAGCGCATCGAGAACCGCGTTGCCCGACTTCAGGGACACCTCACGCTCGGCACTCTTGCCGCCGAACAGCACGGCGACGCGGCCGAAATCTTTCGGCGCGATTGTGGAGACGAGGTTGGCGTAAGCAGCAGTCATTTCAACTTCCCCACGCTCGGCGCGGCAACCGTGCCAGCGAACAACGGACTCTTCAACAGTTTCGGTGCAAGACCGCCGATATCACCGGCGCCCTGGCACAGCAGGATGTCGCCGGCACGCAGCAGCGGCTTGACCACCGGCGCGAGGTCGACACCGCGCTCGATGTAGATCGGGTCGAGCTGGCCACGCTGACGGATGCTGTTGCACAGCTTGCGGCTGTCGGCGCCCGGGATCGGCTCTTCGCCGGCCGGATACACTTCCATCAGCAACAGGACGTTGGCGTCGGCCAGTACATTGACGAAATCGTCGTACAGGTCGCGGGTGCGGCTGTAACGGTGCGGCTGGTAAACCATCACCAGGCGACGCTCCGGCCAGCCACCGCGCACGGCTTTGATCACGGCAGCAACTTCGGTCGGGTGGTGACCGTAATCGTCGACCAGCATCACGCTGCCGTCTTCGACCGGCAGTTCGCCATAGACCTGGAAGCGTCGGCCCACACCCTGGAACCCGGACAGACCCTGGACGATGGCTTCGTCGCTGACGCCTTCGTCAGTGGCGATGCAGATGGTGGCTAGCGCGTTCAGCACGTTGTGATTGCCCGGCATGTTCACCGAGACGTCCAGCGGCTCGCGGTCAGGACGCAGCACGGTGAAGAAGGTCTGCATGCCCTGCTGACGCACATTGATCGCGCGCACGTCGCAGTCATCGCCGAAGCCGTAAGTGACGGCCGGACGTTTGACCTGCGGCAGGATTTCACGCACCACCGGGTCGTCCAGGCACACCACCGCCAGACCGTAGAACGGCAGGTTGTGCAGGAACTCGACGAAGGTTTTCTTCAGTTTGTTGAAGTCACCGTCATAGGTCGCCATGTGGTCGGCGTCGATGTTGGTGACCACGGCCACCAGCGGCTGCAGGTGCAGGAAACTGGCGTCGCTTTCGTCGGCTTCGGCGATCAGGTAACGGCTGGTGCCTAGCTGGGCATTGGTGCCCGCGGCATTCAGACGACCACCGATGACGAACGTCGGGTCCAGGCCACCGGCAGCGAACACCGAAGCGATCAGGCTGGTGGTGGTGGTTTTGCCGTGCGTACCGGCGACGGCGATGCCGTGGCGATAGCGCATCAGCTCAGCCAGCATCTCGGCGCGTGGCACCACCGGGATACGGCGTTCCAGCGCGGTGGCGACTTCCGGGTTGGAGGTGTTCACGGCGCTCGACACCACCAGCACGTCGGCAGCGGCAGCGTTCTCGGCGCGGTGGCCGATGAAGATTTGAGCACCGAACGATTCAAGACGCTCGGTGACCGGCGAAGCTTTCAGGTCGGAACCGGACACTTCATAGCCCAGGTTCAGCAACACTTCGGCGATCCCGCACATGCCCACGCCGCCGATACCGACGAAGTGGATGCGACGAATGCGGCGCATTTCCGGTTGCGGCATGGCTTTCTGATTCTCAACCATGGGCCACCTCCAGGCAGGTATCGACCACGTTACGGGTCGCATCGGGTTTGGCCAGGCGGCGTGCCGCAGTGGCCATGTCGGTGAGTCGTTGTGGTTGCATCAGGACCTCTGTCAGGCGTGCGGCTAGATCCGCTGCGCCAGTCGTTCTTTGCGGCATCAGGAAGGCAGCGCCTTCACGGGCCAAATAATCGGCGTTGCGGGTCTGGTGATCGTCGATCGCGTGGGGCAACGGCACCAGCATCGAGGGCAGACCGGCGGCGGCCAGTTCACTGATGGTCAATGCGCCTGCGCGGCACACCACCAGGTCGGCCCAGCCATAGGCGTGGGCCATGTCTTTGATGAAAGGCTGCACTTGCGCCTCGACGCCAGCCGCGCGATAGCGCTCTGCAGTCACTTCATCGTGGTTTTTGCCGGCCTGATGGAATACTTCCGGGCGCAGGTCGGGGGCGACTTGCGACAGGGCTTCAGGCAGCAACTTGTTCAACGGTTCTGCGCCCAGGCTTCCGCCCAGGATCAGCAAACGCGCCTTGCGACCGGCCAGGGCTGGTCGCGGTGTGTCGAGGAACAGCTCGGTGCGCACCGGATTACCGGTGGTCCGTCGGCTGTCCGACAGGGTAAAGGTGTCGGGGAACGCTTCACAGACTCGGGCGGCCAACGGCACCAGCAACCGATTGGCGGTACCGGCCACGGCGTTCTGTTCGTGAACGATCACCGGCACGCCGGCCAGTTTGGCTGCAACGCCGCCAGGGCCGGTCACATAACCACCGAAGCCGACCACGCACACCGGCTGCAGCTGGCGAATGATCGCCCGCGCCTGCCAGACGGATTTGAGCAACATCAACGGCGCCTTGAGCAGGGATAATTTGCCCTTGCCACGCAAACCGCTGGCATTGATCCGATGCAGTTCGATACCGGCCAGCGGCACCAGATCGTTCTCGATGCCACGCGGCGTCCCGAGCCAATGCACGGTGTAACCGCGTGCCTGGAATTCGCGAGCGCAGGCCAGCGCCGGGAACACGTGGCCACCGGTGCCGCCCGCCATGATCAAAACGTTAGCGCCCATGGGTCGACTCCTCGGCGAAGTCGCTCTCATGAAACTCCATCTCTTCGCTGCCGAGGTGGGTTCGACTCTCCCACTCAATGCGCAGCAACAGGCCGAGACAGGCGCAGCAGATCACCAACGAACTGCCGCCATAACTGAGGAACGGCAGGGTCAGACCCTTGGTTGGCAGCAGGCCGACGTTCACCCCGATATTGATCAGGAACTGACCAATCCACAGGAACGACAGGCCATACGCGATGTAAGCGGCAAAAAATTGCTTGGCCTTCTCGGCCCAATAACCGATGTACATGCCACGAATACAGACGAAGACGAACAGCGCGACCGTGCACAAGGACCCCACGGCGCCCAGTTCTTCGGCCAGGACCGAAAACACGAAGTCGGTGTGGGCTTCCGGCAGGTAGAACTGTTTCTGCACGCTGTTGCCCAGGCCCACGCCCAGCCATTCGCCGCGACCAAACGCGATCAATGCCTGCGACAACTGATAACCGGCACCGAACTGGTCAGCCCACGGATCGGCAAAGTTGGTCAGGCGCGCCATTCGATACGGCTGCACTTGAATCAGCAACACCACCGCCGCGACCGCCAGAACCACCATCAAGGAAAAACGGAACAGCCCGACCCCGCCGAGGAACAGCATCGCCGCAGCCGCACCCATCATCACGACGGTGGCACCGAAGTCCGGCTCCATCAGCAACAGGCCCGCCATCGGCAGCAGCACGATGAACGGCTTGAAGAAACCCATCCAGCTTTCACGCACTTCTTTCTGGCGACGCACCAGATAACCGGCGAGGTAGATCACCACGAACACCTTGGCGATCTCGGAAGGCTGAACGTTGAAGAAACTGAAACCGATCCAGCGCATCGAACCGTTCACTTCACGGCCGATCCCCGGAATGATCACCATCACCAGCAAACCGAACGCACCAATCAGCATCAGCCAGCCCAGGCGTTGCCAGGTGGCGATCGGAATCATCATGGTGACGATGCAGGCACCCAGGCCCAGCACCACGTAGATCAAATGGCGAATCATGTAGTACAGCGCACTGCCCGACTGCACGGCCGCCACTTCGGTCGAGGCCGATGCAATCATCACCAGCCCGAGGCCGAGCAAGGCCAGGCAACCGGCGAGCATCGGGAAATCGAGGTCAATGCCGCGCCCGGTAATGAGCGGCGAAGGATACGGCTTGATGATGTTAAGCAGGCTCATGCCAGATCCTCCACGGCGCGGACGAACTGGTGACCACGGTCTTCGTAATTCTTGAACATGTCGAAACTGGCGCAGGCCGGCGACAACAGCACCACGTCGCCCGGTTGCGCAGCGGCGCGGCATTGTTCCACCGCTTCGACCAGCGAACCGACGCGGATCAGCGGCACGGCGTCGCCAATGGCATCGCCGATCTTGTCGGAGTCGCGCCCCATCAGGATCACGGCGCGGCAGTTGGCCGCCACCGGATCACGCAGATCACTGAACTCGGCACCCTTGCCGTCGCCACCGGCGATCAGCACGACCTTGCCGTCGATGTCCGCGCCCAGGCCCTCGATGGCAGCCAGTGCGGCGCCAACGTTGGTGGCTTTGGAATCGTTGTAATAGCCCACGCCATCGAGATCACGAACCCACTGGCAGCGATGCTCAAGCCCGGCGAACGTGCGCAGGCTCGACAGCATGGCGTCGAACGGCAGGCCGACCGCGTGCCCCAGGGCCAATGCCGCCAGGGCGTTGGACTGGTTGTGGGCACCGCGAACTTTCAACTCGCGCACCGGCATCAGGTTCTGGAATTCGAAGGCCAGGTATTTCTCGCCGTCCTCTTCCCGGATACCGAAGGCCTTGAAATCGGGCTTGCTCAAACCGAAGGTCCAGCAAGGCTGACCTTCGCCCATCAACGGACGGCTCAGGGCATCCTGACGGTTGACCACGAACTGTCTGGCGCCACGGAAGATCCGGTGCTTGGCCAGGTGATAGGCCGGCAGACCGCTGTAGCGGTCCATGTGGTCTTCGCTGACGTTGAGCACAGTCGCCACTTCGGCGTTGAGCTGGTCGGTGGTTTCGAGCTGGAAGCTCGACAGTTCCATCACGTACAGCTCGACGTCATCGCGAAGCAGATCCAGCGCCGGAGTGCCAAGGTTGCCGCCGACGGCGACGCGCTTGCCCGCCGCAGCCGCCATCTCGCCCACCAGGGTGGTCACGGTGCTTTTCGCGTTGGAACCGCTGATGGCGACAATCGGCGCCTTCGCGTTACGCGCGAAGAGCTCGATGTCACCGGACAATTTCACGCCACGGGCAGCAGCGGCCTGCAGGGCCGGGGTCGCCAGCGCCAGGCCGGGGCTCACGTAGAGCTCGTCGGCACGGCACAGGAATTCGACGTCCAGCTCGCCACAACGCACTTCCACGTGCGGATAGTCACGCTTGAGCGTGGCCAGTTCCGGTGGATTGTCCCGCGTATCGGCGACGGCAAACGACGTGCCCCGGTTCGCCAGGAAGCGAACCAGGGACATGCCGCTCTTGCCGAGGCCGACAACGATGCGGAAGTGGTCAGAAGCGATCAGAGACACGAGTTTCTACCTCAGCTTCAGGGTGGCAAGGCCAACCAGCACGAGAATCACGGTGATGATCCAGAAACGGACAATCACGCGCGGCTCGGGCCAGCCCTTGAGTTCAAAGTGGTGGTGAATCGGCGCCATGCGGAACACGCGGCGACCGGTCAGCTTGAAAGAAGCAACCTGAATGACCACCGACAGGGTTTCCATCACGAACACACCGCCCATGATGAACAGGACGATTTCCTGACGGACGATCACCGCGATGGTGCCCAGGGCTGCGCCCAGCGCCAGTGCGCCAACGTCGCCCATGAAGACTTGTGCCGGATAGGTGTTGAACCAGAGGAAACCAAGGCCCGCACCGATCAGCGCACCGCAGAACACGATCAGTTCGCCTGCGCCCGGTACGTACGGGATCAGCAGGTATTCCGCGAATTTCACGTTACCCGACAGGTAGCAGAAAATGCCCAGGCCACCGCCGACCATCACGGTCGGCATGATCGCCAGGCCGTCGAGGCCGTCGGTCAGGTTGACCGCGTTGCTCGAGCCGACGATCACGAAATAGGTCAGGACGATGAAGCCAGCACCCAGCGGAATGCTGTAGTCCTTGAGCATCGGCAGGATCAGGGTAGTTTCGACCGGCGTCGCAGCGGTCATATAAAGGAAGATCGCTGCGCCGAGGCCGAACACCGATTGCCAGAAGTACTTCCAGCGGCTCGGCAGGCCTTTGGAGTTTTTCTCGATGACCTTGCGATAGTCATCGACCCAGCCGATGGCACCGAACAGCAACGTGACCAGCAACACGGTCCACACATAGCGGTTGCTCAGGTCAGCCCAAAGCAAAGTGCTGACACCGATCGACGACAGGATCAGCGCGCCGCCCATGGTCGGCGTACCGGATTTGGACAGGTGCGATTGCGGGCCGTCATTACGAACGGACTGACCGATCTGACGGTTCTGCAACGTGCGGATCATCCACGGGCCGTAGCACAGCGACAGGACCAGCGCGGTCAACACACCAAGAATCCCGCGCAGGGTCAGGTACTGGAAGACCGCGAAGCCTTTGTAGAACTGTTGCAGGTACTCCGCTAACAGCAGCAGCATCAATGTTTCTCCAGGCTGGACCCGCACAAAGCGGCGACGATGTTTTCCATCGCAGCGCTGCGCGAGCCCTTGATCAAAATGGTGGTGTTTGTGTCTTGCTCGGCGCCGAGGGCCTTGATCAATTCAGCTTGGGTACTGAAGTGAAAAGCCTGCTCACCGAAAGCCTTCACGGCGTGGGTCATCATTGGCCCGACCGCATAAAGTGCGGAAACCCTGCCACGGGCGTACTCGCCCACGTCGCGGTGCCCCTGCTCCGCCCAATCGCCCAACTCGCCGATATCCCCGAGCACCAGAACGGTGCGACCGGAAAAGCCGGCGAGTATATCAACGGCAGCGCACATGGAGGTGGGGTTCGCGTTGTAGGTGTCATCGATCACGCGCATGCCGTTGGTGGCCAGTTGCGCGACGGTGCGTCCCTTGACCGGCTGCACCGCGCCGAGGCCGGTGGCGATACCGAACAGCGACACGCCCAGGGCATGCGCGGCAGCAGCGGCGGCCATGGCGTTGGCAACGTTATGGGTGCCGAGCAGGTTCAGTTGAACGCGCTCCACGCCTTCAGGACTGTGCAGGTTGAAGGCCGGGCAACCGCGAGCGTCGCGGTCCAGATCGCTGGCATAGAAGTCGGCGCTGACGTTGCTCAGGGCGAAGGTCAGGACTTTGCGACCGGCGGCGCGGGTCTTCCAGATCTCGAATGCCTTGTCGTCAAGATTGAGCACAGCGACGCCATCGGCCGCCAGCCCTTCAATAATCTCGCCCTTGGCTTCAACGATTTTTTCCGGCCCGCCGAACTCGCCGACGTGGGCGGTTCCGGCGTTGTTGAGCACGGCCACATGGGGTTTGGTCATGCCGACGGTGTAGGCGATTTCGCCAAGACGCGAAGCACCCAGTTCGATCACGGCCGCGGTGTGTTCGGGCGCGAGTTCGAGCAAGGTCAGCGGCACGCCGAGGTCATTGTTCAGGTTGCCACGGGTCGCCAACACCGGACCGCGCGTGCGCAGGATGCTCGCGAGCATTTCCTTGACCGTGGTCTTGCCGCTGGAACCGGTGATGGCCGCCACCGGATGGGCAAACGCCGCACGATTCATCGCGCCCAGTTGACCCAGCGCCTGACGGGTGTCCTTGACCAGCAATTGCGGCAGCGCGCTGTCGGCGACTTCGCGCTCGACCAGGGCACCGACGGCGCCTTTGCTGGCCACGTCGTTCAGATAATCATGACCGTCGAAGCGCGGACCGGTCAGGGCAATAAACAGTTGGCCCGGTTTGATCGCACGGCTGTCGATGCTGACGCCATCGAACGTGGCATCGGCGACGATCAATCGGCCATTCAGCGCGCCGGTCAGTTCGCTCAGTTTCAGGTGCTTAAGCATGGGCCACCTCCCACGCGGTCAACGCGTGATCCGCTTCGACCAGATCAGAGAAGTCGTGGCGCTGGCCGTTGATTTCCTGATAGTCCTCGTGACCTTTACCGGCCAGGACAATCACGTCATCCACCGAAGCGCTGGCGATCAATTGTGCAATCGCCTGACCACGACCGGCGACGAAGGTAACTTTGTCCACATCGGTGAAACCGGCGCGGATGTCATCGAAGATCACGGCCGGGTCTTCGGTGCGCGGGTTGTCATCGGTGACCAGCACGCCATCGGCCAGACGCTCGACCACTTCCGCCATCAGCGGACGCTTGCCGCGATCGCGATCACCACCGCAACCGAACAGGCACAGCAGCCGGCCTTTGGCGTGTGGACGCAGGGCCATCAATACTTTTTCCAGCGCATCCGGGGTGTGGGCGTAATCGACCACCACCAACGGCTGAGTGCCACCGCCCAGGCGCTGCATGCGTCCGGCGGGGCCTTCGAGTTTTGGCAGGACCTTGAGGATTTCGTCCAGCGCATAGTCCAGACCGAGCAAGGCGCCGACCGCCGCCAACACGTTGCTCAGATTGAAACGACCGAGCAAGGTGCTGCGCAGATGGTGTTCGCCCTGCGGCGTGACCAGCGTGGCGCGCGCACCTTCGTCGTCGAACTGCGCTTCGCGGCAAAACAGGTAGGCGCTGCTGTCGAGCAGGCTGTAGGTGATCAAGCGCGATTCACGTTTTTCGGCGGCCAGTTGCCGGCCGAAATCGTCGTCGAGGTTAACCACCCGGCATTTCAGGTCGTTCCAGGCAAACAGCTTGGCCTTGGCTTCGCCGTAGGCCTCCATGGTGCCGTGGTAATCCAGATGATCGCGGGACAGATTGGTCATCACCGCCACATCGAACGCCAACGCGGTGACGCGCCCCTGATCCAGACCGTGGGACGACACTTCCATGGCCACGGCTTTGGCGCCGGCCTTTTTCAGGTCAGCCAGGGTCGCTTGCACTGCGATCGGGTTCGGTGTGGTGTGCACACCGCTTTCCAGCGCGCCGTAGAAACCGGAACCCAGTGTGCCGACGATGCCACAGTGTTGACCGAGTAGATCCAGCGCTTGGGCAACCAGCTGGGTCACACTGGTTTTGCCGTTGGTGCCGGTCACGCCGACCAGATTCAGGTGGCGGCTCGGGTCACCGTAAAAACGCCCGGCGATGTCCGACAGCTGCGCCGCCAGGCCTTTGACCGGAATCATCGGCACATCGGTGATTGGCAATACAGTTGCGTCTTCGACTTCATAAGCCACGGCCGCTGCACCGCGCTGCAAGGCGTCGGTGATGTGCGCGCGACCGTCGAACTTACCACCGGGGACGGCGAGAAACAGGTCGCCTGCCCGCACATTGCGGCTGTCCAGTGCCAATTCACGGATCAACAGATCGCGGCCTGCGTGGGCGAAAATCTTGTTCAGACTCAGAGACATCAGCCGCGCCCTCCATTGGCTTTCAGCGGAACGACCGGTGTTGCGTTCGCCTGTTGAACGGGTGGCAGGTTGTCCGGCGTGACGTTCATCAGGCGCAAGGTCCCGGACATCACTTTGCTGAACACCGGCGCCGATACCAGGCCACCGAAGTAACCGGCCTTGGTCGGTTCATCGATCACCACCACGATGGCGTAACGCGGATCGCTCATCGGGCCGAAGCCGGCGAACAGCGAGCGGTAGGAATTCTCGGCATAGCCTTTGGTGCCGACCGACGTTTTACGTGCGGTACCGGACTTGCCGCCGACGTGATACGCCGGCACCTGCGCACGGAATACACCGCGCGGGGCTTCGATCACTTGTTGCAGCATGGTCTGCATGGTTTTCGCGACCGCTTCCGGCAGCACTTGCGTGGTTTGCGGCGCCTTGTCGGTCTTGATCAGGGTCAGTGGCGCGAGGCGACCGTTGTTGGCCAGGGCCGAGAAGGCGTGGACCAGCTGGATCGCGGTCACGGAAATACCGTAGCCGTAGGACAGCGTCGCGGTTTCAGCCTTGCGCCATTCGCGGTAGTTCGGCAGGTTGCCCACGCGCTCGCCCGGGAAGCCGAGACCGGTGTCCTGGCCGAGGCCGACTTTCTGTGCCAGACGGAAAATGGTTTCGCCGCCGATATCGAACGCGACCTTACTCATGCCGACGTTACTGGAGTTGATCAGAATGCCGGTCAGGTCGAGCACCGGACCTTCGGTCTTGGAGACATCCTTGATGGTGTACTTGCCAATCTGCAAGGAGCCTGGATACACCTCGACGGTGTCGGTCGGTTTCCAGCGGCCGGTTTCGATCGCGGCGCTCATGGAGATGGCTTTCATCGTCGAACCCGGTTCGAACACGTCGATCATCGCGCGGTTACGCATCATCGCCGGCTGCAGGTTGCGACGGTTGTTCGGGTTGTAGGTCGGCTGGTTGACCATGGCGAGGATCTCGCCGGTCTTCACATCCATGATCACTAGGCTGCCGGCCTTGGCGCCGTTCTCGATGATCGCGTTGCGCAGCTCGCGGTTGGCCAGGTATTGCAGACGCAGGTCAATGGACAACGCCAAGGGCTTGCCGGCCTTGGCGTTTTTGGTCACCTGAACATCTTTGATAAGTCGACCGCGCCGGTCCTTGATGACCTGTCGCTTGCCGGCGACACCGGCGAGCCATTCGTCATAAGCCAGTTCGACGCCTTCACGGCCGTGGTCATCGATGTCGGTAAAGCCGACCATGTGCGCCGTCACTTCGCCAGCCGGGTAAAAACGGCGGAATTCTTCGATGCCGTAAACGCCCGGTACTTTCAGGTCGAGCACGGACTGGCCTTGCTCAGGCGTCAGCCCGCGCACCAGATAAATGAATTCTTTGTTGGCCTGGGCTTCGAGGCGTTCGGCCAGGGCTTTCGGATCCTGACCCAACGCGGCCGCCAGTGCAGGCCACTTCTCTTTGGCCAGCTGCATTTCCTTGGCGTTGGCCCACAGGGTGGTGACCGGTGTACTGACGGCCAAAGGCTCGCCGTTACGGTCGGTGATCAGACCACGGTGAGCCGGAATCGGGATGTGACGAACGCTGCGTGCATCGCCCTGACCTTTCAGGAAGGCACGGTCGACCACTTGCAGGTCAATGATGCGCCAGCAAATCGCCGCGACCATGACGCCGAGCAAACCTACCACCAGACGAAACCGCCATGGGAACATTGCGCCTTCGAGTTTCATCATGGCGCCACCATCTGCACGTCAGCCGCGCCAGGGATGTGCATCTTCAGTTGTTCGGTGGCCAGGACTTCGATACGGCTGTGCGCGGTCCAGGTGCTCTGCTCGAGAATCAACCGACCCCATTCCGCCTGCGCCTTGTCGCGCACGCTCAACTCGTTGTACAGCGAGTTCAACAGCTGACGGTTCCAGTGGGCGCTGTACGACACGCCGATGGCCGACACGAGCACGCCAACGAACAGCAGCAGCATGAAAAAGCTTCCGCCGGGCAGTGGCTTGGCGAAAAGCTTGCTCACCGCAGCTTCTCCGCGACGCGCATGACGGCGCTACGGGAACGTGGGTTGGCTTTGAGTTCGGCCTCGGAGGCGGACTGCGCTTTGCCATGGACTTTGATTTTCGGTTCGAAGGCGACGTGACGTACCGGCAGGTTGCGCGGCAGGTTGTCGGCTTCGCCTTTCACCAGCTTGCGCATGAACAGTTTGACGATGCGGTCTTCCAGCGAATGGAAGCTGATGACCACCAGACGGCCGCCGATTTCCAGGCATTCCAGCGCGGCTTCGAGACCGGCTTCCAGATCGCCCAGTTCATTGTTGACGTGGATGCGCAGGCCCTGGAACGCACGGGTCGCCGGGTTCTTGCCCTTTTCCCACGCCGGGTTGGCGACCTTCAGAACTTCAGCCAGGTCGCCGGTGCGCTCGAACGGCTTGATGTCGCGACGCTCGGCCACGGCACGGGCCATGCGGCCGGAGAAACGTTCTTCGCCGTATTCCTTGAACACCCGGGCGATTTCTTCCACCGGCGCGGTGTTGACGAACTCGGCAGCGCTGATCCCGCGGGACGGGTCCATGCGCATGTCGAGCGGGCCATCGTTGAGGAAACTGAAGCCGCGCTCAGGGTCGTCGAGCTGCGGCGAGGACACGCCCAGGTCGAGCAAAACGCCGCTGACCTTGCCGGCCAGACCGCGTTCGGCCACTTCCGAACCGAGCTCGGCAAAGCTGCGCTGCACAACGACAAAGCGGCCGTCTTCGGCCGCTAGCGTCTGCCCGGTGGCAATCGCTTGAGGATCCTTGTCGAATCCGAGCAACCGACCCTCCGGACCGAGCTGGCTGAGGATCAACCGGCTGTGCCCGCCGCGCCCGAACGTGCCGTCCAGATAGCAGCCATCAGGACGTACGGCGAGAGCCTCGACGGCTTCGTCAAGCAGTACGGTGATGTGGTTAAAGCCGCTATCAATAGTCACAGGATCAAATCACGCAGTTCATCAGGCATGGCGCCCGGTTGTTGAATAGCAGCCAGGTCAGCGGCAGAAACCGCATCCCAGGCATCCTCGTCCCACAATTGGAACTTGTTCAGTTGGCCTACCAGCATCGCGCGCTTGTCCAATCGGGCATATTCACGAAGACGCGGCGGAACCAGAAAACGACCACTGCCATCGAGCTCGAGGTCGACGGCATTACCAATCAGCAAACGTTGCAGGCGGCGGTTCTCTTCGCGAAGCGAAGGCAGTGCGCGCAGTTTGGTTTCAATAATTTCCCACTCATCGAGGGGGTAAACACACAAACACGGATCAACGGCATCAATTGTGACGATTAACTGCCCGGAACTACGCGAAACGAGCTCGTCACGGTACCGGCTCGGCATGGCGAGACGGCCCTTTGCGTCGAGACTGATAGCGTTAGCTCCGCGAAACACGACAGCGCTTCTCCAAATATTAGCGTTTTGCGTTCAAAAAACCCACTTCATGCCACTTTCCGCCACTTGCGCACACTATAGGAATGCGGCCACCGCACCGTCAAGGCGCGGATTAAAGGAAAACCCTTACAGAACTGAGATTTAGGAGCGTATTAGGAGAGGCAACGAGAATCTGGCGGATGAATCTGTCCAATAACTTGAATCAGCACTGAAGGCTGCGTTCAGAAGTTAAAGTAGTTTGTTAAGAGTAAGATTTTTTCGGTATTACAAAAGAGGATATGCGATGGATTGTGCAAGGAGGGAAACTGCCATTACGAGCGCCCTGCTCAATCATTCAAACAGGGAGGGAAAAAGGTGGAGAGTCGATCTGTAAGCCGGGTTCTGTCTTGAACAGTCATTCGTCTACGATGGCCATCACTGGACATCTTTAGCAACCTACCCGGTCCCAGCGCGGGCCACGCCTTGGGACCCTATTTGGTCTTGCTCCAAGTGGGGTTTACCTAGCCACGAACTGTTGCCAGACGTGCGGTGCGCTCTTACCGCACCTTTTCACCCTTACCGGCGCCGAAGCGCTTAGGCGGTTATTTTCTGTGGCACTTTCCGTAGGCTCACGCCTCCCAGGCATTACCTGGCACTTCGCCCTATGGAGCCCGGACTTTCCTCCCCCCCCTAATTTTCATAGAGGGCAGCGACTGTCCGATCGACTCTCCGCCGCGAAGGTTAACGGCAGAGCGGCCGAAGAACAAGCGATAAACGCCTGCAGCCACTCCAGCACGTCGGGTTTTACTCGCCCTTCTGTTTATCCAGCGCGACCTGATACAGAACATTCTTGCGCTCGCCGGTTATTTGCGCCGCCAATGCGGCGGCACGCTTGAGCGGCATCTCTTCGAGCAACAGGTTGAGGATGCGCATGGCTTCACTGCTGACGGCGTCCTCGGTTTCGGGGGCGGACCAGCCCGCGACCAACACCACGCACTCACCGCGCTGCTGATTGCTGTCCGACTCGACAAACTCCCGCAGCTCGGCCAATGGCAGGCCTTTCAGGGTTTCGAAGGTTTTGGTCAGCTCCCGCGCCAGCAACGCCGGACGCTCGCCACCAAATACCAGCTCCATGTCCTGCAGGCATTCAAGGATGCGGTGCGGGGCTTCGTAGAAAATCAGCGTGCGCGGCTCTTCTTTAACCAGCTCAAGACGAGCACGACGACCGACAGCCTTGGCCGGCAGGAAGCCTTCGAAGATGAAACGGTCTGACGGCAGGCCCGCCGCCGACAGCGCCGCGACCAATGCACAGGCGCCCGGAACCGGCACCACGTTGATTCCCGCCGCGCGAGCCTGACGCACCAGGTGATAACCCGGATCGGAAATCAGCGGCGTCCCGGCATCGGAGATCAGCGCCACATCGTCGCCGGCGAGCAGGCGGGTAATAAAGCGGCTACCTTCATCCCGCTCGTTGTGTTCATGGCAGGCCGCCAGCGGCGTGGGAATGCCGAAGTGCTGCATCAATCGCTGGGAGTGACGCGTGTCTTCGGCGGCGATCAATGCCACTTCGCGCAGGATCTTCAGCGCACGCGCACTGATGTCGTCCAGGTTGCCGATGGGCGTCGCCACCACATAAAGCGAGCCAGCAGCGGAATTCAAAGCACCTGGAGCAGTCAAAGCGCACACCTCATGATCGGTAAAAGCCGCCATTGTAGCGCGTAGCGATGTTTTCGATACGCGCAAGCAAGCCCGGTTTTTTCAGGCATTTGTGCGGTGCTGCAACATTTGTACGAGCTAAATTGATCGATTCACGCCAGCAACATCGCGCCCCGGCCAGCGCTTGGGTACAATTCCACGCTAATTTGATCGAGTATCAGGAACACTACATGATCGCTTGCCTGCGGCTGTTCACTGCCCTCTGCCTCGCTGCCTTGCTGGCGGCTTGCGCCAGCTCGCCCTCTTCCAGCCTTGGCGAACTTCCACGGACCCCGGATGCCAGCATCGAGCAACTGCTCGATCAGGCCGCCAAAAGCAAAACGCCGGAGCAAGCTGCGCTGCTTCGCCTGAGTGCGGCAGACCTGGCTTATCGCCAGGGCAATGCCGGCCAGTCCGCGCAAATCCTGCAACAAGTGCCGGTCGAACAACTCAAGCCTGGCCAACAGGTGTTCGCCAGCACCCTGGCGGCTGAACTGGCCATGGTGCGCAATCAGCCGAAAGCAGCGCTGACTGCCTTGAGCCACCCGAGCCTGCAGCGCCTGGGCGAATTGCCTGTCGAACAACAGGTTCGCACCGGCACCGTGCATGCCCGCGCCCTCGAGGCCGATGGCCAGACCCTCGCCGCCGCACGGGAGCGTATTTTCATCGCGCCGATGCTGAGCGGTGAAGCGGCAAGCAAAAACCACGAAGCGATCTGGACCCTGATCGCCTCGCTGCCGACCGATCAACTGCAGCCGACCACCAACGACGACCTCGGTGGCTGGATGGGCCTGGCGCTGGCCGTGAAAACCGCTGGCACCCTGGAGCAGCAGCAAGCCGCGATCGATAACTGGCGCGCCCAGAACCCTAAACACCCGGCCGCCGTCCAGCTGCCGCTGCCACTGACCAAACTCAAGGAACTGGCCAGCCAGCCCCTGAGCAAGATCGCCCTGCTGCTGCCGCAAGACGGCCCGCTGGCATCGGTCGGCAAAGCGCTTCGTGAAGGTTTCATGGCGGCTCATTACCAGGCTCAACAAGCCGGTCAGAAGCCGCCAGCCATCGAGTTCTATGACAGCTCGCGCCTGACCTCCCTCGACGAGTTCTATCGCAAGGCCCAGGCCGATGGCGTGCAACTGGTCGTCGGGCCACTGGAAAAGCCGCTGGTCAAACAGCTCAGCGCTCGCCCACAACTGCCGATCACCACCCTGGCGCTGAATTACAGCGAAGGCGAACAAGGCCCGGCGCAGCTGTTCCAGTTCGGTCTTGCCGCTGAAGACGAAGCCCGCGAAGTGTCCCGCCGCGCACGCGCCGACGGCCTGCATCGCGCCGCCATCATGGTGCCGAAAGGCGAATGGGGCGATCGCGTACTCAGAGCATTCAGCCAGGATTGGCAAGCCAACGGCGGTAGCATCGTTGCCACCGAACGCGTAGACCAACCGGTGCAACTGGCCCAGCAGATTGCCGACATGTTCCAGCTGCGCCAGAGCGAAGGCCGCGCCAAGAGCCTGCAAAGCACTGTTGGCTCGCAGGTAGCCGCCCAGCCGTCGCGCCGCCAGGACATCGAGTTCATCTTCCTGGCCGCTACACCTCAGCAAGCCCAGCAGATCAAACCGACCCTGAACTTCCAGTACGCCGGTGATGTGCCGGTTTACGCCACGTCCCACGTGTTCAGCGCCAGCGGCGACGTCAACCAGTACAACGACATGAACGGCATTCGCTTTTGCGAAACCCCATGGCTGCTGGATGCCAACGATCCACTGCGCAAACAAGTGACAGCACAATGGCCACAAGCCGGCGGCAGCCTGGGTCGTCTGTATGCGATGGGCGTCGATGCCTATCGTCTGGCACCACGCCTGGGGCAACTCAAGGCGTTGCCGGACAGCCGCATCGAAGGTCAATCGGGTAGTCTGGGCATGACGCAGAACCAACGCGTGGTGCGTCAGTTGCCATGGGCCCAGTTCGTCAGCGGCCAGGTTCAACGCCTGCCGGACACCCCGCGCTGATGCCTGACAGGTCACGCCAGCAAAGCGGTAAAGATGCCGAGCGCCATGCGCTCGAGCATCTTCAACAACAAGGTCTGCGCCTGCTGGCGCAGAACTGGTTGTGTAAACGCGGCGAGCTTGATCTGGTCATGCTTGATGGCGATACAGTAGTATTCGTTGAAGTTCGCTACAGAAAAAACACTCAATGGGGTGGCGCGCTCGATAGCATCGATGAGCGCAAACGGCAGAAACTGATTTTTGCCGCGCAGTATTTTCTTCAGCGCGAGTCGCGTTGGGCCAATTCCCCTTGCCGTTTCGACGTGGTCGCCATCGACAGCAACCACGATCAGTTGAACTGGCTGCAGAATGCCTTCGACAGCTGATCGCGTGCGTCCCGAAACGGACACTTTCACCCAACAATTTTGCTCTTTGCTTTGCGGGCTGCACATTCATGTGCCGAGTAGCCGCGCTAATTAAGGTCACACAGATGGACATGCAATCCCGAATTCGCCAGCTTTTTCAGGCCAGTATCGACACCAAGCAAATGGCGATGGACGTACTTGCACCGCACATCGAGCAAGCCAGCCAAGTGATGGTCAACGCCCTGCTCAACGAAGGCAAAATGCTTTCCTGCGGCAACGGCGGTTCTGCCGGTGACGCCCAGCATTTCTCGTCCGAGTTGCTCAACCGCTTCGAACGCGAGCGCCCGAGCCTGCCGGCCATCGCATTGACCACCGACAGCTCGACGATCACCTCGATCGCCAACGACTACAGCTACAACGAAATCTTCTCCAAGCAAATCCGCGCGCTCGGCCAGCCGGGCGACGTATTGCTGGCGATTTCCACCAGCGGCAACTCGGCAAACATAATTCAAGCCATCCAGGCCGCACATGATCGCGAAATGATTGTCGTAGCATTGACCGGTCGCGATGGCGGCGGCATGGCGTCGCTGCTGTTGCCCGAGGACGTCGAGATTCGCGTACCGGCCAACGTCACCGCACGTATTCAGGAAGTCCACCTGCTGGCGATCCATTGCCTTTGCGACTTGATCGACAGCCAACTGTTCGGGAGTGAAGAATGACCCCTAATCGCCTAGGCCTTCTGGCCTTGACCCTGTGCCTTGGCATCAGCGGCTGCACCTCGGTGGTTAACGCCAGCCGTGAAGCGCCGATCGATGATGACCGCGGCACGCGTACCTTAGGCAGCAAGATCGACGACTCTCTGATCGACACCAAGGTCGGCGTGAACATCGCCAAGGCCGATCCGGCCCTGGACAACGATTCGCACATCGTCGTCACCAGCTTCAACGGTGTCGTGCTGCTCGCCGGCCAAACCCCACGCGCGGATCTCAAGGCCAAGGCCGAACAGGCCGCCGCCGCCGTCCAGCGCGTGAAGACGGTGCACAACGAACTGCAAGTGCTGCCACCTTCCGGCTTCCTTGCCCGCCAGAACGACACCTGGCTGACCTCCAAGATCAAGACCCAGATGCTCACCGACAAGAACATCCCGGGCTCGCGCATCAAGGTTGTCACTGAAAATGGCATCGTTTACTTGCTGGGCCTGCTGACCAAACAGGAAGCGGCTCAGGCGACCAATCTGGTGCAGGGTGTTTCCGGGGTGCAGAAGATTGTGAAGTTGTTTGAGTACATCGACTGACACATCCTCCTGTAGGAGCCAGGCTTGCCGGCGAAGGCGATTTCCAGGACGCCTTCGCCGGCAAGCCTGGCTCCTACATGAAATAAAAAAGGGTGATCCTTGCGGATCACCCTTTTTTTATTTCACCACTTTCAAACTGGGTCGACCGCTGGGACGCGGCGGCTCACTGTCCGGTGGCGGAAGATCATCATCCGGCTCGATCTCTTCATCGTCTTCCATAGGCGATTCCAGATCGAACACCATGCCCTGACCGTTCTCCCGGGCGTAAATGCCCAGGATCGATGCGATAGGCACGTACAGGGTGTGCGGCACGCCACCGAAGCGCCCTTCGAAGCTGACCGCTTCGTTGTCCATGTGCAAATGACGCACGGCGGCCGGCGATACGTTCAGGACAATCTGTCCGTCACTGGCGAAACCTTGTGGCACCTGCACCGACGGATATTCGGAATTGACCAGCATGTGCGGGGTGCAATCGTTGTCCACAATCCACTCGTAGAGCGCGCGGACCAGATAAGGTCGACTGGAGTTCATAGCGGCTCCTTAAGCCTTAGCGCATATCGCGTTCGACACCAGACAGACTCGCCTGGAAAGCCTCACGCGCAAACGAGCGCTCCATATAATCAAGCAGCGGCTTGGCAGGCCGCGGCAGTTCAATACCCAGAATCGGCAAGCGCCAGAGTATTGGCAGTAGGCAGCAATCCACCAGACTTTGTTCCTCGCTGAGGAAAAACGGCTTGTCGGCAAACAACGGCGACACGCCAGTCAGGCTTTCGCGCAGCTCTTTACGAGCGACGACACGGGCAGCTTCCTTGGTCCGAGAATCCAGGATCAGATCCACCAGGCCACACCAGTCACGCTGAATACGATGAATCAGCAGACGGCTGTTGGCACGCGCCACTGGATAAACCGGCAGCAGAGGCGGATGCGGGTAACGCTCATCCAGATATTCCATCACCACGGTCGACTCCCACAGCGCCAGGTCACGATCGACCAGGGTGGGCAGGCTTCCGTAAGGGTTCACCTCAATCAGTTTAGGCGGCTGGCGGCCAGCTTCCACGTAAATGATCTCGGCGCTGACACCCTTCTCTGCAAGTACGATGCGCACTCGGTGGGAATAGTGGTCGGCGGGGTCGGAGTAACAGGCCAACCGATTGGTCACGCCCATGGCGGTCCTCCTCGCTTGTTGAAATTATCGGAAGCGGAAAAGCGCGCGCGCCCAGAGGGCGCCTCCCGTAACGCCTGGATCACCAGGCTCGTTACACCTTCAGAGACGCCCTTGGGCGCGCGCGATTAACAGCAATTGCTTGAATCTTTATCAGTGCACATCTTTCCAGTATTCGCGCTTGAGCAAGTAGGCGAATACGAAGAAGAACGCCAGGTACAGCAAGACGTAGGTACCAATGCGCTGATGCTGCAGCTTAACCGGGTTAGCCGAGTAAGCGAGGAAGGTTACCAGATTCTTGACCTTCTCATCGAACTGCTCTTCGGTCAGAGCACCGCTCTTCGGCACGATGGTCAGCTGATCGCACGCTTCATGAGTCAGCGCGGTACCGGTCAGCGGATCATATTGCTTCTTGCCGTCTTCGACGATCTGCACCTGTTTGCAACCTACGACCTGGCGACCTTGCAGGCCTACCAGGACGTTCGGCATGCCCACGTTCGGGAAGACCTTGTTGTTCACACCCCAAGGACGCGACGGATCTTCGTAGAACGACTTCAGGTAACCGTAGAGCCAGTCGGTACCACGAACACGAGCCACCAGGGTCAGGTCAGGCGGCGCAGCACCGAACCAGGTCTTGGCGTCAGCCGGCTGCATGCCGATGTTCATGTGGTCGCCGATCTTGGCACCCGTGAACACCAGCTTCGACAGCATCAGATCGTGAGGAATGCCCAGATCATCGGCAACACGCTCGTAGCGCTGGAACTTGGCACTGTGGCAACCCATGCAGTAGTTGGCGAACGTACGCGCGCCGTCTTGCATGGCCGCCTTGTCGGAAACGTCGATGTCGACCTTTTCCAGCTCGGGACCACCGTGTTCAGCCGCGAAGGACAGTACAGGCAAAACAGCAAGAATCAGTACAGCAAATAGCTTTTTCATCAGCCAGTCACCCTTTCCGGAACCGGTTTGGTCTTCTCGAGCCTGGTGTAGAACGGCATCAGAATGAAGTAGGCGAAGTACAGGAAGGTACACACCTGCGACAGCAGCGTACGGCCTGGAGTCGGCGCCAGAACGCCCAGCACGCCCAGAATCACGAACGAAATGCAGAACACCCAGAGCCAGATCTTGCTCAACCAGCCCTTGTAGCGCATCGACTTGACCGGACTACGGTCCAGCCATGGTAGGACGAACAGCACAGCGATGGCCGCGCCCATGGCGATAACGCCCAGGAGCTTGTCCGGAACCGCCCGCAGAATCGCGTAGAACGGGGTGAAGTACCAAACCGGAGCGATGTGCTCTGGCGTCTTGAACGCGTTCGCCACTTCAAAGTTCGGCTTCTCAAGGAAGTAGCCGCCCATTTCCGGGAAGAAGAACACGATCGAGCAGAAGATAAACAGGAACACCACCACGCCGACGATATCTTTCACGGTGTAGTACGGATGGAAGGCAATGCCGTCCAGCGGTACGCCGTTTTCGTCTTTGTATTTCTTGATGTCCACGCCGTCCGGGTTGTTCGAGCCGACTTCGTGCAGCGCCAGAACGTGCAACACCACCAAACCGAGGATCACTATCGGCAGGGCAACCACGTGCAAGGCGAAGAAGCGGTTCAGGGTAATACCGGAAATCAGGTAGTCACCACGGATCCACTGGGTCAGGTCGTTACCGATGACCGGGATCGCACCGAACAGCGAGATGATCACCTGGGCCCCCCAGTAGGACATCTGGCCCCACGGAAGCAGGTAACCCATGAAGGCTTCCGCCATCAGTGCCAGGTAGATCAGCATGCCAAAGACCCACACCAGCTCACGTGGTTTCTGGTACGAACCGTAGAGCAAGCCACGGAACATGTGCAGATAGACCACGATGAAGAACGCCGAAGCGCCGGTGGAGTGCAGCAGACGCAGGATCGAGCCGTACTCGACGTCACGCATGATGTATTCGACGGAGGCGAATGCTTCTTCCGCCGACGGGGTGTAGCTCATGGTCAGCCAGACACCGGTGACGATCTGGTTGACCAGAACGAGCAGTGCCAGGGAGCCAAAGAAATAGAAGAAGTTGAAGTTCTTCGGGGCGTAGTACTTGCTGAGATGGTCTTCCCACATTTTGGTCGCGGGAAAGCGCGCATCAACCCAATCCATGAACTTGCTCATCACGCTTTCTCCGTATCGACGCCAACGACAATGATGTCATCGGTCTCATAGGAATGCGGGGGAACTGGCAGGTTCAAAGGCGCGGGTTGCGACTTGTAGACGCGGCCAGCCAAATCGTAGTGGGAACCGTGGCAAGGGCAGAAATAACCACCTACCCAATCCTTGCCCAGATCCGCAGGTGCCACTTCTGGACGGAAGGTCGGCGAGCAACCGAGGTGTGTGCAGATACCGATCAGCAGCAGAACCTCTGGCTTGATCGAACGCGTTTCCGGGTCGACATAAGTCGGTTGAGTCGAGTTCTTGGAGGTCGGGTCAGACAACTGGCCCTCGATCTTTTTCAGATTCCCCAGGATTTCCTCGGTACGGCGGACGATGAACACCGGCTGACCGCGCCACTCAGCAATCATCTGCTGGCCTGGCTCGATTTTGCTGACATTCACTTTCACCGGTGCACCTGCGGCTTTCGCCTTGGCACTGGGAAACCATGACCCCACGAACGGGACCGCAGCCCCCACCGCTCCTGCAGCACCCACCACGGATGTGGCTGCTACCAAGAAGCGACGCCGGCCTGCATTCACGCCGTCATTGCTCATTCAGTCCTCTCCCATCAGCTTTGTGGCCTGTTAAATCAGGCATCTACTAAGTAAAACTATGTACTTATAAAAATTTTGCCGAATGGTAATGAAAAGCCCCAATTCTGACAAGGTAATTACCGAAGGGCTCCACTGCCAAGCCTTGCAGTATAGGGGCTCTACGGCTGTGGCAAGTTGTCACAGAGCAATTCTTTGATAAATCGCACGCATAAAAAAACGCCCAGCTCCGTGAGGAAACTGGGCGTTCTTTTTGAACGTGAAAGCGAATTAACGCTTCGAGTACTGCGGACGCTTACGCGCTTTACGCAGACCGACTTTCTTACGTTCAACTTCACGAGCATCGCGAGTAACGAAGCCAGCTTTGCGCAGAGCGCCACGCAGGGTTTCGTCGTACTGCATCAGTGCGCGAGTGATACCGTGGCGGATTGCGCCAGCTTGACCACTTACACCACCGCCGATCACGGTGACGTAGATGTCGAACTTCTCGACAGTCTCAGTCAATTCCAGCGGCTGACGAACTACCATGCGGGCAGTTTCGCGGCCGAAGAAATTATCCAGCGAACGGTTGTTGATGGAGATGTTACCAGTACCCGGACGCAGGAAAACGCGTGCGGTTGCGGTCTTGCGACGGCCAGTGCCGTAATTTTGAGTCGCCGACATAATGAACTATTCCGTTAAAACTTCAGTTCTTGGGGCTGCTGAGCAGTATGAGGGTGTACAGCGCCCGCATAGACTTTCAGCTTACGATACATGTCGCGACCCAGCGGGTTCTTAGGCAGCATGCCTTTGACCGCGGTCTCGATCACGCGCTCAGGGGCTTTAGCGATCAGCTTTTCGAAGTTGATCGACTTGATGCCGCCCGGGAAACCGGAGTGGGAGTAGTAGATTTTGTCGGTGGTTTTAGCACCGGTTACACGAATCTGCTCGGCATTGATAACAACGATGTAATCGCCGGTGTCAACGTGAGGAGTGTACTCAGCTTTATGCTTGCCACGCAGACGGCTCGCGATTTCGGTGGCCAGACGACCCAGGGTCTGACCTGCAGCGTCGACGACAAACCAGTCGCGCTGTACTGTTTCCGGTTTAGCAGTAAAAGTTTTCATTCTTTATAGCCTCAGGGGCCGCCCTGTAAATTAGACGGCGGATCTTACTGAATAGTGCGTACTTTGACAAGTCAAAGGCAGCCGGATACAGACGCTTTCGGGGGCTCGGGTCGGCGCGTCCGTTCAACGGCAAGATTCTTCGGCGGCGGCGCATCACTTCCACTGCAGAAAGAGGTGCGCAATTATGCAGATTGCGAAAAATATTTCAACCTGCTTTTATGATTGTTTTGCCCAAGGAGCACCCGATGGACTATCGACAGCTAGGCCGAACCAATCTGAACGTGAGCGCCATCTGCCTCGGAACCATGACCTGGGGCGAGCAAAACAGCGAGGCTGAAGCCTTCGCACAGATTGAACGGGCCAAAAGCGCCGGGATCAATTTCATCGACACCGCCGAGATGTACCCGGTACCGCCAAAGGCCGATACCTATGCCACCACCGAGCGCTACATCGGCAATTACTTCAAAAGCCGCGGCGATCGTGCCGACTGGATCCTGGCCAGCAAGATCGCCGGCCCCGGCAACACCATCGACTACATCCGCGACAAAAACCTGCGCCACAACCGCCAGCACATTACTGAAGCGGTGGATGCGAGCCTGAAACGCCTGCAAACCGATTACATCGATCTCTATCAGTTGCACTGGCCGGAGCGCAGCACCAACTTCTTCGGTCAACTGGGTTACAAACACAAAATCGAAGCCAACCTGACGCCGCTGGAGGACACCCTCGAAGCACTGGACGAGCAGGTCAAGGCTGGCAAGATCCGCCACATCGGCCTGTCCAACGAAACGCCGTGGGGCACCATGCGTTTCCTGGCGCTGGCCGAAGCCCGTGGCTGGCCGCGCGCTGTATCGATCCAGAACCCGTACAACCTGCTCAACCGCAGCTTCGAAGTCGGCCTGGCGGAAATCGCCATCCGCGAACAGTGCGGCCTGCTCGCCTATTCGCCGCTGGCGTTTGGCTTCCTGTCGGGCAAGTACGAAGGTGGCGCGCGTCCGCCGAAGGGTCGCCTGAGCCTCTACAGCCGCTTCAGCCGCTATTTCAATCCACAGTCGGAAGCAGCGTGTAGCCGTTATGTGGCTCTGGCCCGTGAGCACGGCCTGGACCCGGCGCAAATGGCGCTGGCGTTCGTGACGCAGCAGCCGTTCGTGACCAGCAACATCATCGGAGCGACGACGCTGGAACAGCTGGACAGCAACATTGCCAGCTTCGAGCTGAAACTTTCCGATGAAGTGTTGGCGGGGATTGAGGCGATTCACAAGGATCACCCGAATCCGGCACCTTGATGGATTCATAAACCCAATCGCGAGCAGGCTCGCTCCCACAGTTGATCTGCGTCGAACCACACATGTGTGATCGACATAGAACCCTGTGAGAGCGAGACCGGCTTGCCGGCGATGACGATCTAACCGTCACCGCACATCAAAGCGACCGCGCAATAATCTCCTTCATGATTTCATTGGTGCCGGCATAAATCCGCTGCACCCGCGCATCCGCCCACGCCCGGGCGATCGGGTATTCCCACATGAACCCGTAGCCGCCATGCAACTGCACGCACTCGTCGAGCACCTTGCACTGCAGGTCCGTGCCCCAATACTTGGCCATCGCCGCCGTCGGCACATCGAGCTTGCCTTGCAGGTGCAACTCCAGACAGCGATCGACGAAGACCCGGCCAATCTGAATTTCAGTGGCCATTTCCGCCAGCTTGAAACGGGTGTTCTGGAAGTCGGCAATCGCCTTGCCGAACGCCTTGCGCTCGCGGGTATATTCCAGCGTCCATTGCAGCGCAGCCTCAGCCGACGCCAATCCGCCCACAGCGACCGTCAGACGCTCCTGCGGCAGTTCCTGCATCAGATACGCAAACCCCATCCCGGCCTGCCCCAGCAGGTTTTCCTTGGGCACTCGAACATCCTGGAAAAACAGCTCCGACGTGTCCTGTGCCTTCATGCCGACTTTTTCCAGGCGTTTGCCCTTGGCGAAGCCAGGCGTGTTCGCCTCAACCAGAAACAGGCTGGTGCCCTTCGCGCCCGCCTTCGGATCGGTCTTGGCCACGACAATCACCAGGTCCGCGAGATAGCCGTTGGTGATAAAGGTCTTCGAACCGTTGATCACGTATTCGTCGCCATCGAGCACCGCGGTGGTTTTCACCCCTTGCAGGTCGGAACCGGCGCCCGGCTCGGTCATGGCAATCGCAGTGACCATCTCGCCAGACACCAGTTTCGGCAGGTATTTGTGTTTCAGCGTTTCACTGCCGTAATGCAGGATGTACGGCGCGACGATGTCGGAATGAAGGGAGAAACCGATGCCGGTCAGCCCCAGACGTCCCACCTCTTCGATCACCACCGCGCTGTAGAGAAAGTCTGCCCCCAGCCCACCGTATTCTTCCGGCAGGTGCGAACAGAGCATCCCCGCCTCCCCTGCCTTGTTCCAGAGCTGGCGGTCGATATAGCCTTGCTTCTCCCATTGAGCATGAAACGGCACGGCCTCTTTCTCGAGGAACGTTCGCACGCTGTCGCGAAAAAGTTCGTGCTCAGGACTGAACAAGGTTCTGGGGATCATGCGACACCTGTCGTTATTGTTAGAGAGAATTGACCTTCAGAGACTAAGCCGCACGTCCGATACAGGACACTGGACACATCAGACAAAAAATAAGACGATCCAGCCGTCCGGTGACCACTTTCCCCTATAAGAATAAAGTTGAATTATGTCTAACCAAGTCTCCACGCCCTTGCGGCGCGTCAGCATCCTGGCTATCGACCGGGTTTTCGCTTCCACCCTCATGCAAGCCAAGGATTTCTTCCACCTGGCCAGTCTGCGTTATGGCAAACAACTGGGCCAGGGCCTGACACCGGCGTTCGAAACGCGGCTGGTCAGCCCGGATGGCAAACCGGTGAACAGCTTCAGCGATGTGATCATGCCGGTGGACGGCGGCCTCGAAAACGCTGACGTCATCATCCTCCCGGCGTTCTGGGACGATTTCGAAACCCTTTGCCAACGTTATCCACAGGTCCTGCCTTGGCTGCGCCAGCAACATGCTCGCGGTGCGGTACTCTGCGGTGAGGCCACGGGGGTGTTCTGGCTCGCCGAAGCCGGACTGCTCGATGGCAAGGAAGCGACCACCTACTGGCGCTTCTTCAACGCCTTTGCCGAGCGTTTCCCGAGGGTTCAGCTCAATCAGGACAAGCACCTGACCGACGCCGACAACCTGTATTGCGCCGGCGGCACCACCTCGGCGTGCGACCTCTACATCTACCTGATCGAGCGCTTCTGCGGCGCCAACGTGGCCCAGGCCGTAGCCCGCGACATTCTCTATGAAGTGCAGCGCAGCTATTCGCCGGGACGCATCGGTTTCGGCGGGCAGAAGCTGCACCAGGACGTGATCATCCTGCAGATCCAGCACTGGCTCGAGGAACACTTCGCCGACAAGTTCCGCTTCGAAGACGTGGCGCGCGAGCATGGCATGAGCATCCGCAACTTCATGCGCCGCTTCCAGACCGCCACCGGCGACAAGCCGCTGCATTACCTGCAACGCCTGCGCATTGAAACGGCAAAGGGCTTGCTGTCCGGTAGTCGCAAAAGCATCAAGACTATCAGTTATGAAGTCGGATATGACGATGCGAGCTTCTTCGCGCGACTGTTCCGCCAGCACACTGAGTTGTCGCCGAACCAGTATCGACAGCAGTTTCAGCAAGCGGCGTAAGCCCACTGCGCCCCTGTAGGAGCACAGCTTGCTGGCGATGAACGATGACGCGGTTTGCCTGACACACCGTATCGCTGCAATCGCGGGCAAGCCTTGCTCCTACAGATTAGCGGCGCCTGTCGAAAATCCGAAAAAAAAGGCCTGCAATGCAGGCCTTTTTTATGTTTTCGCATGTCTACGGCTTATGCGCCCGGGACAGGAATTCGTGTGACTGCATTTCCAGCAAACGGCTGAGGGTGCGCTGGAACTCGAAGTTCAGGCGACCGCCGGTGTAGAGATCCTTCAGCTCGACTTCAGCGGAAATGATCAGCTTGACGTTTCGGTCGTAGAACTCGTCAACCATGTTGATAAAGCGTCGGGCGATGTCGTCGGTGGTGACGCTCATCTGCTCGACACCGCTGAGCAACACGGCGTGGAAGATCTTGCCCAGCTCGATGTAATCGTTCTGGCTGCGCGGGCCGTCGCAGAGTTCGCGGAAGTCGAACCAGGCCACGTCATCGCAGGTGCGCAAGGCGCGGATTTCGCGGTTCTCGATCATCAGCACATCGTTTTCGATGGCGGCCGTGCATTCCGGCGTCAGGGCGCGAAAGCTTTTGCGCAGGCTTTCGTGGGACGCTTCGTCGAGCGGGAAGTGGAACAGCTCCGCTTGCTCGAGGTGACGCAGACGGTAATCGACGCCGCTGTCGACGTTGACGATCTCGGTGTTCTGCTTGATCAGCGCAATGGCCGGCAGGAAGCGCGCGCGTTGCAGGCCGTCCTTGTACAGACCGTCCGGCACGATGTTCGAAGTCGCGACCAGGGTCACGCCGTTCTTGAACAGCTCTTCCATCAGCGTACCGAGGATCATCGCGTCGGTGATGTCGGAGACGAAGAACTCATCGAAACAAATTACTCGCGACTCGTCGGAGAAACGCTTGGCGATGATGGTCAGCGGGTTTTTCTCACCGCCGAGGGTCTTCATTTCTTCGTGCACGCGCTTCATGAAGCGGTGGAAGTGAGTGCGGGTCTTTTCCTTGAACGGCAGCGCTTCGAAGAAGGTGTCGACCAGGTAGGTCTTGCCGCGGCCTACGCCACCCCAGAAATACAGGCCCTTGACCGGCGCCTGTTCTTTCTTGCCAAACAGCTTGCCGAGCAGGCCCGGTTTGTTCTGCGAGGCTGCGACCAGATCGTCGTACAGGCGCTGCAAATGGCGCACGGCGGTTTCCTGCGCGGCGTCATGGAAGAATTCCGGGCGTTTCAGATCAGCTTGATATCGTTCTAGGGGCGTCATAATTCGTTAGCAAGGCAACAAAAACGGGCCGTCACTGTAGCGACGGCCCGTGGGAATGGCAATCGGCCCTTGGTCGGACCGAGCCGTTGATTATTCCTGAACCGGTGTCAGCGCAATCCGCAGGGCGTCGATGGCGACGTCGCGAGCCGCGCTGTCGGCGAAGGCCGGGCTATCGGCAACGCACTCGCCTTCCAGCCAGACACTGAAACTCAGGTCTTCGCTGCGCACGTCCAAAGACTGGCCCGCTTGCAATTGCTTGGTCACCTGACCGGCGGTTTTACCGTCGGCGAAGTTGCGCGACAGCAGCAGTTGCTCGCCATCGGCCGCCAGCAGACGGAAACGGAAACTGCCGTCATCTTCACGGAAGCTGACAAAACGCGCGGCTTTCGCGGCTTTCTTTTTGGTGGTCGCTGCAACTTGGGTCTGGGCGACGAAAGAACGCAAGCCGACCGCTTCACGCAATTCGTGGAGGAACGGTGTCGCCACCGAACGAGCCTTTTTCGCACCGATTTGCAGGATATCTTCCAGATCAGCCGGGCGTTCGATCAGTTGGTGATAACGCTCGCGGGACTCGCCCAACTCGCTGTCGAGCAGCTGGAACAGGCGATTCTTCGCCTCGCCCCAACCCAGGCCCTGCAACAGTTCGCTGCGGAACTCGTCGGACTGCGCCGGGGTGGCGAAGGCCTGGAACAGGGTGAACAGGTGCGAATTGTCTGGATCTTTCGCTTCGCCCGGTGCGCGGGAGTCGGTGACGATCCGCGAGATTGCGTCTTTCATCTCTTTGGCGCTGCTGAACAACGGGATGGTGTTGTCGTAGCTCTTCGACATCTTGCGACCGTCGAGGCCTGGCAGCGTCGCAACGCTTTCTTCGATCAGCGCTTCAGGCATGGTGAAGAATTCTTTGCCCTGGCCAAACAGGTGGTTGAAGCGCTGGCCGATGTCGCGGGCCATTTCCACGTGCTGGATCTGGTCACGACCGACCGGCACCTTGTGGGCGTTGAACATCAGAATGTCCGCGGCCATCAGCACCGGGTAGCTGTACAGGCCCATGGTGATGCCTGCATCCGGGTCTTCGCCGGTTTCGACGTTCTTGTCCACCGAGGCCTTGTAGGCGTGGGCGCGGTTAAGCAGGCCCTTGGCGGCGACGCAAGTCAGCAGCCAGGTCAGCTCGGGGATTTCCGGGATGTCGGACTGGCGATAGAACGTCACGCGGTCCACATCCAGGCCACCGGCCAGCCAGGTCGCGGCGATTTCCAGACGCGAACGCTGGATGCGCAGCGGGTCATCGCATTTGATCAGGGCGTGGTAGTCGGCCAGGAAGTAGAACGAATCGGCATTGCTGTCGCGGCTGGCAAGGATCGCCGGGCGGATGGCGCCGGCGTAGTTGCCCAGGTGCGGCGTGCCGGTGGTGGTGATGCCGGTGAGGATACGGGTACGAGTCGTCATGGGTAATCGCTTGTCAGACTGCAATCAATTCGAAAGACGCGGCAGGATCAGATCCTTGAGATCGGTCAGCTTGCCATGAAAAAAGTGTCCGCATTCTGCCACTTTAAGCAGCTCATGGGGGCGCTCGAGTTTCGAGGACCAGTCGTAGACGGCTTGCGGGTCGATGACTTCGTCGGTTTCCGGCTGGATCAGTGTCAGCTCGCCCTGCTGCGGCAGTGGGTCTTCATCGCCGAGGCGCATCACCGCTGGCGCGACCATGAACAAATGCTTGAGTTGTTCGCCCTTCGTTTCCAGGCGCCCGCCGAGACTGGCTGCAACAAATCCGCCGAAGGAGAAACCGAACAGCGTCAGCGGCAAATCAGGATGTTGCGCCCGCAACCATGCGGCCGCCGCTTGAGCATCGTCGACTTCACCGGTGCCCATATCGTGCGAACCTTCGCTGGCACCGACACCACGGTAATTGAAACGCAAGGTAATCAAACCGGCATCGCGCGCGGTGCGCTGCAGGGTCGAGACCACTTTGTTGAGCATGGTGCCGCCCTGCACCGGGTTCGGGTGGCAGATCAGCGCGATGCCGCGAGGCGCTTCGTTGTTCAGGTAAAGTGCTTCCAGTTGACCGACCGGGCCATCAATCACTACAGGGGTTTCGCGCATAAGCAAGGAAGGAACTCCGTGACCTCGAATCGGGTCGACTCGTCTAGCAAATTGTCTGTGCCGATGTATTGCGAGTGAATCGCGGTATACAGCGCAGGTTCGAGCCGTTAACGTAAAGCAAAGCCGTTTATAGAGGAAGGACTCGTGGAACACTCGCTCTTAGTTTGGTTGTTGCCGACTCTTGCCCTGGTTGTGGGTGTCGCCGTTGGATTCCTGATCGCTCGCCTGGTGCCGAACGCCGCGCCGAGCAGCACACAACGTCAGCTGGATGACATTCAGGAACGTTTCGACAGTTATCAGAACGAGGTGGTCACCCACTTCAACAGCACTGCAACCCTGGTCAAGAAACTGACTCAGAGCTATCAGGAAGTGCAGGATCATCTCGCCGAGGGCGCCAACCGCCTGGCCCTGGACGAGCAGACCCGCCAACGCCTGCTGGCCTCGCTGCACGCCGACGCAGCAGCAGCCCCACGGGAGCGCCTGACGCCGCCGCGCAATCAGGAACCGCCTCGCGACTACGCTCCAAAAGCCCCAAACGCGCCGGGCATGCTTGATGAGCATTACGGCCTGAAGAAGTAATCAGGTTTCGCGCGACATGAAAAAGCCCCCGGATGAGTGATTGTCCGGGGGCTTTTTCAGTTCTGAAGTTTTCATCGCTTGTTCTGGCCTCTTCGCGGGCAAGCCCGCTCCCACAGGGTTCTATGTCGATCACAAGATATTGGTCATACACAAATCCCTGTGGGAGCGGGCTTGCCCGCGAAGGGGCCAGAACTGGCGATACAAAAAAACCGCCCGATCTGTTGAGGATCGGACGGTTTTTTTACGCCTGGGGTTCAGTCAGACGGTTAGGGATACTGCTGAACCGTACCCTGCTGCTGGCCGCCATACTGCTGGCCCGGAATCGCCTTGAGGTTGACCTCGACCCGACGGTTCTGCGCCCGGCCATTGACGTCACCATTGCTGGCAACCGGGTTATCCGGGCCGGCACCGCGCGCCGACAGGTTGGTACCACTCACACCCTGGGAAGTCAGGTAAGTCGCCACGCTCTGAGCCCGACGCTGGGACAGGTCCATGTTGTGCTGACGGCTGCCGGTGCTGTCGGTGTAGCCGACGATCTCGATCTGGTTCTGGCTGAACTCCTTGAGCGAGCCTGCCAGGTTGTTCAGCGGCTGATAGAAGCTTGAAGCGATGTTCGCCGAATCGGTGGCGAACGTGATGTTGCCCGGCATGATCAGCTTGATCTGATCGCCCTGACGCTGCACTTCGACGCCGGTATTGGCCATGCTGGCGCGCAGCTTTTTCTCTTGCTGGTCGGCGTAGTAACCGTAACCGGCAGCGGAAGCCCCCACCACGGCGGCACCGATCAGCGCACCCTTGCCTCGGTTGTCGTGGCCAATGGCAGCACCTGCGAGTGCGCCGGCCAGAGCGCCAAGGCCACCGTATTTCGCGGTTTTGCTCATGCCTGTGGAACCACCGTCGGCCTGGCCCTGGTTGTCGTAAGGGTTAGGCGAGGCGCAGCCTGACAGCAAGGCCACAGCCGTAGCGACAATAATCAAACGCTGCTTGGTGAACATGAAGAGCTCCTACTTTCTGCATTCTATGGTGCAACGGAACAAGGCATCGGCCTTAGCGGGCGTTGGATCATTGCGGGCGACGAAAATTCCATCGGTAACCGTTAAGCCCGCACAAAAGGGTTGTCGCGCATTTCATCACCCAGACGCGTGTCCGGCCCGTGCCCAGTCACCACTGTCGCATCTTCATCAAGGGTATACAGACGCTGCTTGATCGAACGCACGATGGTCGCCTGATCGCCACCCCACAAATCCGTGCGCCCCACCCCGCGACGAAACAGAGTGTCACCGGCAATCAGCAGCTTAGCTTCGGAAAACCAGAAGCTCATGGAACCCGGCGTATGACCAGGCGTGTGCAATGCCACGCCGCAACCGCAGGCCAGTTCTTCATCATCGGCCAACCAGCGATCGGGGGATGGAACCGGGGTATAAGGCACACCGAACATCTGGCATTGCATCTCCAGATTGTCCCAGAGGAACTGATCTTCCTTGTGCAGGTGCAAGGTCGCGCCGGTTTTTTCCTTCAACTGACCGGAGGCCAGGAAATGATCCAGGTGCGCGTGGGTGTGAATGATGCTGACCACCTTCAAGCCCAGGGCGTCCAGCCGAGCCAGGATCAGCTCGTGATTGCCGCCCGGATCGACCACGATGGCCTTTTTCGTGACCGGATCGCCGATGATCGTGCAGTTGCACTGCAAAGGGCCAACGGGGAAGGTTTCGCGGATGAGGGTCGGTTTCTGGGACATCGGGGCATGCTCGATAAACAGGGACGGGGGATTTTCGCACACATTGGCATCCCGCCCTTTACCGCCATGTGTATCGACAAACGACGTCAGCCCAAAACACCCAACGCCTTCGCCCGTGCCACCGCCTGCGTGCGCCGCTCAACCCCGAGCTTGCTGTTGATGTGGCTGGCATGGGTTTTAACCGTGTGCAGGGAAATAAACAGCTGGTCGCTGATTTCCTGGTTCGAGCAGCCTTGGGCAATGAGTTTCAGAACCGACAGTTCGCGGGAGCTGAGCTGTTCGCAGGCTTGTGAGGGCTCCGGGGCAATGCGCGCAGCGACAAGGGGGAGCCGTTCTGAAAGGCTCTGCGAAACCACTGCTTTCGCGCAGTTCTGCAGTTGCTCGCGAAGCCAGTCGGGGTATTTGCTCAACAAGCCATCAAAAGGCTGCAGCGCGCCGCCACTGGCCGCTTCCAGGGACTGAGCGAAGGTTTGCCGGGCTTCAGGCTCACGGTTGTGCGCAAGGAGCAGTTCGGTTTTCTGCGTCAGGGCCATCACACTGAGCAACTGCCGACCGGTTTGCTGACCATGCTCGAGCAACGCATTCAAGCGTCCCTCGGCCAGCATCGGCTGCGCCTGAATGACCTCCAGCAAGGCCTGTTGCAACTCGATATGCAGCGGCAGTTGCGGATGGAATTCCGGGGGCGCTGCCGGCTGTTCGCCGTTGTAGGTCTGACCCAGTCGCGCGAGCCAGGCCTCCGCCAGATCGGTACGCCCCTGAGCCAGCCAGAGTTCGCATTTGACCAGGGTGATCATCGCCAGATAGTAGATCGGCGGTACGTCCCAGATGTGCATCAGCCGTTCGGCTTCGGCGAGTTCAGCAAACGCCTTGGCATATTCGCCGCTGCTGCCTTCGAGCCTGGCGATCACGCAATGGCCGATCAATACGCTGATGTCGCGACAGGCGCGGGCTTCAGTCAACCCCGCCTGCAAGCGCACCCGCGCCGTCTGCGGTTGCAGACGCAAGGCCAGCAGAAACCCCTCGTACAAGGTCAGCCGGGCGCGTACGGCATAGAGCCGTTGCGGCGACAATCCTTGCAGGCGTTGCAGCCCCTGGCGAACTTCATCCAGCGAACGCAGAATCTCCCCTCGCGCCTGCAATACCCGGGCGCGATCGTAATGGGCCAGCGCTTCGAACAATGGATTGCCCACCCGTTGCGCCAGCTCCAGAGAATCACGGTTCAGGCCACGTGCCCGCCATAAGTCGCCGTCGGCAATGGCCAGGTTGGACAGGGTTGAGAGGCACATCAGGCGCTGGCCGTAACGCTTGGACGGAAGACTCTCCAGCGCTTCGGTGCAATACAGCAGCGTCAACTCGCGATTGCCGCGACCGCGGGCGATGATGCCACTCAAGGCCAGCCATTGCGCCAGCATGGACTTCTGCGCAGTGGCCGACGGCGCCGGCAGGAAGCGGCTCAGGTGACTGGCCAGCTCTTCGGCGGCATCCAGCTGACAGGCCAGCCCCAGCGCCCAGCTGTAGAGCACGATCAAGCGTGGCGTGCTGATCAGCAGGCTGTCGGGCAAGTCCATTTTCCAGCGCAGCAACATGCCGACGTTCTGTTCTGCCAGCAGTTGTTCTTCGGAAAGGTTCTGTACCAGGTTGGCCGCCACGTCCAGGTGCCCGGCGCGCAACGCCTGCTCCACTGCTTCATCGAGCAGGCCCTGAGCATTGAACCAGCGACAGGCGCGCAGGTGCAGGCTGGCCGCCGGCACCATTGCCTGACGGGTAGGCCGGGTACGCAGCAGGTCGGAAAACAGATGATGATAACGATACCAGTGACCGTGTTCGTCCAGCGGCACCAGGAACACCTGATGCGCGAGCAGAAAACTCAGGATTTCGGCACTGTCATGCGCCTCGCGAACAGCGTCGCACAACTCGCTGCAAAAACGCTCCTGAGGCGCTGTGTCATACAGAAATGACTGCACCTCGGCGGGCAGGCAATCGATGACTTCTTCGAGCAGGTAATCGCGAATCAGCCCTTCACCGCCATGCAAGGATTGCGGCAATGCGCCCTCGGAGCCGGCCTCGGAAGCCGCCAGCAACCAGAAACGCAAGCCAGCGACCCAGCCCTCGCTGCGCTGGATCAGGCTCTCCAGCGCTTCGCCGCGCAAGGACGTGCTGTGTCGATCGAGCAGGGTCAAGGCTTCGTCGTGTGTCAGGCGCAGATCCTGCTCATGCAACTCGAGCAATTGCCGCGACAGGCGCAGACGTGCCAGATGCCAGTCTGGACGCTGGCGACTGGTGACCATCACCAGCAAGCCGTCAGGAAGATGATTGAGGAAAAATTGCAGGCAACGATCGAGCACCGGGCCCTGGGCCAGATGGTAGTCATCGAGTACCAGCAGCAGTGGTGCCGTCGGCAACAAATGCACGGCCAACTCGTCGAGCAAACCGTCCAGCCATTCTTCGAAGGCAAACGGCTGATGCCGCTGACGCATTTTCAACAGGCCCAGGGACTGCCTGCCCAACTGCGGAAAAAAGTCCTGGAGGCCTTCGAGCAACCGCTCGAGAAAACGACCGGGGTCGTTGTCTCGCGGACTCAACCCCAGCCACAGACTTTGCCAGTGAGCGGGCAGCCCCTGACAAAACTCAACTGCCAGCGAACTCTTGCCGAACCCCGCCGGTGCGCTGACCAGCAACAGCCTGCCACCGAGACCGGCACTCAGGCGCTCGCACAAACGAGGCCGCAGCACGTGCCCGTCAGGCAGCGGTGGCCGAAAGAAACGACCGTCCAGTGTCGCGACGGCAACGCTTGCAGGGCCCGGGAGTGGGGACAGATCAGTCATGGCCGGCTCTTGTTTGAATTGCTGTTGGCGGCGTTGCAGATGTCCGCAGACTAGCGGTAAACGAAGAGGTATTGAAGGTTATTGCTACAAATGGCTACAAAAAGTCTACGCGCAAAAAAAAGCCCCGAACCAGTCGGGGCTTTTTTCGAGGATGCGGCCTCAGTTCAGTTCAGGTTAACGAACCCCGGACTGACGCAATGCCGCCGGTGTGAAGTCGCTGGTAGTGGCAGTGAAACCGAAGTTATACGCCGATTTCTCTTCGTTCTTCATACCGAGAGCCAAGTAACGGCCGGACTGCAGGTCGTACAGGGTTTCCAGGGTGTACCACGGCACCTGAACGTTGTAGTAGTTCTGGGAGTGAGCTTCTGCCACACGCCACAGTTGGTTACGACCGTCGTAGTGATCGATCACCGCTGCTTGCCAGGTGTCTTCGTCGATGTAGAAGTCACGCTTGGCGTAGATGTGACGCTGACCTTCCTTCAGGGTTGCCACGACATGCCAAACCCGACGCAGCTCGTAACGAGCCAGGTCCTGGTTGATGTGACCGGCCTTGATGATGTCGCTGTACTTCAGCTTCGGATCGTCGAGCTTGTAGCTGTCGGAGGCGATGTACATCTCTTTCTTGCCTTCGAGCTTCCAGTCGTAACGATCCGGTGCACCGTTGTACATGTCCAGGTTGTCGGAGGTACGCAAGCCGTCCGCCGCAGTACCCGGCCCGTCATAGGACACTTGCGGGGCACGGCGCACGCGACGCTGACCAGCGTTGTAGACCCACGCCGAACGCGGTTCCGCCACCTGATCGAGGGTTTCGTGCACCAGCAGCACACCACCGGCCAGACGTGCCGGCGCGGTCACTTCCTGCTTGAAGTAAAACAGGATGTTGCCCGGGTTCGCCGGATCGTAATCCTTCATCTTGTCGCGGAATACGAACTGGTCCTGGAAGTACACCAGGCTGTACGAGCCGTTCGGCTGCGGCGTGGCCTGGGTCACCAGACGGGTCACGCTGCCACCGCGATAGCGGGTGATGTGGTTCCAGATAACCTCAATGCCGGTCTTTGGAATCGGGAACGGTACGGCTGTCTCGAAATTCTTCAACCCGTTGCCGCCGGATACCAACTCCGTGGCAGTGGCGTTTTTCTTGATGGCAGCGAACACGTCATCCGGCACGGTCGCGCCGCGATGGGACGGGTAGACCGGCATCTTGAAGGTTTCCGGGTAGCGCTTGAACATCGCGTACTGGCCCGGAGCAAGCTTGTCCTTGTACTGGTCGACGTTCTGCGCCGTGATGGTGAACAGCGGTTTTTCACTGGCGTACGGGTCGGACAGGAAACCTTTGCTGTCGACAGCGCCTGCGTTTTTCGGCAACGGCTTCCAGGCCGGAATCGAACCGTCGGCATTGCCGGCCATCTCGGCGCCCATCGGCGTCAGGCTCTTGCCCAGCTTGTCCGCTTCGGCCGCAGGGACCGCTGCCATGACGCTGGTCGCCAGCAGCGTAAGCCCCAGAAATCCAGCGTGGAACAGACTCTTTGTTGTTTTCATAGGTGTGTTCGTCCTGAAAATGCAGTGCTTAGAAGTTCACGCCGAAGCTGAGCGCAACGAAGTCGCGGTCATCCACGGTGGTGTACTTGCCGTCAAAGAAGTTGGTGTACGCCAGGGAAGCGGTGTAGGTGTTCTGGTACTCGGCGTCGAGACCCAGGCTGACCGCCTTGCGACCTTCCTCGAAGTTGCCGCCAGGGCCTGGCGAGTAACCGTCCACGTCATGGGACCAGGCAATGTTCGGCTTGAGGTTTACACCGGCGAATACGCTGTTGTAGTCCCAGATGGCACGAGCGCGATAACCCCAGGAGTCTGTGGTAGTGAAGCCATCGTTTTCACAGTAGCGATTGACGTTGTTTTGTGGTCCGCCTGCTCCCAGGGTGCTGGCGTTCAATGCCTGGCACTGACCGCCTGGCAATGGGCCAGGGCCGTAGCTCGGGTCACGGCCGTAACGTGCTTTCGAGGTGCTTTCCAGGCCGCCGACGTGGGTCCAGCCCACCTCGCCCACCAGGGTCAGTCGCTCAGCGCCCATCACTTGGTCGAAGAAGTGCGTGAAGGTCGTCTGCAGCTGGCTCACTTCCTTGCGGCGATAGCCATGTTGATCCTCGCCTGGACGACCTTGCAGCACGGAAACGTTAGGGTTCAGTGGCGTCAGGCCGGAAAAGAGGATGTCGGTGGTGTTGAGTTGTACCGGTGCGTTCGGACGGTAGCTGAATTCACCACTCCACGCGGTACCGGTAGGCAACGTGGTGGAGAAGCTCAGGCCATACAGGCGAATGTCTTCCGGGTACTCGACGAAGTAGCTGGAGTTAGCCGCTACCACCAATGGCAGGGTTTGCGCCGCCAGCCCGTTCGCGCCACCCACGATGGCACCAACCTGGCCGGGCGGAATGCCCGCGCCAATCAGTGCGCCGCCGAGAGCACCACCCAGTGCCTGCGCGTTATAGGCACTCGCCGGAGCCCCCTTTCCACTGAAAATCGGCGCACGGCTGTGGTAGTTCATGAAATAGGCGCCGAATTCGGTGTCCAGCGGCTCGAACATGTACTTGAAGGACACGCCGAACTGGCCGCTGTCACGCGCGTCACGATCCGGACCACGACGAACGATGGCACCCTCATCCGGGTTGCCCCAGTTCACGCCACGGGCGGCCAGGGTGTTGATGACAGCGTTACGCGCCCCGGGCGGCAATGCCCCCAGAGAGCTGTTGATCCCATTACGGGTCCGCAGCACGGCCAGGTTCTGGTCGCAGCCATCCGAGATCACGTCCGGTTGCGAGAAGAACGTGCCGCAGTTGTCGGTAACGGTCTGGTCCCATTCCAGTTGATAGAACGCTTCCGTGGAAAGGTTCTCGGTCAGGCTCTGGGACACGTAGAACATGTTGACCGGGATCAGGCCTTCCTTGATCTCGGCACCTGGACGGCGAAACGCGGAAACGTCGATCGGGTTGATCGAGTTGATGCCGCCGCCGATGAAGGTACTTTCACCCCAGCTCACTACCTGCTTGCCCAGACGCACGGAACCCGGCTGATCGGCAATCGAGTAGTTGTGGTAGACGAAGGCGTCGAGGATCTGCCCGCCGGAAGACTTGGCGCCTTCCTTGCGGTTGTCGTTGCTGATGTCCTTGAACGGACGGCTTTCGTCCTGGAGTTCGAAGTCATACCAGTATTTGCCCCGGACGAAGACGCCGGTGTCGCCATATTTCAATTCAAGGTCATGGATGCCTTTGAAGATCTTCGAGAAGGTTTCCCCGCTCTTGAAGTTCAAGTGACCGTCATCAGAGGTCTGGGACAGGCCGCGACCGCCGTTGTTGACGCCGATGAGGTTCTTGTTGGCACTCTCGGTAGACCAACTGGCACCGATCGACAGGGATGAGTCGAACTGACCTTCGATTTCACCAACGTTGAAACTGACGCCGAATGCGGGCCCGGCGAGCGTAGAGGCAAGACTGACAGCCAGGGGCAGTTTAGCCCGGCGCCAGAACTGGTTTACTGATGTCATCGACGCTACTCCATGTGCATTATTGTTATGGCAGTGAGTACTTTTAAAAACGCTGTGGCTGACCGGGAGCCAAGGCTTCCCGAAGTCACTCCAAAGTTGCATCGCCCCGTTTTGTGCGTTTGCCCCGTTCTTAAAAATCCTTGAGCGGACTATAGCCAGCAGGTAGTACTGCTTGATCCCTCTAAAGTGTGATTTGCAGCTGCCAGCCACTCTGGAACAGTCCTTTCGCCAGACCGACACCTGTCGGCACGGGAAGGATGGCTGAAAATTCGGATTTGACAAGCCAAGCGCTTGCTTGGTGGGGCTGGCGTGCCTTTTCGGGCACGCCGGAAGACGCTTAAAGCGTCGAGAGGAAGGTGCTGTTGTTGGCTTGCCACTCGGTGATGTCGACGCGAATGCGCTTCTTGTCGAGCTTGCCGACGCTGGTCTTGGGAATTTCAGTAACAAGGGCGATCTGGCTCGGGATGGCCCACTTGCTCAGGTGCCCCAACTCCACAAACGGCTTGAGGTGTTCCTTGAGTTCTTTGGCCCCGATTGCATGGCCCTCGCGGATCACCAGCAAGGCAAACGGACGCTCGCCCCACTGCGGATCGGCAATCCCCACCACTGCTACTTCGCGTACCGCTGCATGGCGACTGATCAGGTCTTCGAGGTCCAGGGAGGAAATCCATTCACCGCCGGTCTTGATCACGTCCTTGATCCGGTCGCGAATATCGATCACGCCCATACCGTCCAGTGTCGCCACGTCTCCGGTGTGCAGCCAGCCGCCGGCCCAGAGCTCGGCGCCCTTCTGCGGCTCATTGAAATAACCTTCGGTGAGCCACGGCGCGCGCAGCACCAGTTCGCCCTGGGTCTCGCCATCGGCGGGCAGGAAGTTGCCGTCGGTGTCGACGATCGCCGCCTCCACCAACGGCCCCGGCACGCCGGCCTTGATTCGATACGTGGTGCGTTCGTCTTCGGTACCGGCCATCAGCTCGTCGTTGAGGTGCGCGCAGGAAACCAGCGGCCCGGTTTCCGACATGCCGTAAGCGGCGGTCAACTGAATGCCCTTGGCCTTGGCAGCTTCGTACAACGCACGATTCAACGCACTGCCACCGATCACGATTTTCCAGCCAGCGAAATCAGTGCCTTGCGCAGCCTTGGCGTTGAGGACCATTTGCAGGATGGTCGGTACGCAGTGCGAAAAGGTGACCTTTTCCTTGCGCCACAGCTCCACCAGATATTCCGGATCGTAGCGCCCCGGATAAACCTGCTTGAGCCCGAGCATCGTCGCCACATACGGCAACCCCCAGGCGTGCACATGGAACATCGGGGTGATCGGCATGTACACGTCGTTGGTACCCAAGAGCCGCACGCTGTCGATGGCGCCCATGATGGTCGACACGCCCATGGTGTGCAGCACCAGTTGCCGGTGGGTGAAATACACGCCTTTGGGATTGCCGGTGGTGCCGGTGGTGTAGAACGTGGTCGCGACCGAGTTCTCGTCGAAGTCCTGGAAGTCGTACTGCGTGCTCGCGGCCGCCAGCAATTGCTCGTACTCGCCGACGAGGTTCGGCAAGTCGGCGGTTTTTTCCGGCAGATCGGTCAGCAGCAGGGTTTTTTCCACCGTGGTCAGGTGACCGGCAATCGCGTTGTACAGCCCGACGAACTCGCTGTTGACCAGCACGAAGCGGTCCTCGGCGTGGTTCATGGTGTAGAGGATCTGTTCCGGCGACAGGCGCACGTTGATGGTGTGGATCACCGCGCCGATCATCGGGATGGCAAACATGCATTCCAGATAACGATGGCTGTCCCAGTCCATCACCGCCACGGTATCGCCGGCCTTGACGCCGGCTGCCGTCAGTACGTTGGCCAGGCGTGCGACCCGTTCGATCAGGGTCGGATAGCTGTAGCGCAACTGGTCGCGGTAGATGATCTCGCGGGTTTTCTCATAGCGCGCGCCAGACATCAGCAGCCGTTTAATCAGCAACGGATACTGGTAAGCGCCTTCGGCTGGGGGGATAACGCGAGTCTGCAACATAAGAATCCCTTTTCTGACTGCACGGTCGTGACTGAAAGTAAGCACTCTAGTGCCCTTCCATGACAACCAAATCAGCCGAAGGAATGATTTGCAACATTCAGCAAATGCTAGCGTTGCGCCAGCATTCAACTGCCATCCAGACCTGCAGGAGTCGGCTTGCAGGCGACAGGAACGCCAAGGTCTATCTGACAGACCGCAGCGATGCCATCGCCAGCAAGCCGGCTCCTACATGATCAATGCATCTCGGTGAACGCGAGTTTCACGCCGATGGCGATCAGCACCGCGCCCATGGTCCGGTCGAACCAGTGGCCCATGCGGGCGAAACCGGCGCGCACGCGTTGCTGACTGAACAGCATCGCCACCAGGCAGAACCAGACAGCGGTCGCCGCTGCGAGGTAAATCCCGTAACCCGCTTGCACTGCCAGCGGTGTGTGCGGATTGATCACCACGGTGAACAACGACAGGAAGAACAGCGTGGCTTTCGGGTTCAGACCGTTGGTCACGAAACCCGATGTGAAAGCGCCGCGAGCCGTACGCTCGCCGGCTTCCTTGTGCAGGTCGTCAGCCACCGGTTTGGCCGGTTGCGCACGCAGGGCCTTGAAGCCGATGTACAGCAGGTAAGCGGCGGCGGCCCATTTCAATGCGTTGAACAGCACGATCGACTGGGACACGATCAGGCCGATGCCGAGCAGCGAATAGCCGACGTGCAGGAAAATTGCCGTGCCGACGCCCAGCGCGGTCCAGGTGCCGGCGCGACGACCGTGGGTCACGCTCTCACGCACCACCACGGCAAAGTCCGGGCCGGGGCTGGCCACGGCCAGCAAATGGATGAGGGCAACGGTCAAGAACTCTGTCCAGTACATGGGGGCTCCTATGGGGCAGGCCGATCAATAAAAAATTTCAAGGTGAACTCACCTTTTTGCCATCTTCATTTTTGTGGCGAGGGAGCTTGCTCCCGCTGGGCTGTGCAGCGGCCCCGAACCAGGCGACCGCGTTTTGTCAGGCGCACTGCGTCATTCGGCTTACGGCTTACGGCTGCTTCGCAACCGAGCGGGAGCAAGCTCCCTCGCCACAGGCTTTGTGCCAGACCAGCCAGTAAGTAACCATTTGTTTCTATCTGGTAGGCTCGGCAGATTACGCCTTCAATTCAATGCACAAAAGGTACAGTTGATGACGAACCCTCGCCGCGCCGTTTTCCTCGACCATCCCTCGCTGGACCTCGGCGACCTCGACCTCAACCCATTGCGTGATTGCTTCGACGAATTGCAGCTGTTCGCGCAGACCACTCCGGATCAGGTGATCGAACGCCTCAAAGGCGCGACCGTCGCCATCAGCAACAAAATCCAGATCGACGCCGCGGCCATTGCCGCCAGCCCCGAGCTGAAGCTGATCCTGATCACCGCCACCGGCACCAACAACGTCGATCTCGCCGCCGCCCGCGCCCACGGCGTTACCGTCTGCAACTGCCAGGGTTACGGCACGCCGTCGGTGGCGCAGCACACGATCATGTTGCTGCTCAACCTGGCGACGCGCCTCGCCGATTATCAGAAAGCGGTCGGCGAAGGTCGCTGGCAACAAGCGAAACAGTTCTGCCTGCTGGACTACCCGATCGTCGAACTGGAAGGCAAAACCCTGGGCTTGTTCGGTCACGGTGAGCTGGGGGGCGCGGTCGCACGACTGGCTGAAGCCTTCGGCATGCGCGTGCTGCTCGGGCAGATTCCGGGGCGCCCTGCCCGGCCAGACCGTTTGCCGCTGGATGAGTTGCTGCCGCAGATCGATGCACTGACCCTGCACTGCCCGCTCAACGACCACACTCGTCACTTCATCGGCGCTCGCGAACTGGCTTCGATGAAACCGGGTGCCTTTGTAGTCAACACCGCCCGTGGTGGCTTGATCGACGAACAAGCACTGGCCGATGCCTTGCGCAACGGCCACCTGGGCGGCGCCGCCACAGACGTGTTGAGCGTCGAACCGCCGACCGTCGGCAACCCGTTACTCGCCGCCGACATTCCACGCTTGATCGTCACACCGCACAACGCCTGGGGCAGTCGCGAGGCGCGGCAGCGGATCGTTGGCCAATTGACCGAAAACGCTCAGGGATACTTCAGCGGTAAGGCGCTGCGGGTCGTCAGTTGATAAACTGCGGCACTTTTTTTTCAGGGAGCAGAGTATGGATCCGCGCAGTGAAGTACTGCTTCGTCAGGCCGAGTTATTCCAGGGTTCGGTATTGCTGGCCGGTTTGCCCGCCGATGATTTGCTGGGCCGCCTGCCCGACGCCCATGGCTGGTGCTGGCACGCCGGCGACCAGGCCGCGCTGGACGCTCGCTTCGCCGAGCGCAGCCACTTCGGCGTGACCGCGCCCGAGCGCGAATTCGATACCGCAGTGGTGTTTCTGCCCAAATCCAAGGACCTTACCGACTACATCCTCAACGCCCTCGCCTCGCGCCTGGCCGGTCGCGAGCTGTATCTGGTGGGTGAAAAACGCAGCGGCATCGAAGGCGCGGCCAAGCAACTGAACCCGTTCGGCAAACCGCGCAAGCTCGACAGCGCGCGTCATTGCCAGCTCTGGCAGGTCACCGTGGCCGATGCGCCAGTGGCCAAATCGCTGGAAAGCCTGGCTCAGACTTATGAGTTGCCGCTGGCCGAAGGTCCGTTGAAAGTCATCAGCCTGCCGGGCGTGTTCAGCCACGGTCGCCTGGATCGCGGCAGTGCATTGTTGCTTGAACATCTGGACAAATTGCCGAGCGGTCATTTGCTGGATTTCGGCTGCGGCGCGGGCGTGTTGGGCGCGGCGGTCAAACGTCGTTATCCGCACAACCAGGTCACGCTGCTCGACGTGGATGCTTTTGCGGCCGCCAGCAGTCGCTTGACCTTGGCTGCCAACGGTCTGGAAGCCGAGGTGATTACCGGTGACGGCATCGATGCGGCGCCGATGGGTTTGAGCGCGATCCTGAGCAACCCGCCGTTCCATGTCGGCGTACACACAGACTATTTCGCTACCGAGAACTTGCTGCGAAAAGCAGCCAAACATCTGAAAAATGGTGGTGAACTGCGCCTGGTCGCGAACAGCTTCCTGAAATATCAGCCATTGATCGAAGAGCACCTTGGCGTGTGTGCGATCAAGGCCGAAGGACAGGGTTTCAGAATCTACCGGGCCAAACGCGGTTAGAAATTTGTACTTGCCCAATCGGATTTGCCTAGGCAGAATCCGCTCCGTCCTAGGGGAGTAGTCTCCCACGAGCGCCATGCTCGTCCGGCATACGTCAACATACTTGGTCCTCAGACCATGGCGTATGCGACCCAAGCGTCCGCATCAGACGGATCGCCAGGGTTTGACAAGACCTATGACACGAACACCTTACCCGGGGCGGGAAGGCTGTACGTGTCATAGCCGTGTCGACCCGCCCCTTAGGAAAACCCTGATGCTGGATTCACTTCTCGTTCCCACCGCAATCGTTGCCTTGGCCGAAATCGGCGACAAGACGCAACTGCTCGCGCTCATTCTCGCTGCCCGTTTTCGCAAACCATGGCCGATCATCGCCGGCATCGTCGCCGCCACCCTGGCCAACCACGCGGCAGCCGGTGCGGTAGGCGCCTGGGTCGGAAGTTTCTTCTCGGATGCGATGTTGCACTGGATTCTCGCCGCGAGCTTCACCGCGACGGCGTTGTGGACCCTGGTGCCGGACAAGATGGATGACGACGAAGCCAGCACCGCCCGCAAGTTCGGGCCGTTCCTGACGACGTTGATTGCGTTCTTCCTCGCGGAAATCGGCGACAAGACCCAGATCGCGACCGTGATGCTCGCCGCGCAATACCCGGAATTGTGGCTGGTGATCATCGGTACCACCGTGGGCATGTTGATTGCCAACGTGCCGGTGGTACTGGCGGGTAACTTTGCGGCGGATAAATTGCCCTTGACGTTGATTCGTCGCCTGGCGGCTTCGGCGTTCTTCATCCTGGCGATTGTCGCGGTGTACAAGGCGATGCAGAGCAGTGGGTGGGTTTGACGCGTTCGGTTAGTCACACCGTGTAATCGTTCTTCGCGGGCAAGCCACGCTCCTACAGGTCAGCGCAAGTCTGTAGGAGCGAGGCTTGCCCGCGAAGGCGACAGCGGCATCAACACATATCTATCAGGACTTCGGCGCTTTCTCGTACAGAGGCATCACCTTCGGAATCGCCGCCTGCAACGAAGCAATCCGACTGGACGACGCCGGGTGAGTGCTCATGAACTCCGGTGGCGAACCTTCCGAGGCCTTGCTCATCTTGTTCCACAGGGTGATCGCGGCGTTCGGGTTGTAACCGGCGCGAGCTGCCAGTTCCAGGCCGATCAGGTCAGCCTCGTTTTCGTTGGAGCGGCTGTTGGGCAACGTCATGCCATAGTTGGCCACGGTGTCTGCCAGCGCCAGGCTGTCCTGGCCCAGGCCGAACAAGGCACCAGCGCCCTGCTTGGCCATTTCGATGCCGTAGGCCTTGGACATTGCTTCACGACCGTGCTCGCGCAAGGCGTGGGCGATTTCATGGCCCATGATCGCGGCGATTTCATCGTCGGTCAGTTTCAGGCTGTCAATCAGCCCGGTGTAGAAAATGATCTTGCCGCCAGGCCCGCAGTTGGCGTTGAGTTCGTCGCTCTTGATCAGGTTGACTTCCCATTTCCACTGGGCCGAATCAGGACGAAAAATCGGCGCCTGGGCAATCAGTCGATTGGCGATCGTCTGGATGCGCTTGGCATCGTTGCTGGTCTTGTCCAGCACACCTTTGCTGCTCGCCTCGCCAACCGTCTTTTGGTAAGACTGGGCGTACATCTGGTTGACCTCGTCCGTGGACAACATGCTGAACATGTACTGCTTGCGCTCCACGCCAACGGCACCGCCGCTGGTGGTGTTGACCGACTGACAACCGGCGAGCAACAGACCCGCGCTCAGAGCACACAAAACCAATCGCTTGTTCATCAAAAAACTCCCTGAAAACATGCCGGGTATCCTAGGCGGGGAAATGTATCGGCGCCAGATACAACAGACATTCAGACGCATATTTCGGATAAAGCTCCCATCGCCGTAGGAAAAAATTCACATAGCCTCCCCGCCGCGGCCAGTAACGGCCCGCAATGATTCATTTGCGACATCTACCACTCCAAAACAGCCATTTCACCCTGCCTCGCTCATGGCCCTCGACCCCCCTGCCGATACAGCAGCGCAGATGTCCTCTTGCGTGCGGAGCACCCATGAAATTCAAGTCGATTCAGTTTTCCGTGGCGGCCCTCGCCGGTGCCATCGTTCTTAGCGTAGTCGCCGCGCTGGTGCTTTATGCCCTGTTTTCCGGTGCCCGGACCCAAGACATGGTTCAGGAGCGGACCCAGGCGCAATTCGAGCAAGTCATCGAACAGCGCCTCACGTCCCTGGCGCAAACCCAGGTCAGCCAGATCCAGCGTGAACTCGAAGCGCCGCTGCTGATCGCCGGCGGGCTGGTGCGGGTCAACGCCTTGATCGGCACACCGGGCGCCGATGGCCAGCCGCAACTGAACCTGAGCCGCGAGCAATTGATCAGCCTGATCAAGGAAAACGTCGCCAAAAACCCGAAAATTCTCGGCACCTACATCGGTTGGGAAAAAAACGCCCTCGACCACAATGACGCAGCCTACGTCGACACCAAGGTGGTGGGCATCGACGCCGCTAACGGCCGCTTCCTGCCATGGTGGTTCCGCAATGAAGACGGCAGCCTGGGCCTGGACAAACTGGTGGACGTCGACGACCAGAAAACCCTGTCCACCGGCGTGCGCGCCAGCGAGTACTACCTGTGCTCGAAAGAAACCAAAAAATCCTGCGTGATCGATCCGGCGCCCTACAAGGTCGGTGACAAGATCGTCATGCTCGCCTCCTTTATTGAGCCGATCATGCTCGACGGCGCCTTCCAGGGCATCGTCGGCGCCGACCTGTCGGTGAACTTCATCCAGGAAATGCTCCTGGGCGCGAACCAGAAGCTGTACAACGGCTCGGGTGTCATGGCGCTGATCGGCGGCAATGGCCGGATCGTGGCCTACACCAAGGACCCGAGCAAATTCGGCGAGAAGGTCAGCGACATCCTCGACAACCAACAGATCGCCAACATGGCCAATCTCAAGCGCGGCGAAGTGACCTACACCGTCGACAAGACCCAGGGGCGGATCGAGTTGTACCTGCCATTCGGCATCGGCCAGACCGATGCGCGCTGGACCCTGATGCTGCAACTGCCGCTGAACGCGGTGATGGCCGACCTGCAAAAACTCCAGGCCGACCTCGGCACACAGCGCAAATCCGACACCTTCGGCATGGCCATGGTCGGCCTGCTGATTGCCGGCATCGGCTTGCTGGTGATCTGGCTGGTGGGCCACGGCATTGCCCGGCCGCTTAAACAGATGGTCGCCATGCTCGACGACATTGCCAAAGGCGAAGGCGACCTGACGCGCCGCCTGACCAGTGATCGCGCCGACGAACTGGGCTCAATCGCCAAAGGCTTCAACACCTTCCTCGCCAAGTTGCAGGCGATGATCACTCAGGTCGTGACGTCGGTGCAGAGCGTCAGCGATTCGTCGGAACACACCGCTGACATCGCTATTCGCACCAATATTGGCGTGCAAAAACAAATGCTCGAGATCGATCAGGTCGCCACAGCGGTGCATGAAATGACCGCCACTGCTCAGGACGTGGCGCGTAACGCGACCCAGGCGGCGCAAGCGGCCAGCCATGCGGATCAGGCGGCGGCTCAGGGCAAACTGATCGTGCGGGACACGTCGAATTCGATCGGTGTGCTGGCGGTGGAAATCGGCAAGGCTGTGGGCGTGGTGCAAACCCTGGCCAAGGACAGCGAGAACATCAACGCGATTCTCACGGCCATTCGCGGGATTGCCGAGCAGACCAACCTGCTGGCCTTGAACGCGGCCATCGAAGCGGCACGTGCCGGTGAACAGGGCCGTGGCTTTGCGGTGGTGGCCGATGAAGTGCGCAACCTGGCGCAGAAAACCCAGAAGGCCACTGAAGAAATCCAGACCATGATCCAACAGCTGCAACAAGGCACGCGCGATGTGGTGCGGGTGATGGAGGACAGCCAGAACCGTACCGATGAAAGCGTGCAACACGCGGCGAAAGCGGCCGAAGCGCTGGATGCGATCACTCAGGCGGTGTCGGTGATCAACGACATGAACACCCAGATTGCCAGTGCGGCCGAGGAACAGAGCGCGGTGGCGGATGACATCAACCGTAACGTGATCAACATTGGGCAGGTGGCCAATGAAGTGGCCGGTGGGGCGGATGAGTCGAGCGCAGCGAGTGCGGATCTGACCAAGCTGGCTGAACAGCAGCGGCGGTTGATCAATCAGTTCAAGGTTTGATCCAGAGGCCCCATCGCGAGCAAGCCTCGCTCCTACAGGAAATCACCTAATCCGTAGGAGCGAGGCTTGCCCGCGAAGGCGTCAGCATAGACATCACTTCACTCAACCTGGGGTCAAACACTCCGGCCCATTCAGCTTCGGATCATTCACCAGATTCGCCAACACCCGCTCGCGCAACGCAGCGGGCTCACTGGCCAGCAACCCCTGCAACACATGCAAAGGCGTCTCGGGATCAAGCCACGCCTCTTGCCCTGCCGCATCGAGAATCAACGGCCGACGCTGACTCGCGGCCGGCTGCGTGATCACTGCCGTGCTCAACCACACCTGCTCCTGCACCGGATACGCTTCCCAGATCGCCGCAAAAAACAGCGTCGAACCCTCCCCGGGCGTCAGCCAGTAAGGCCGCTTGCGCGTCGTGCCGCGCCATTCGTAAAAACCGTTGGCCGGCAGCAGACACCGGCGCTCGCGCAGGGCTTGGCGGAACATCGGTTGCTCGGCCACGGTTTCGGCCCGGGCATGGGCCGGCGTTCGGGACAGATCGGTCAGCCACGGCGGCGTCAAGCCCCAGCGCGCGCGGGCCAACTCTCGCTGACCGTCAGCGACGGCACGCAGCATCAACACCGAATCGTTTGGGGAAATATTCCACTGGGCCTGCTGATCGGCGGGAAAGCCAGGCAGGGCCGCGAAGGCGGGGTTCCAGCGAAACAGGGCATAACGTCCACACATGGGGCAACACGACTCTTGATAAAACGAACGTCAGCCTAACAGACCAGCGTGCCGGGAAAGCTTTCCGGTTCATCGCCGGGTAGCGGCAGCGCGGCATTGTACGCGGCGATCAACTCACGGGCGTATTCGGCCTGGTCATTATCGACCGACAACCCCAGCAGACCAAAGATGGGCAACTCCCCGCTGCCACCGAGCAAATCACGCCCGACCAGATGCGCCTCGATGCCCTCGCTGGCCAGCATGCCTTGCAGCAGCTCGCCTTCCATCAGGTTTTCCGGTTCATAGATTCGCTGCATAGATGCCCCTTACTCGTTTTCACTGAACACTTCGAGATGCCATTCCTCTCCGTCAACCTGCAACACAAACGTTATCGGCCGACAGCACACCTGACAGTCCTCGATATAGGTCTGATCGCCGCCGGACAGATCCACCGTCGTCTCAACCTCTTCACCACAATACGGACATTCATATTGCGCAGTTTCCAGCATCGCGGTCTCCCGGGTGACTTGTGCGTATAATCGCCGGTCTATTTGCAGGGCTATTTTTGTCTGGCTACCTTTTCAGACCGTGCCCCGTTGGTTTTCGATCAAAACCTTTACTTACCCTAGCCGTTTCTAACAAGAGAGCATGATGGGCGAATTCGATGCCATCCGACCTTACGACGACAGCGAAGTCCCAGCGGTACTGAACCGGCTGCTCGGCGACAAGGCGTTTCTAGATATCCTCATCCACTTCCGCTTCCCGCGTTATGCCGGTGCCTTCGGCTGGATGCTCAAACCCCTTATAGCCCATCGGTTGCGCCGTGAGTTCGCCGGTGTCCATTCGGTGGCCACGTTGCAGGACAAAGTCGAGGTGTACGTTGACCACACCATCGAGCGCGCCACCGACGGTGTGACGTACACCGGCGTGGAGCAGTTCAAGTCCGGCAGCGCCTACCTGTTCATCGCCAACCACCGCGACATCGTGATGGACCCGGCCTTCGTCAACTATGCCGTGTACCACGCCGGTCTGCCGACACCGCGCATCGCGATTGGCGACAACCTGCTGCAAAAACCCTTCGTCAGCGACCTGATGCGCCTGAACAAGAGCTTCATCGTGCACCGTTCGATCACCGGTCGCCGGGAAAAAATGGCCGCTTATCAACTGCTGTCGGCCTACATCAACCACTCGATCCGCAACGATTGCGCCTCGATCTGGATCGCTCAGGCCGAAGGCCGGGCCAAGGACGGCGACGACCGCACCGAGTCGGCGATCCTCAAGATGTTCCACATGAGCCGCAAGGATGAGCCGTTCGGCGAAGTCATCCGCTCGCTGAACGTCACCCCGGTGTCGATCAGCTACGAGTACGACCCGTGCGACCAGGCCAAGGCGCGCGAGCTGTTCATCCGCGCCACCACCGGCAGCTACACCAAAGTGCCGGGCGAGGACGACGTCAGCATCGCCAAGGGCATCACCGGCTACAAGGGCCGTGTCCACGTGAACTTCGCCGCGCCGATCACCGAGCTGTACGAAGACACCAAGCAATTGGCGATCGAAATGGACAGGCAGATCCTCGGCGGCTACCGCTTGTTCCCGGTGCACTATCTGGCTTACGCGCAGTGGAAAGATGCCGATCCGCAGTTGCAGGTGCCGAAAGCGGCTGAAGTGTTTGCAGCCGACGAACTGGCGAAGGCCCAGGAAGAATGGCAACAGCGCCTGGACGCTTGCCCGCAAGAGCATCGGCCGTTCTTGGTGCTGCAATACGCTACGCCGGTTCGCAATCAGTACCGGGTCAAGGCGGGATTGCCGCTTTAAACCCGGATACGACAACGGCGCCCTGTGGCGAGGGAGCTTGCTCCCGCTGGGCCGCAAAGCGGCTCCACTTCTTGTCAATAAGAAAGGGGACTGCTGCGCAGTCCAGCGGGAGCAAGCTCCCTCGCCACAGGTTTTGTGCTAGTTCACACCCGCGTGCTGATCCACGACACCAGCAACGCCAACCCCAGGCAGGCAAAGCCGAAGCGATAGAAAAACCGGTTCATGCGCAAGGTCGCCCAATCCAGTACAGGCTCTTCACTGGGACGGCTCTGACGCTGCGCTGCCAGACTGGCCTGCGCGCGTTGTTCGCGGCGACGCGTAGCGTGCAGCAACCAGCTGCCCGGGAAGGCAAACAGCAAGGCGAGCAGGTTGATCAATTTGGCGGGATGGGCGGTAAACAGCGTCATCAAATGCAGCGACATCACAAACCTCAGTCAAAACAGGTGTGGCGAACGCCGGACCGACGACCGCGGCGCGGATTCTACCGAAAGCCGCCCCTCGTGCCCGCCGCTTTACGACAAATAACTCACCATCTGGCAGATTCCTGCCCTGTGTCACGGCTTCGTCATCTGCATGCGCCAGTCTCTCGGCCCATCGAAACCGACACGGAAACCGTCATGCTGCACGCCGAAAACCAGGATCGCCTCTACCTCATCGCTCAAAGCGACGAACAACAAGCCTTGGTCGGCAGCCTTGCCTTCAACGTTCAGGATCGCCATTGGCTGGTGTATTGCGCACTGGGCGGGCATCAACATGCGGATTTACCGGAGGCGGATTTGCTGACGGGCGTGAGTGTGCTGGATTTCTATTCGCAGGCTGCCTGACCCCGCCCCTCCTGTGGGAGCGAGCCTGCTCGCGATGAGGGCTCAACATTCAACATTACAGTCGTCTGACACGCCGCCATCGCCGGCAAGCCGGTCTCGCTCCCACAAGGGATGGCGGCAGGCCCACCAAAATAAGCAGGCACAAAAAAGCCCGGAGCCATTGCTGGCACCGGGCTTTTTTCAATCCAGCGAAAATTACTCGCCGAGAATCTGACCAATCGTCGGGTCCTTGAACAGACGCGTCAACGCGTCGCTCAACACATCGCTGACCAGCTTGGTGTTGGTTTCCTGATTTGGCGCCATGCCAAAACGCTGATCCAGCGACGCACCATAACGTCCGCTGTAGCGGCGGTTGGCGTTCTGTACGTCGGAGCGGAAGGTCGCGCCGATGGTTGCCTCGGTCACGTACATGCCTTCCTTCGGCGACTGATACTTCAGCTCGGCCAGGGTCACCGTCAGTTGCGGAGCATTCATCGCATTGGATGTCGGGGTAAAGCCCAGCAAACGCACGGCCGCTTCGGCCTGGGCCTGCAACTTCGGCAGGATCTGCGCGCCCTGCACCGTGATCGCACTGGTCTCCGGATACAGACCGCCACGGGTGCCCAGGGTTGGCGAAGGACGACCGTCCACCACACGCACCACCACTGGCTGACCATGGCCGACCGGCGCCAGCTGAGTCGTGAGCTTGGGTTCCGGGTTCAGTTGTTGCGGGCTGTGGGCGCAGCCAACCAGGGTCAAACTGGTCACAGTGATCAAACCGAACAACAGGCGTTGCAACATGCTCTTCTCTCCAGAATCAGGCACAAACAGGCCGGCAGTATAGCGGTGCGCCATCGTCGCTAACTAGCACCTCGCAGTGAATACTGAAATGTCTGACAAACCCTTGGGAAGCCGGTTCCTGTCACACAGATGTCACCGCCCATACACTTGCATGTCACGGCGCTCTGACAACCTTCACGGCAGTCACCCCTTCAAGGTACTTTGCCATGCGCCACCTGATCTCGCTGTTTGCTCCACGCCCATTGCATCGCTGCTTCGCCCTGCTCGACCGCAATGGTCATTGCCAGGCATTCAAGCAGTGCAGCCTGCAGCCGATGGGCGATGGCTGGGTCGAAATCGAAGAAATTCGCCTCAACTGGCTGCACCATCCCCTGCCCGCCAGCGCCCGTGTCAGCCAGCACCAACCGCGCGCGCGGGCGCAGCAGCTGTTGGCCAGCTGACCAGACGCCTAATAAAAGTCATTAAACACGCCCATTTCCCTGCGTTTCTTAGATACAATCTCCCCCCGATTATAAGGACGTCTCCTGATCGGGCCTCGCAGCATCGTCAATGCTTCGGTATTGGCACCCCGCACCGCCCACAGAGAGCCGCCCACACAGATCGAGTGAAGCTGGCGCGCTTGCTGTTCCTTGAGCAAAACCCCCACTTTTCGCGAATCTGCAGAGCTGTCATTACGCTCGGTCACTGAGCTGTTTGCCCGTTTTGCCTGTCATGTATCCCATGGCGGCAATCCATCCGGGCACGGTGCCAGGCTGGGGCAGCCCTTTTTTGAGGTTCACGTCTTCAAAAGAGCGTGAAAAAAACGGGTTTTCACAACTTCACAAGAGTGTGGCGAGCAAATGAATAGTTTTGCGTCTGAATATGCACCATTAGCGTCTGGAACAGCCCAACGACACAGGACCGAGTATTCCTCGAACACCGGAGCCTGAAGCCTGTCCGCTACGGATTTGGTTGCACAAACGGATGTCTCGACCATAAGTCGAATTGCCAGTCGCGCGTTGAAATGAGTTCATAGACCTCATTGACCCGGCCGGTAGCCTCCGTCGAAGTTGCGATAAATTGCGAAGATTCGGACATGGCGACACTGCCATGAGTACCAGGGGCATCACTGACTCGCCCCGGAACGCCTGGCAGCCATGCCGACAATTTGGTGCTGCAGATTTTGGAGACGCGTTAAATGGCGCATAACGAAGCAGTCGACGTAGTACTGGTTGGGGCCGGCATCATGAGTGCCACCCTCGCAGTACTGCTCAAAGAGCTCGACCCCGCGATCAAGCTGGAAGTCGTCGAGCTGATGGATTCCGGTGCCGCGGAGAGTTCGAACCCGTGGAACAACGCCGGTACCGGTCACGCCGGGCTGTGTGAGCTCAATTACACGCCGCAGGCCGCCGACGGCACCGTCGACATCAAGAAAGCCGTGCATATCAACACCCAGTTCGAGGTGTCGAAGCAGTTCTGGTCGTACCTGACCAAAAAAGGCACCTTCGGTTCGTGCAAGTCCTTCATCAGCCCGGTCCCGCACCTGAGCTTCGTGCAAGGTGACAGCGGCGTGTCCTTCCTCAAGGAACGCTTCAACGTGCTGAGCAAGCACCACGCCTTCTCCGACATGGAATACACCGAAGACAAGGCAAAAATGGCGGATTGGATGCCATTGATGATGCCTGGTCGTCCGGCTGACGAAGTCATCGCCGCCACCCGCGTGATGAACGGCACCGACGTCAACTTCGGCGCGTTGACCAACCAATTGCTCAAGCACCTGACCAGCGCACCCGATGCCCAGGTCAAGTACTGCAAGCGCGTGACAGGCCTGAAGCGTAACAACGGCGGCTGGACCGTCAGCATCAAGGACGTCAACAGCGGAAACTCCCGCGAAGTCGACGCGAAGTTCGTCTTCCTCGGCGCGGGCGGTGCGGCATTGCCGTTGCTGCAAGCCTCGGGCATCGAAGAAAGCAAAGGCTTCGGCGGCTTCCCGATCAGTGGCCAGTGGCTGCGTTGCGACAACCCGGAAGTGGTCAAACACCACCAGGCCAAGGTGTATAGCCAGGCCGCCGTGGGCTCGCCACCGATGTCCGTGCCGCACCTGGATACCCGCGTGGTCGATGGCAAGAAGTCTCTGCTGTTCGGACCTTATGCCGGCTTCACCACCAAGTTCCTCAAGCACGGCTCCTTCATGGACCTGCCGATGTCGGTACGTGCCGGCAACATCGGCCCGATGCTGGCCGTGGCGAAAAACAACATGGACCTGACCAAGTACCTGGTCAGCGAAGTGATGCAGTCGATGGAGCAACGCCTGGATTCCCTGCGTCGTTTCTACCCTGAAGCGAAAGCCGAAGACTGGCGCCTGGAAGTGGCCGGCCAACGGGTGCAAATCATCAAGAAAGACCCGAAAAAGGGCGGCGTCCTGCAGTTCGGCACCGAACTGGTCGCGGCCAAGGACGGTTCCCTTGCGGCACTGCTCGGCGCTTCGCCAGGCGCGTCGGTGACCGTTTCCATCATGCTGGAGCTGATCGAGAAATGCTTCCCGACCAAAGCGTCCGGCGAGTGGGCTGCCAAACTGGCGGAAATCTTCCCGGCCCGTGAAAAGGTTCTGGAAACCGATGCTGCGCTGTATCGCAAGATCAATACGCAGAACAACATCGCGCTGGAACTGGTTGAAGAAAGCAGCGAGACCCCAAGCTACGCTTGATCGTCGCGCATAAAAAACGCCCCGTTCTCATTGAGAGCGGGGCGTTTTTTTATGCCGGTGAAACAATCCCTGTGGCGAGGGAGCTTGCTCCCGCTGGGCTGCGAAGCGGCCCCAAAATTCTGCGAACGGCGTAGATTTTGTGAGCGCTGCGCGCTCAAGCGGGAGCAAGCTCCCTCGCCACAAAGCCTGGATCAGCCGCGAGCTTTGTCGATCAGCTCGATGTACTCGGCCGCGTTGCGCTGATCCTTGATCAGGGTCACAAAGTCATTGCCGTGCTCATCCTTGCCGTTCAAATCCAGACCGGCTTCAACAAAGAACGTCAGAAAACGCTCGAAGTCGTCGATGCGCAGGCCACGGTAAGCCTTGATCAGTTTGTGCAGGGACGGCGAAGTGGCGTCGACCGGTTCGAAATCGAGAAACAACTTGATCTGCTCATCGCCGATCTCGTCACCAATCACTTGCTTCTTATCTTTACGCATTGCCGACTCCAGCTCGCAGACATTTCACGGGGCGGGCAGTTTACCCCTCACTGGCCGCCAGGCTCAACGCGGACGAACGGCGCCGGTGTGCAGATCGGCCCAGACATGACCATTGGCGTAGCTGAGGAACTGACAATACACCGTGTCATTGCGCAACAAGTCGATCACCACGCGGTACTGCGCCATCGGATAAAACAGCGTCAGGGTTTTGGTCTTGTTGTCGTAGATCGGCTTTTTCAGGCTTTTGCTTTCGCCATCGAAGTTGACCAGCACCTGATTGATGGTCGCGCCCTTGTTCAAGGATTTGCCCTTGAGGCGGATCAGCAGCGGAGACGTCACCGGGATCGGCTGCTGGGTGGACTGGCGCTGACTGCCGACCACTACCGAATATTCGGTGACCTGCAGCAGTTGTTGCTGCTCGGGTTCGGCGTCACGCAGGGTCAGGTCATCCGGCGGCAGGAACTGCGCATGCATCGGTGCCGGCGCGGCGGCCAGGGGCAGGCTGAGGGTCAGCAACAGGGCGGCGCAACTGCGGATCAAAAGGCTCATGACAGGCTCCGGAGGGCGGGGCCGAGCACTCTAGCATGTGTACATGGAAGTGGATCTGTGAACACGATCCATTGTGGGAGCGAGCCTGCTCGCGATAGCGTCGGCACATCCAACATAACGTTGTCAGATAGACCGCTATCGCGAGCAGGCTCGCTCCCACAGGGGGGTGTATCAATCGAACTGAGCGCGCATCCAGGCCTGGTACTCGGCCACACCCGGCTCGCCTTCACGCGGCGCCCAGTGAGCAAGCTCACCTTCGCCAACCGGGCGATAAGGCCCGGCCTTGCACTCGAACATCAGACTGTCGGCTTCCAGCACCACCAAACCATGAAACACTCCGGTGGGCAGGTCGACACCCACACAGTCGCCACCGGCCTGCAGGATTTGCTTGCGCACCACCACACCGGCCTCATCGAAAATCAGCACGCCAAGCCGCCCTTTGAGGACCAACAAGGTTTCAGCCTTGTTGTCCCCCAGATGCCGATGAGGCGGGATGTACGTGGACGGCTGCAAACCCACCGCCATGCGATGGCAAGCCTCTTCCATCTGATGGAAGTTGTGATGCTGCCGTCCACGCGGATTTGCCGCAGCCTTCCCGGCCAATTCATTGAACAAGGATTGATCAAGAAAGCTCGGCCCGCTCATTGCTTACATCCCTTTAACGGCGAAAATTCCATTGGCATTACGCCAGTAGCCTTTGTAGTCCATGCCGTAACCGAAGATGTAACGGTCAATGCACGGCAGGCCGACGAAATCGGCTTTCAGGTCCGGGCGAGCCTTGCGGTCGTGGTCCTTGTCGATCAGCACGGCGGTGTGCACCTTGCGCGCGCCAGCGTGTTTGCAGAAGTCGATGATCGCGCCCAAGGTGTGACCTTCGTCGAGGATGTCGTCGATGATCAGCACGTCACGGTCGATGAACGACACTTCAGGCTTGGCTTTCCAGAACAGGTCGCCGCCGCTGGTTTCGTTGCGATAGCGGGTGGCGTGCAGGTAGGACGCTTCCAGCGGGAATTGCAGGTGGGTGAGCAGCTTGCCGGCGAAAATCAGGCCGCCGTTCATCACACAGAACACCACCGGATTTGTGTCAGCCAGTTGTTCGTTGATGTGCGCACCGACGCGGGCGATGGCCGCCTCGACTTCAGCTTCGGTGTACAGGCAGTCAGCCTCTCGCATGATTTGACGGATATGCTCGAGATCAGCGGACATGGCGCTCTCCAGGGGGGACGGGATTCGGGAAAAGCGGGCAAAGGTACGCATCCCGCACGGCCAGATCAAGCGTTTGTGGACTAACGTACTCTATGTCTATAGGACAACACCCTCGGATAGATTAATCTAGGCCGGTTTTTTTGCCCGCCGCCGGAGCCTTTCCCATGCCCATCCTCGAGATCCGCCATCCGCTGATCCGTCATAAACTTGGCCTAATGCGCCGCGCAGACATCAGCACCAAGAATTTCCGTGAGCTCGCTCAGGAAGTCGGCGCCCTTTTGACCTATGAAGCCACCAAAGACCTGCCCCTGGAATCCTACGACATCGAAGGCTGGTGCGGCACCGTGTCGGTCGAGAAAATCGCCGGCAAGAAGATTACCGTGGTGCCGATCCTGCGCGCCGGTATCGGCATGCTCGAAGGCGTGCTCAGCCTGATCCCGGGCGCCAAAGTCAGCGCCGTGGGCGTGGCCCGCAACGAACAGACGCTGCAAGCCCACACCTACCTGGAAAAACTGGTTCCGGAAATCAACGAACGCCTGGCAATGATCATCGACCCGATGCTCGCCACCGGCAGTTCCATGGTCGCCACCATCGACCTGCTGAAAAAAGCCGGTTGCCGTGACATCCGCGCCATGGTGCTGGTTGCCGCGCCGGAAGGCATCGCCGCCGTGGAGAAGGCTCACCCGGACGTGACCATCTACACCGCTTCCATTGACGAAAAACTGAACGAACACGGTTACATCATCCCCGGCCTGGGCGATGCCGGTGACAAGATCTTCGGCACCAAGCAGAAGGACGCGTGACCATGCAGCAAGAGTTCAACGATCCGCTCTGGCGCACGGTGCTGTCCGGCGCCCAGATGCTGTTCGTGGCGTTCGGCGCACTGGTGTTGATGCCGCTGATTACCGGCCTCGACCCGAACGTGGCGCTGTTCACGGCGGGCCTGGGGACGATTCTGTTCCAGATCGTCACCGGGCGTCAGGTGCCAGTGTTTCTCGCATCGAGCTTCGCCTTCATCACCCCGATCATTCTCGCCAAGGGCCAGTTCGGCCTTGCGGCGACCATGGGCGGCGTGATGGCGGCCGGTTTCGTCTACACCTTCCTCGGCCTCGCCGTGAAGATCAAAGGCACCGGCTTCATCGACCGCTTGCTGCCACCGGTGGTGATTGGTCCGGTGATCATCTCGATCGGCCTGGCCATGGCGCCGATCGCCGCCAACATGGCGATGGGCAAGGCTGGCGATGGTAGCGAGCTGATTCATTATCAGACCGCCATGCTGATCTCGATGCCAGCGCTGCTGACCACCCTGATCGTCGCCGTGTTCGGCAAAGGCATTTTCCGCCTGGTGCCGATCATCTCCGGCGTGCTGGTAGGTTTTGCGATGGCGTTCTATTTCGGCGTGGTTGATACCGCGAAGATTGCCGCTGCACCGTGGTTCGCGATCCCGAACTTCACCGCGCCGGAATTCAACTGGCAGGCGATTCTGTTCATCGTTCCGGTAGCCCTGGCTCCAGCCATCGAGCACATCGGCGGCGTGATCGCCGTCGGTAGCGTGACCGGTCGCGACTACCTGAAAAAGCCCGGCCTGCACCGCACCCTGCTCGGCGACGGCATTGCCACCACTGCAGCCGGTTTGTTCGGCGGTCCGCCCAACACCACGTACGCCGAAGTGACGGGCGCGGTGATGCTGACCAAGAACTACAACCCGAAAATCATGACCTGGGCGGCGATCTTTGCCATCAGCCTGGCGTTCATCGGCAAGTTCGGCGCGCTGCTGCAAAGCATTCCGGTGCCGGTGATGGGCGGGATTCTGTGCCTGTTGTTCGGTTCGATTGCAGCGGTGGGGATGAACACCCTGATTCGCCACAAGATCGACCTGGGCGAAGCGCGCAATCTGGTGATTGTGTCGGTGACGCTGGTGTTCGGGATTGGCGGTGTGCTGGTCGGCACCGGCACCGGCCCGGATGACTTCGGCCTCAAAGGCATCGCGCTGTGCGCGGTGGTGGCGATTGCGCTGAACCTGTTGCTGCCGGGGAATGACAGCTGGAAGCACAAGAAGGCGGATGAGCCGCTGCTCTAAACCTTGACGCGACACCCTGTGGCGAGGGAGCTTGTCGGATCGCCGCACCGTCCCGCTTGAGTGCGCAGCACTCACAAAATCCTCATCGACTGCGAGAATTTTGGGGCCGCTTCGCGACCCAGCGGGAGCAAGCTCCCTCGCCACAGTGGTGCTAATTACAGCGCCAATGGCGCTCTTTCGCACAAAGTGTTCAACGCCCGCGCCCACTGCGGATCATCATTGAGACACGGCACCAGCACCAACTCATCTCCCCCCGCTTCGCGGAACAGTTCTCTCCCACGATCGCCGATTTCCTCAAGCGTCTCGATGCAATCGGCAACGAACGCCGGGCACATCACCAACACCTTCTTCACGCCCATTCCCGCCAGTTCATCGAGGCGCGCTTCGGTGTAGGGTTCGATCCATTTCGCCCGACCCAATCGCGACTGAAACGACACTGACCACTTGCCATCCTGCAAGCCCATGCGCTTGGCAAACTCGGACGCCGTGCGCAGGCATTGGGCGCGGTAACACGTCGCCAGTACTTCTGGTGAAGCGTTCTGGCAGCAATTATCGCCTTTGAAACAATGATGCCCTGTCGGATCGATCTTGGTCAGGTGCCGCTCCGGCAAACCGTGGAAGCTCAGCAGCAGGTGATCATGATCCTGCTCCAGATGAGGCCTGGCGCTGGTCACCAACGCATCGAGGTATTCCGGCTGATCGTAGAACGGCTGGAGAATCGAGAACTGCACGTCGAGTTGCTTCTCCCGCACGACCCGCAGGGCTTCCTCGATCACCGTAGTTACGGTGCTGTCGGCGAACTGTGGATAAAGCGGCGCGAGGGTAATTTTCTTGTGGCCCTGGGCAGCGAGCTGCACCAGTTTCGATTCAATTGACGGCTCGCCGTAACGCATTGCCAGTTCCACCGGCCCGTGGGTCCACTGTGTGGCCATGGCCTGCTGCAAGCGACGGCTGAGTACCACCAGCGGCGAGCCCTCCTCCCACCAGATCGAGGCGTAGGCGTGGGCCGACTGCTCCGGGCGCTTGATCAGAATCAGCGAGACCAGCAAGCGTCGCACCGGCCACGGCAGGTCGATCACATACGGGTCCATCAGAAATTGATTGAGGTAGCTGCGCACATCCGCCACCGAGGTGGAGGCAGGTGAACCCAGGTTGACCAGAAGCAACGCGTGATCGGTCATGCAACGTCCTATTTCAAAGGCGGCTGGACAGGTCGTCCAGGGCCGCGCGCAAATCAGTGAACTGGAATGTGAAACCCGCTTTCAGCAAACGCGCCGGCACGGCTTTCTGGCCGCCCAGCAACAGCAATGACAACTCGCCCAGACACACCTTCAACGCCAGGGCCGGCATGGGCATGAATGCCGGGCGATGCAGCACGGCGCCCAGCGTGCTGGCAAACTCACGATTGCGCACCGGTTTGGGTGCGCAGGCATTATAAGGACCGCTGGCGTCTTTCTGATGCAGAAGAAAATCAATCACGGCGATTTGATCCTTGATATGGATCCACGGCATCCACTGCCGACCATCGCCAAGAGGCCCGCCCAGCGCCAGTTTGAAAGGCAACAACAGCCGCGACAAAAAGCCGCCCTCGGCGGACAACACCAACCCCGTGCGAATCAGGATCACGCGAATGCCCAAGGCCTCGGCACGTTGTGCGGTTTCTTCCCAGGCAATGCACAACTGACTGGCGAAATCGTCGATGACGGGTGGAGATTCTTCAGTCAATTCCCGCTCGCCACCGTCGCCGTACCAGCCCACGGCGGAGCCGGAGATCAACACCTGCGGTTTCTGTTCGCGGGTTTCGAACCAGGCCAGCAGGGTTTCGGTCAGGGTAATGCGACTGCTCCAGAGCAAGGCTTTGCGCTTGGTCGTCCAGGGTCGGTCGGCAATCGGGGCACCCGCCAGGTTGATAATCGCGTCCACCGGTTCTTGTCCGAGGTCTTCCAGCCGCGCGATACCACGAACTTCTGCACCGCAGATTTTTGCGACTTTTTCAGGTGTCCGACTCCATACCGTCAGACGATGTCCCTGGCTCAACCAGTGTCGGCAGAGTTGACGTCCTATCAAACCAGTACCGCCGGTCAGCAATATGTGCATGACTTCTTCCTCGCGTGGCGTTTTACCCTGATCACTAGTCTATTTTTATAAGCAGGGATCTTTGATATCGGGCAGGCTCTGTTGATAACAATAGGCCAAGCTGTCAGAACGAGAACGCTAAAAGTTATACCGAAAAACAATATTGTACAGGTTTCATCCACGGCGTAGTCTGTACAGAAAGGTAAACGAGGCCCCTATGACTGTACCCATCGCAATCATCGGCACCGGCATCGCCGGACTCTCAGCCGCCCAGGCCCTTGCGGAGGCCGGGCATGTCGTTCAACTTTTCGATAAAAGCCGCGGCAGTGGCGGACGCATGTCGAGCAAGCGCAGCGACGCGGGGGCTCTGGACATGGGCGCGCAATATTTCACTGCCCGCGATCGCCGCTTCGTCACGGAAGTCCAACGCTGGCAAGCCAACGGCTGGGTCGCCGAGTGGACGCCGCTGCTCTACACCTTCCACGGCGGCCAGCTCAATCTGTCGCCGGACGAACAGACGCGCTGGGTCGGCACGCCGCGCATGAGCGCCATCACTCGCGGCCTGATCGGCGATTCGCAAGTGCAGTTCGCCTGCCGCATCACCGAGGTCTATCGGGGTGAAGAGCACTGGCATCTGCAGGACGCCGAGGGTTTCACCCATGGCCCATTCAGTCACGTCATCGTCGCCACGCCCGCGCCTCAGGCGACTGCCCTGCTGGCCTCCGCGCCGAAGCTCGCCGGCGCCGCTGCCGGGGTAAAAATGGACCCGACCTGGGCGGTCGCACTGGCCTTCGATACACCGCTGGACACCCCCATGGAAGGCTGCTTCGTGCAGGACAGCCCGCTCGACTGGCTGGCGCGCAACCGCAGCAAACCGGGGCGTGACAACACGATGGACACCTGGGTGCTGCACGCAACGAGTGCCTGGAGCCGGCAACACATCGACCTGCCCAAAGAAGCCGTGATCGAGCAATTGCATGGCGCGTTCGCCGAACTGCTCCACAGCGCGATGCCGGCGCCCACGTTCAGCCTCGCCCACCGCTGGCTCTACGCCCGCCCCGCCAGCAGCCATGAATGGGGCACCCTGGCCGATGCCGACCTGGGCCTTTACGCGTGTGGCGACTGGTGCCTGTCGGGCCGCGTCGAAGGTGCATGGCTCAGCGGACAGGAAGCCGCCCGCCGCCTGCATGAACACTTGCAATGAACCGCATCAATCCGAGCAAATTGCTGCTGTCGAAATGGACAGCAGCCCACCCGCAAAACCGCGAAAAACATTTTCTGGTCACCGAGCTGTTCCGCGACGAGGAAGGCACGGTGCTGGACGTCGAATTGCAGGCGGTACTGACCCAGCGCAACCAACGCCTGAGTTGGCAAACCTTGAAAAACCGCGACACCTGGATCTCGGGCTGGAACTAGATCCTGTAGGAGAGCGATGCGGCGAAAAACCTATACAAATAATTTGACTTGTACACCTTTGAATCTATGATGGAGTCATGTTGTACAGAAATTGAATTCTGTACAGGTTTAGATTCGAGGTGCTCCGATGCCCCACGCCAGCGCGAAACCGAAAATCGCCATCAGTGCCTGCCTGATGGGCGCCGAGGTGCGTTTCAATGGCGGGCACAAGGAATCGCGGCTGTGCAGCCGCACCCTCACTGAGTATTTCGATTTCCTCCCGGTGTGCCCGGAAGTCGCCATCGGCCTGGGCATTCCTCGCCAGCCTATCCGGCTGGTCGGCGACGCTGAACACCCGGAAGCCCTCGGCACTGTTCACCCCGAACTGAATGTCACCCGGCCGCTGGCCGATTACGCCCGGCAGATGGCCGCCGAGCTGGACGATATCTGCGGCTACATCTTCATGCAGAAATCGCCATCGTGCGGACTGGATCGGGTCAAGGTCTACCACGCCAACGGTGCGCCGGTGGATGGGGGTGGCCGAGGCATCTATGCCCAGGCTTTCTGCGCGCTGTACCCGGACCTGCCGGTGGAAGAAGACGGCCGGCTCAACGACCCGGTGCTGCGGGAAAACTTCCTCACCCGCGTCTTCGCCTACAGCGCCTGGCAACAGTTGTTGCAAGCGGGCCTGACTCGCCGCGCACTGACGGAATTTCATTCGCGCTACAAATACCTGCTGATGGCCCATAACCCGGTGCAGTACAAAACCCTGGGCAATCTGCTGGGCAACATGGGCCAGATCGATCCGCAAGAACTCGGCCCACGCTATTTCAGCGAACTGATGGCGGCCTTGAAGAAGTGCGCCACGCGCCGCACTCACACCAATGTTCTGCAACACATCAGTGGTTACCTCAAGCAAGTCATCAGCGCTGACGACAAACAGGAAGTGCAGCACGTCATCGGCCAGTATCGCCACGGCATCGTGCCGCTGGTGGTGCCGCTCACGTTGCTCAAACATCATTTTCGCCAACACCCGGACCCGTACATTGCGCAACAGGTTTACCTGCAACCGCATCCGGAAAACCTTAGCCTGCGAAACGCGATCTGATGAAAACCCCACTCGACACCAGTGCCCGCGAAGACCTCGGCGCCGACTTCAAAAAAGCCCTCGATGAAGGCTGGCTGCCGATTCGTGAAGTGGCCCGGCAGACCGGCGTCAACGCCGTGACCTTGCGTGCCTGGGAACGGCGTTACGGTTTGATCGTGCCGCAACGCACGCCGAAAGGGCATCGGCTGTTCAGCGCCGAACACGTGCAACGCATCCTGACGATCCTCACCTGGCTCAATCGCGGCGTGGCCGTCAGCCAGGTCAAGCAACTGCTCGACACCCCGCAAGCCTTTAGCGAATCAGTCGAAAACGATTGGCAGGTGCTGTGCAACACGCTGCTGCAAGCGGTCACTCAACTCAACGAACGCACCCTCGATGACACCGTCAACCAGGCGATCGCGTTGTACCCGCCACGGACCTTGTGCGAACAACTGCTGATGCCGTTGCTCGCCGAACTTGAACAACGCTGGCAGGGCCAGTTTGGCGCGCAGATGGAGCGCGTGTTTTTTCACTCCTGGTTACGCAGCAAATTCGGCGCGCGCATCTACCATAACAACCGTCAGTTGCGCACCGCTCCGCTGCTGTTGATCAATCACTCCGACCTGCCGCTGGAACCCCATCTGTGGCTCACCGCGTGGTTGATCAGCAGCGCCGATTGCCCGGTGGAAGTGTTCGACTGGCCGTTGCCGTCGGGCGAGCTCGCACTGGCGGTCGATCACCTGCAAGCTCGCGGCGTACTGCTGTATTCCAGCAAAGCCATGAACCTTGCGCAGCTGCCGAAACTTTTCAACGGCGTCAGTTGCCCAAAAATGATTGCCGGACCAACGGTGTGCATCCACCACGCCGAGTTGTCCGTAAAAACTACAGAGATTGCTGACTTGTTCCTGGCCGAAGATCCGTTATCGGCGCATCAGGACCTGGTTCAGCGCGGGCTTATTTAAAAGAATCGTACGGACACCACCATGCAATTGATCTGGCTGCGCAGCGACTTGCGCCTACATGACAACACCGCCCTCTCGGCCGCCGCTTCCCGGGGACCGAGCGTGGCGGTGTACCTGTTGAGCCCGGAACAATGGCGCGAGCATGACGACGCGCCGTGCAAAGTGGATTTCTGGCTGCGCAACCTCCGTGAACTGAGCCGCGCACTCGGCGAGTTGAACATCCCGTTGCTGATCCGCACCGCCGCTCGCTGGGATGAAGCGCCGAAGGTTCTGCTCGATCTGTGCCAGCAGTTGAAGATCGACGCGGTGCACGTCAACGAGGAGTACGGCATTCACGAAAGCCGGCGTGATGCGGCGGTGGCCGACGCACTGAAAACCCAAGGCATCGACTTTTATAGCTACCTCGATCAGTTGCTGTTCAAGCCCGGCACCGTGCTGACCAAGACCGGCACGTACTTCCAGGTCTTCAGTCAGTTCCGCAAAGTGTGCTACGACCGCCTGCACAGCTCACTGCCGAGCCTGGTGAGCGCGCCCATGGCTCAATCGCGGCTGACCGTCGACAGCGATGAAATCCCTTCAAGCGTTGCAGGCTTCGACACGCCGAGCGAGACCTTGCGCGCACTCTGGCCCGCCGGTGAAATCGAAGCCCGACGCCGTCTCGACACCTTCGCCGATGCGCAGATCGACTACTACAAAAGTGAGCGCGACTTCCCGGCCAAACCCGGCACCAGCCAGCTCTCGGCCTACCTCGCGGCCGGCGTCATTTCCCCGCGCCAATGCTTGCACGCCGCCCTGCAAAGCAACCAAGGCGAGTTCGAAAGCGGCAAAGTCGGCGCCGTCACCTGGATCAACGAATTGCTCTGGCGCGAGTTCTACAAACACATTCTGGTGGGCTACCCACGCGTCTCTCGCCACCGCGCCTTCCGCCCGGAAACCGAAGCCCTGGCCTGGCGCGACGCCCCCGACGAACTGGCGGCCTGGCAAGAAGCGCGCACCGGCCTGCCGATCATCGACGCGGCGATGCGCCAACTGCTCGAAACCGGCTGGATGCACAACCGTTTGCGCATGGTGGTGGCGATGTTCCTCACCAAGAACCTGCTGATCGACTGGCGTGAAGGCGAACGTTTTTTCATGCGGCACCTGATCGATGGCGACCTCGCGGCGAACAACGGCGGCTGGCAGTGGAGTTCGTCCACCGGCACCGACTCGGCGCCCTACTTCCGGATTTTCAACCCGCTCAGCCAATCGGAAAAATTCGACAGCGAAGGCCTGTTCATCAAGCACTGGCTGCCGGAGCTGGCCGGGCTGAACAAGAAAGACCTGCACAACCCGGCGAACCTTGGCGGTTTGTTCGGGGTGGCAGGTTATCCGTCGCCAATCGTCAATCTAAGTACGAGTCGCGCGCGCGCGTTGGCCGCGTTCAAAAACCTGCCATCGCGACAAGATGCCGGAGGGAGCTATGAGTGATTTTCTGCGGCGCTTCGCCCGGCAGTTTGGCGAACTCAACAAAGACAACCTGCAGCGCCTGAATGAGCTGTACGCCGCCGACGTGCACTTCACCGATCCGCTGCACGACGTACAGGGCATCGGGCAATTGCACAGCTATTTCAGTGAGCTCTACGCCAACGTCAGCGAACTGCGTTTCGATTTTCACGGCTTCGACCAGATCGGCGAAGGCGAAGGTTATCTGCGCTGGGTCATGAGCTACCGCCATCCGCGCCTTGCCGGCGGGGGCTTGATTCGGGTGGATGGCTGCTCGCACCTGCGCTGGCGTGACAAGGTTTATCGCCACCGGGATTACTTCGATGCCGGGGCACTGCTCTACGAACATGTACCCGTATTGGGCCGGGCAATCGCCTGGCTGAAAAGGAGAATGGGATGAGCCTTACACCTCCACGACGATATTGGCTGACCGGAGCCAGCAGCGGCATTGGCGCCGCGCTGGCCGAGGAAATTCTGAAAACCGGTGCCCACCTGGCGGTCAGTTCGCGCTCGCTGGCGCCGCTGAAAGTCTTGTCGCAACGCTATCCCGGGCAAGTGCTGGTGGTCGCGGGAGACCTGACCAACAGCCAGACCGTGCGCGAAATCGGCGAGCAAATCGCCCATGACTGGGGCTCGCTGGATACGGTGATTCTCAATGCCGGCACCTGCGAATACGTCGACGTTCAGCAGTTCGATTCGTCGCTCGTCGAGCACGTGGTGCGCACCAATCTGCTGGCCAGCAGTTACTGCATCGAAGCGGCGCTGCCGCTGTTGCGCAAAGGCCTCGCACCGCATCTGGTGGGCGTCGCCAGTTCGGTGACTTACTTGCCGCTGCCACGCGCCGAGGCGTATGGTGCCTCGAAGGCCGGGCTGCGTTATCTGTTCGAATCGTTGCGCATTGACCTCGCGCCCGAAGGCATCGAAGTCACCGTGGTCAGCCCGGGGTTTGTCGACACACCGCTGACGGCGAAGAACGATTTCCCGATGCCGCTCAGTTGGCCGGTGGGCAAAGCAGCGCGACACATCTTCACCAAACTGAAGCATCGGCCACTGGAGATCGCGTTCCCGGCGCTGTTCATGGCGGCGCTCTGGCCGCTGTCGAAAATGCCCAACCGGGTGAAGCTCGCCATCGGCAAACGTATGGTGCGCAGCAGTCCGCCGATCAAGGACGTGCCGTGAACATCGCCATCATCGGCAGCGGCATCTCGGGCCTGACCAGCGCTTACCTGCTGAATCGCAGCCACGAGATCACCCTGTTCGAGGCCGGCGACCGGGTCGGCGGTCATACCCACACCGTGGACGTGAAAGTCGATGGCGAGCACCATGCCGTGGACACCGGGTTCATTGTGTTCAACGACTGGACCTACCCGAATTTCATTCGCCTGCTGGGCCAGATCGGCGTCGGTTTCAAAGCGACAGAGATGAGTTTCTCGGTCACCGACCCGGACAGTGGCCTCGAGTACAACGGCAACAACCTCAACAGCCTGTTCGCCCAGCGCCGCAATCTGCTGTCGCCGGGGTTCTGGGGCATGCTGCGGGACATTCTGCGTTTCAACAAACGCGCTCAGTCCGACCTGTCCGAAGGCCGGATCGCGGCGCACACCACGCTCGATGAATACCTCAATGCCGGTGGTTACGGCGAGCGGTTCATCCTGCATTACATCGTGCCGATGGGCGCGGCGATCTGGTCGATGCCGATGGCCGAGATGCTGAATTTTCCGCTGCAATTCTTTGTGCGGTTTTTCAACAATCACGGTTTGCTGTCGGTCAACAATCGCCCGCAATGGCGGGTGATCGAGGGCGGTTCGAGTGCTTACATCGCACCGTTGACTGCAACCTTTAACCAGAAGATCCGCCTCAACTGTCCGGTGATACGCGTCGAGCGCGATGCCGATGGCGTTGTGATCCACAGCAGCGCCGGCAGCGAACACTTCGACAAAGTGGTGTTCGCCTGCCACAGCGATCAGGCACTGAAACTGCTGGCCACACCGAGCGATGCCGAACGGTCGATCCTCGGCGCCCTGCCCTACGCCGACAACGAAGTGGTGCTGCACACCGACACACGCCTGCTGCCGTCGCGCGCACTCGCCTGGGCCAGCTGGAATTACCGCCTCGGCGGCGCCGGCCATACGCTGGCCGCCGTGACCTACGACATGAATATCCTGCAAGGCATCCAGAGCGACACCACGTTCTGCGTCAGCCTCAACCAGAGCGCCGGCATCAGCCCGTCCATGGTGCTCGGCCGATTCACCTACGCCCATCCGCAATACAGCCTGGCGGCAGTGGCCGCGCAGGCGCGCTGGGAAGAATTGAACGGCGCGCAACACAGCTTTTATTGCGGCGCCTACTGGGCCAACGGTTTCCATGAAGATGGCGTGGTCAGCGCGTTGCGCGTGGCCCGCTCGTTCGGGGAAGTGCTGTGAACAGCGCCCTCTACAGCGGCTGGATCGCCCATCGGCGGTTTGCCCCAAGGCGCCATGAATTCCGCTACCGGATCGGCCTGCTGTACCTCGATCTCGACGAACAGGACGCGGTACTCGGGCTATCGCCACTCTCGGGCAATCGCCGTTTCTCGCCGTTTTCGTTTCGCGAAAGCGACTACCTCAAAGCCTTCACCGGCAACGGCATGCGCCTGATCGACGCGGTGCGCGAGCAGGTTCGCCAGGCCATTGGTCATGCACCACAAGGCTCGGTCTGCCTGCTGACCCAGCCTCGCAGTTGGGGCCTGGCGTTCAACCCGGTGAGTTTTTTCTATTGTTACGAAGCCGACGGTCAACTGGCGGCGATTCTTGCCGAAGTCACCAATACCCCGTGGCGCGAGCGTTATCACTACGTGTTGCCGGCCAGGACGCCGGAGGACCTGCGCGACTTCCATCAGCATTTCGCCGTGGCCAAGGCGTTTCATGTGTCGCCGTTTCTCCCCCGCGATCTCGAACACCGCATGAGCTTCAGCCCGGTCGCGAAAAAGCTTGGCGTGCACATGGCCGACTGGCAGGGCGAACTGAAGCTGTTCGACGCCACGCTCAACCTGAAACGCGAGGCCCTGAGTCGCGCCAGCCTGCACCGTTACTTGCGGCGCTTTCCGTGGATGACCGCGAAAACCTGTCTGGCGATTTATTGGCAAGCCCTGCGCCTGCTGCTCAAACGCGCGCCGATATTTGCTCATCAAGCTGCCGATGGCAGCTTTCAAACCGCCACCGTTCCGCCCAAGGATCGCCACCATGAAATCCTCTAGTGTCTCGGCCAAAGCCACGCTGTTCAGCACCAACGGTCTGACCGGGACGTTGCTGCGTCGCGGTGTGCTGCGGCAACTGGCGCACCTCAAGCACGGGCAACTGGTGGTCGTCGAGGACGGCGAGCGGCATGTCTTCGGCACCGCTGGCAGTCATTTGCTGGGGGAGATTCACATCCTCGACGCTGCGGCGTGGGGACTGGTGGCGAGCAACGGTTCGATCGGCGCAGGTGAGGCGTTTATCCACGGTTACTGGAGTTCGCCGGACCTGACGGCGGTGGTTCGCGTGTTCGTCAGTAACCTTGAAGTGCTGGATGCGCTGGAAGGCGGCCTGGCGAAACTCGGTCGGCCGTTCGTTCAAGGGTTGCACTGGCTCAACCGCAACACACGCAAGGGTTCGCAAAAAAACATCGCCGCGCACTACGACCTCGGCAACGATCTGTTCGAACAGTTTCTCGACCCGACCATGATGTATTCGGCAGCACAATTCCTGAGTCCCGAGGACAGCCTGGAACAGGCGCAGTTGAACAAACTGGAACGGATCTGCCAGAAGCTCGACCTCAAACCCAGCGATCACCTGCTGGAAATCGGCACCGGGTGGGGCAGCATGGCGCTGTACGCGGCGCAGCATTATGGCTGCAAAGTCACCACCACCACGCTGTCCAAAGAGCAGTACGCCTTTACCGCGCAACGGATCGACGCCTTGGGTCTGCAAGACCAGGTCACGTTGTTGCTCAAGGATTACCGCGACCTCACCGGGCAGTACGACAAACTGGTGTCGATCGAGATGATCGAAGCCGTGGGCCATCGCTTTCTGCCGACCTACTTCAAGCAGTGTGCGCACTTGCTCAAGAGCAATGGCTTGATGCTGTTGCAGGCGATCACCATCCGCGAGCAGCGCTACGAGCAGGCCAAGGGCAGCGTCGATTTCATTCAGCGCTACATCTTCCCCGGCGGCGCCCTGCCCTGCGTGCAGAAAATGCTCGAGATCGTCAGCCGCGACACCGACATGAACTTGCTGCACATGGAGGATTTCGGCCTGCACTACGCGCGAACCTTGCGCCTGTGGCATGAGAACTTTCGCCGTGCCCAAGGTCGCTTGAGCGAATTGGGCTACGACGATTATTTCCTCCGGCTGTGGGAGTTTTACCTGTGCTACTGCGAAGGTGGCTTCCTGGAGCGCACCATCGGCACGGCGCAGTTGCTGCTGGCCAAACCGTCGGCAATGACCGCGCCTCTGCTCGGCCGCTTCGATGCTTGAACGCCTGGCCAACGCTGCGCTGTTCCAGCTCGGCTGGCTTGCCTGCGTGATCGGCGGCAACAGTTTGTGGTTGTTGGTGGCGCTGGGCGCTTTGGTGATTCATCTGCTGTGGATAAGTCGTTGGGCGGACGAAGGCCGGCTGATTCTCAGCGTGGTGGTGCTGGGCACGACCGTCGACAGTTCATTGCACTGGCTGGGGGTGTTCGAGTTCAACGATGTCGTGCCGCTGATTCCTCTATGGCTGATGCTGTTATGGGCGCTGCTGGCAACGACATTGCGCCATTGCCTGCAATGGACCGCAACGCCCTGGTGGCTGGGCAGCCTGCTGGGCGCCGTGGGTGGACCGTTGTCGTATTACGCGGGAGGACAACTGGCCGGGGTGCAATTCCCTTACGGCCAGGCACCGACCCTGATCGGCATCGGATTACTCTGGGCGCTGCTGCTTCCTACGTTGCATTTCATGGCCCAGCGGTTGGCGGCGTCCGACACCTACGGTTGAGCGTCCGTCAGGCCTTTCACACAGCGCCGGCCGACTGACTTACACTGCGCGCCATGAAGACCATACCCCACACACAAATCGCCGAGCCGGCGGTCACCTGCTCGACCTGCGCAGCCTGCTGCTGCCAGCTCGAAGTCATGCTGATCACCGACACGGGTGTGCCCGAACGATTTATCGATACCGATGATTGGGGTGGGGAAGTCATGCTGCGTCTGGACGACGGCTGGTGTGCCGCGCTGGATCGCAACAGCATGATGTGCACGATCTACGAGAAACGCCCGCTGATTTGCCGGGAATTCGAGATGGGCGCACCGGAGTGCATCGAAGAACGCCAGGGGATTACCACGGCGTATCGTTAGTTTAGAGATGTGTTGTCTGGTCTGACGCCTTCGCGGGCAAACCTCGCTCCTACAGGTAGAACGGTGCACCTGTAGGAACGAGGTTTGCCCGCGAAGCTTTTGACGTTACAACGGCATCGTGTAGTGCAGCGCGTAACTTTCTACACCATTGTTCGGACTGCTGAGCCCCGCATTGGAATAGTGCGTCGCGCGAATCCCGACTTCATGCCCGCCCGCAAAACGCAGGCCGAAGCCGAACCGGTCTTCGAACTGAAAGGCACTGCCAAGTTGATTGTTTTCGACTTCGGTATTGGCGAACAACGCCACGCCCACCCCGAGTTCTACATAGGGTTTGACGTTCTGACCGGCAAACTCATAAACAAACACCGGCGAGAACGACAGGCTGTGGTTGCTGGAGGCCTCGTCGCCGTCCCAGTAGGTGTAGGCGCCACTCCAGTAACCGGTCAGGCGACCGACATCACTCTGCAGCCAGCTCTTGTCCCAATCGAATTGCATGCCCAGTCGATAGGTCATGGTCGACTCGCTGGTCTGGCCGACCGCGAACTCCACGCCTGCCGCCTGTGCGGTAAAACTATGCCCCATCAGTGCGGCCGCAATCGCGGCCAAGCAGAATAGTCGCTTCATTAGAAACATCCTTTTCCGAACGATTTCGTAAGGTTTTTTTTGTTGCTTACCGCTATAGAAGTCGACGATTAATCAGAAGTTCACCCCAACTATTCGTTTGCCCCAGGATTTTGTTTACCCTTTGAAGCTTTGCACAACGCCAGCGGTATTCCACAAGATCGGCAAGATATTTCTGAAATGCTCCGGATCGGCACTCGTCCAGAATTGCGCAGTACGTGCAGGCCCCTCGGCGAGCAATTCACGCTCGGCCAACAAGCGCTGAAGTTGTCGCGCTACAGCAGCGCCGGTATCAATCAAGCTGATGTCTTCAGGGATCATCTGCTTAAGCAACGGCTTTAGGAAGGGATAATGCGTGCAGCCAAGAATTATCGTGTCGCAGCCGGCGGCGAGCAGCGGCCCGACATACCTGGCAAGCAACTCACGCAGGGCGGGACTGCGCAGATCGCCGTTTTCAATCAACTCCACCAGCCCCGGGCACGGCTGAGTGATCACCCGTACATCAGTGGCGAAGCGGTCGAGTAGCGCGGCGAATTTGGCACTCTGCAAGGTGCCGGTGGTGGCGAGTACGCCGACCACGCCACTGCGGGTGGCGGCAGCGGCGGGTTTGACGGCGGGTTCCATGCCGACGATAGGCCACTCAGGGTAATCGCGTCGCAAGTCCGCAACACCGGCGACAGTCGCCGTGTTGCAGGCCAGCACCAGGGCCTTGGCGCCCTGCTGCTGAAAGAAATCGGCCATCACGCTGCAACGCTGCTGGATGAATTCCGGCGTTTTCTCTCCGTAGGGAATATTTCCGCAATCGGCGAGGTACAGCAGCGTTTCGTTGGGCAGCAATCGCTGGATCTCAGCCAGCACCGAGAGCCCGCCGACACCGGAGTCGAACACGCCAATCGGCGCTTCACGCATGTTTCGGCCCACAGACGCTGCAGCCCGGATCACGCTTGACCCGCAGCTCGCGAAAACGCGAACCCAAGGCATCAATCAACAACAACCGTCCCACCAGAGGCTCGCCGAAACCCACCAGCAGCTTCATCGCTTCCAGCGCCTGGAGGCTACCGACCAACCCAACCAACGGACCGACGACGCCCGCTTCACTGCACGTCAGTTCGGCTTCGCTGCCGTGCCCATATAAGCAGTGGTAGCACGGACTTTCCGGGCGACGCGGGTCGAACACCGACAATTGCCCTTCGAGGCGAATCGCCGCGCCGCTGACCAAAGGCTTGCCCGCGGCCACGCACGCGGCGTTGACCGCTTCGCGGGTGGAAAAATTGTCGGAGCAGTCCAGCACCAGATCCACGGTGGCAACCGCTGCCGCCAAAGAATCTTCGTCCAGCGCAGTGCGATGGGCGACTAACGTGATCTCGGGGTTGATTGCGCTCAGGCGGCGGATCGCTGAATCGACCTTGGTCAGGCCGACGCTGTCGGTGTCGTGAACGATCTGGCGTTGCAGGTTGGTCAGGTCGACGGTGTCGAAGTCCGCCAGATGCAACTCACCAACGCCAGCCGCGGCGAGGTAAAGCGCAACCGGTGAACCGAGACCGCCAAGACCGACGATCAACACGCGGCTTTCTTTCAGTCGCAATTGACCGTCGATGTCGACGTGCTGCAACAGAATCTGCCGACTGTAGCGCAACAATTCCTGATCATTCAGCACGGCAGGCGCCCCAGGCTGATCCGTTGGTGGCCGCCCAGATCGGTGCGGCTGTGGACTTCTTCAAAGCCGCGGGTATGCAGCAGATCGCGCACGGCTTCGGCTTGATCATAACCGTGTTCGAGCATCAACCAGCCGCCCGCTTCCAGGTAATCCGGTGCCTGGGCGACGATCAGGCGCAAATCGTCGAGCCCATCGATACCGGCTACCAGCGCACTGGACGGTTCGAAACGCACATCGCCTTCCACCAGATGCGGATCGGTCGAAGCGATGTAAGGTGGATTGCTGATGATCAGCTGAAAACGCTGACCTTCCAGCGCGCTGAACCAATGGCTGCTCAGCACGGTGGCATTGTTCAGGTGCAGGCGCTGACGATTGCGCTCGGCCAGGGCCACGGCTTCAAGCACGCGATCCACGGCAGTGACGCTCCACGCCGGACGTTCACTGGCCAGGGCCAAGGCGATAGCGCCGCTGCCGGTGCCGAGATCGAGGACCTTGGCGGGCGTGGCGGGCAACAATTCCAGCGCGGCCTCTACCAGCAATTCGGTGTCCGGGCGCGGGATCAGCGTGTGCGGCGCGACTTCCAGATCAAGCTTCCAGAAACCTTGCTGGCCCAGGATGTACGCCACCGGCTCACCGCCACGACGGCGTTGCAGGTACTCGGCGAACTTCAGCGCGGCGTCGCTCGGAACGATGCGCTCCGGCCAGGTGTGCAAAAAACTGCGGGACTTGCCCAATGCCGCGGCCAACAGTAATTCAGCATCCAGACGCGCCGTCGGCGAGTCGGGTAAATCAGCGGCGCGCAACAGACTGGCAATGATCGTCATTCGATGGCCGCCAGTTGGTCAGCCTGATATTCGGCCAGCAACGGCTCGATCACCGCATCGACACCACCCGCGAGGATTTCGTCGAGGGAATACAGCGTCAGATTGACCCGGTGATCGGTGACCCGGCCCTGGGCAAAGTTGTAGGTACGGATCCGCTCCGAACGATCCCCCGAACCCACCAGCAATTTACGCTCGCTGGCGATGGCATTGGCGGCGGCGCTGGTCTGCTGATCGTTGAGTTTGGCCGACAGCCAGGACATCGCCCGGGCGCGGTTTTTGTGCTGGGAACGTTCTTCCTGGCACTCGACGACGATACCGGACGGCAAGTGCGTGATGCGGATCGCCGAGTCGGTCTTGTTGACGTGCTGACCACCGGCGCCGGAGGAACGATAGGTGTCGACCCGCAGATCCGCCGGGTTGATCTCGATCGTTTCCTGTTCGTCTGGCTCGGGCAACACTGCCACGGTGCAGGCGGATGTGTGGATGCGCCCCTGGGATTCAGTGGCCGGAACCCGTTGCACGCGGTGCGCACCGGATTCGAATTTCAGCTTGCCGTAGACGTTGTCGCCTTCAACCCGCGCGATGACTTCTTTATAGCCGCCGTGCTCGCCGATGTTCTCCGAGAGAATTTCCACCCGCCAGCCACGCCGCTCTGCGTAACGCGAATACATGCGGAACAGGTCGCCGGAGAAAATCGCCGCCTCGTCACCGCCGGTGCCGGCACGAATTTCGAGGAATACGTTACGCCCGTCGTTCGGGTCCTTGGGCAGCAAAAGCCGTTGCAGGCTGGCTTCAATCTCGATCAGTTGCTCCTTGGCTTCGCGAACTTCTTCCACGGCCATTTCGCGCATGTCCGGGTCGCTGTCCTTGAGCAGGGCCTGGGCGCCTTCGAGGTCGCTTTGCACCTTGAGCAACTGTTTATAGGTGTCGACAATCGGCTCGACTTCCGCGTACTCCTTGGAATAGGCGCGGAATTTGTTCTGATCGGAAATGACCTCGCCATCGCCAAGCAAGGCGGTCAATTCCTCGAAACGGTCCCGGAGGATGTCCAGCTTATTGAGCAGTGACGCTTTCATTGCGGTTTTTTATCCGAAAAGCTATCCGATGAGCCCTCACCGAGGGCAAAGAGTTCCTGGGCCATGGCCAGTGCGTCGAGGCGACCTTCGGCAGAGAGCTTTTTCAACTGCACGCTCGGTGCGTGCAGGAGTTTGTTGGTCAAGCCACGTGCCAATTGCACCAGCACGTCTTCGGCGCTGCTGCCGTTGGCCAGCATCCGCTGGGCCTTCTGCAATTCTTCGTCACGCATGCGCTCGCTTTGTTGGCGATAGGCCTTGAGCACATCCACCGCCGCCAGTTCGCGCAGGCGGATCATGAAGTCTTCCGCGCCAACCGACACCATCTCTTCCGCCGCTTGCGCAGCGCCCTGACGGCTCTTGAGGTTTTCGGCGACCACTTCGTGGAGATCGTCGACGCTATAAAGGTAAACGTCGTCCAACTCGCCGACTTCAGGCTCGATATCGCGCGGTACGGCGATGTCCACCATGAAGATCGGCTTGTGCTTGCGCAGCTTCAAGGCACTTTCCACCGCGCCTTTACCGAGGATCGGCAACTGGCTGGCGGTGGAGCTGATGACGATGTCGCTGCGCACCAGTTCGGCCGGGATGTCCGAGAGCAACACGGCATGGGCACCAAACTGCTCGGCCAGAATGCTCGCGCGTTCCAGGGTGCGGTTGGCGACGACAATGCGCTTCACACCCAGCTCATGCAGATGGCGGGCGACCAGGGTGATGGTCTCGCCGGCGCCGATCAGCAAGGCCTGGCTGCGTTGCAAGTCACTGAAAATCTGTTTCGCCAGGCTGACCGCGGCAAACGCCACGGACACCGGGTTTTCGCCGATGGCGGTGTCGGTACGCACTTGCTTGGCCGCATTGAACGTCGCCTGAAACAGACGCCCGAGCAGCGGACCGATGGTGCCAGCCTCGCGGGCCACGGCGTAGCACGATTTCATCTGGCCGAGAATCTGCGGTTCGCCCAACACCAGCGAATCGAGCCCGGAGGCGACCCGCATCATGTGACGAACTGCCGCATCATCTTCGTGCACATAAGCGCTCGCGCGCAGCTCGTCGAGGCTCAAATGGTGATAATCGGCCAGCCAGCGCAGCACGATGTCAGCCGAAAGGTGATCCTGTTCTATATAGAGTTCACTGCGATTGCAGGTGGAGAGGATCGCAGCTTCGCGGCTGTCGGTGAGTCGGCAGAGCTGCTGCAAGGCCTCAACCAGCTGCTCAGGGGTAAAGGCCACGCGCTCGCGGACGTCTACTGAAGCAGTCTTGTGGTTAATACCGAGTGCAAGGAAGGCCATTCAAAGTCGCTGATGGTGACGTGAAGCCGGCAATTGTCCTACTTCGACAGAGCCAGAACAACTACCGCTGACTATTGTCCTGGTAGCTTGCGCTTATAAAGGCTTTCTGTAGGAGCGAGCTTGCTCGCGAAAAACGTGAGGATGATGCGTTTATTCAGACAGCACGCGTTATCGTTCACGTCCATCGCGAGCAAGCTCGCTCCTACATGGTTATGTTTGGCCGAAGGCTTGTGTCATGATGATCCGACCGCAGGTTAGTCGTCCTCTTCCTATATGAATAGATCTTCCGCGTTGCTCCTCGCTTTTGTCTTCCTCAGCGGCTGCCAGGCCATGGCACCCGTCTCGTCGGACGGTACGCCGCCGGTCGAAGACAGCACTCCGGCCCCTGAAAAGCCCAAGGTTTACAGCTCATTCAGTGAAGAAACCGTCTTCAGTCTGTTGAGCGCCGAACTGGCTGGCCAACGCAATCGTTTCGACATTGCGCTGGACAACTACGTGACCCAGGCCATCAATACCCAGGATCCGGGCATCTCCGAGCGGGCGTTTCGCATCGCCGAGTACCTGGGCGCCGACCAGGCCGCCCTGGACACCGCGCTGATCTGGGCGAAAAACGCCCCGGACGACCTCGAGGCGCAACGGGCCGCCGCCGTACAACTGGCTCGCGCCGGGCGCTATGACGACTCCATGGTTTACATGGAGAAAGTCCTGCAAGGCAAAGGCGACACGCATTTCGACTTCCTTGCCCTGTCCGCGGCCGATACCGATCAGGAAACCCGCAACGGCCTGATGAAAAGTTTTGACCGTTTATTGCAGCGCCATCCGCACAACAGCCAGCTGCTTTTCGGCAAGGCCTTGTTGATGCAACAGGACGGCGACAGCAAAGGCGCACTGGCCTTATTGGAAGACAACCCGCCGGACGACGGTGAAATCGCCCCGATTCTGCTGCGCGCACGCTTGCTGCAAACCCTTGATCGTGGCGATGAAGCGTTGCCGCTGCTGCAAAAAAGCATCAAGAAGTACCCGGACGACAAACGCCTGCGCCTGACTTACGCCCGCATGCTGGTCGAACAGGACCGCATGGACGACGCCAAAGCCGAGTTCTCGAGCCTGGTTCAGCAGTACCCGGAAGACGACGAACTGCGATATTCCCTGGCGCTGGTGTGCCTGGAAGCCAAGGCCTGGGACGAGGCCAAGGGCTACCTCGAAGACCTGATCGCCCGGGAAAGCCATGTCGACTCGGCCCATCTGAACCTCGGTCGCATCGCTGAAGAGCGCAACGATCCCCAGGGTGCACTGATCGAATACGCCCAGGTCGGCCCGGGCAACGATTACCTGCCAGCGCAATTGCGTCAGGCCGATATCCTGATGAACAACGGCAAGACCGCCGAAGCGCAAAGCCGTCTGGCGAGCGAGCGCGATGAGCAACCCGATTATGCGATTCAGCTGTATCTGATCGAAGCCGAAACGCTGTCCGCCAATAAACAGGGGGACAAGGCCTGGAATGTTTTACACAAAGCCTTGCAGCAATACCCGGACGATCTGAATCTGCTATACACCCGCGCCATGCAGGCGGAAAAACGCAATGACCTTGCGCAGATGGAAAAAGACCTGCGCCTGATCATCAAGCGCGACCCGGACAACGCGATGGCGCTGAACGCCCTCGGTTACACCCTGTCCGACCGCACGACGCGTTACGCGGAAGCCAAGGCCCTGATCGAACAGGCGCACCAGATCACCCCGGAAGACCCGGCGGTACTCGACAGCCTCGGCTGGGTGAATTTCCGTCTGGGCAATCTTGATGAAGCCGAGCGATATCTGCGCCAGGCACTGGATCGCTTCCCCGATCAGGAAGTCGCGGCTCACCTGGGTGAAGTCCTGTGGGCCAATGGCAAGCAACGGGAAGCCAAGCAAATCTGGGGCAAGTTCCTCAAGGGACAACCCGACAGCCCAATCCTGCGCGGCACCATCAAGCGCCTGACCGGATCAGAGACTCTTTAAAATCATGTTTTTGCGCCACTTCATCGTTTTCAGTTTTATCGCCCTGCTCGCCGGTTGCGCGGGCTTCGGTGCCCGCGAATCGGTTCAGGGTCAGGGCGACGCCGGTCTATGGCGCGCTCACAAAGAGCAACTGACCAGCCTCGATGGCTGGCAGATCAACGGCAAGATCGGCATCCGCGCGCCAAAAGACTCGGGCAGCGGCACGCTGTTCTGGCTGCAGCGCCAGTCGTATTACGATATTCGCCTTTCGGGCCCTCTGGGTCGCGGCGCCGCACGTCTGACCGGACACCCCGGAAAGGTTTCGCTGGAAGTCGCCAATCAGGGGCGCTATGAAGCGCCGACGCCGGAAGTGCTGCTTGAAGAACAGCTCGGCTGGAAGCTGCCTGTGTCGCACCTGGCCTGGTGGGTCCGCGGGCTCCCGGCGCCGGACAGCAAAAGTCGCCTGACACTGGATGCCGACAGCCGTCTGGCCAATCTGGATCAGGATGGCTGGCAGGTCGAATACTTGAGTTATGCCGAGCAAAACGGCTTCTGGCTGCCCGAGCGGATCAAACTGCATGGCGCCGACCTTGACGTCACGCTGGTGATCAAGGAATGGCAACCTCGCAAACTGGGGCAATGAACATGACGGCCCCACGTTTGACGCTGCCCTCCCCGGCGAAACTCAATCTGATGCTGCACATCCTCGGCCGCCGTGAAGACGGTTACCACGAGCTGCAGACGATTTTTCAGTTTCTCGACTACGGCGATGAAATCACCTTCGCTGTGCGCGACGACGGCGTGATCCGACTGCACACTGAATTCGACGGCGTTCCCCACGACAGCAATCTGATTGTTCGCGCGGCGAAAAAACTTCAGGAGCAATCCGGTTGCTCGCTCGGCATCGACATCTGGATCGAAAAAATTCTGCCCATGGGCGGTGGCATCGGTGGTGGCAGTTCAAATGCCGCGACGACTTTGCTCGGCCTGAATCATCTCTGGCAACTGGGCTGGAATGAGGATCGGCTGGCCGTGCTGGGCCTGACGCTTGGGGCCGACGTCCCGGTTTTCGTGCGTGGCCACGCGGCTTTCGCCGAGGGCGTGGGGGAGAAACTTACCCCTGTAGACCCCGAAGAACCGTGGTATCTCGTGCTTGTGCCGCAAGTATCTGTAAGTACAGCAGAAATTTTTTCAGATCCGTTGTTGACACGTAACTCTTCTCCCATTAAAGTGCGCCCCGTTCCCAAGGGAAACAGTCGAAATGACTGCTTACCGGTGGTAGCAAGGCGTTATCCAGATGTACGTAACGCATTGAATTTGTTAGGTAATTTTACCGAAGCAAAACTCACCGGAACTGGAAGTTGTGTGTTTGGGGGCTTCCCAAGCAAAGCTGAAGCTGATAAAGTCTCGGCCCTTCTTACAGAGACCCTTACAGGGTTTGTAGCAAAAGGAAGCAACGTTTCGATGTTGCATCGCAAGCTGCAAAGTCTGCTCTAAAGGAACCGATTACTGGGTAATCGTTGCAACAGATACAGGGGCGTCGCCAAGCGGTAAGGCAGCAGGTTTTGATCCTGCCATGCGTTGGTTCGAATCCAGCCGCCCCTGCCATTTTCTATACTCATCCAGGTTACCCTCAGCCTCTAGGTACTGCGCGTGTCCAAGATGATGGTCTTTACGGGGAATGCTAACCCCGATCTGGCTCGGCGTGTCGTACGTCAGCTGCATATCCCTCTCGGTGACATCTCTGTCGGTAAGTTCTCCGACGGCGAAATTACTGCCGAGATCAATGAAAACGTCCGCGGTAAAGATGTCTTCATTATTCAGCCGACTTGCGCTCCGACCAACGATAACCTGATGGAACTGGTAGTGATGGCTGATGCCTTCCGCCGCTCCTCGGCTACTCGTATCACTGCTGTTATTCCTTACTTTGGTTATGCCCGTCAGGATCGCCGTCCGCGTTCCGCACGTGTGGCTATCAGCGCGAAAGTCGTTGCTGACATGCTTACCGTAGTCGGCATCGACCGTGTTCTCACGGTTGATCTGCATGCTGACCAGATTCAGGGCTTCTTCGATATTCCGGTAGATAACATCTACGGCTCCCCGGTTCTGGTGGATGACATTGAAGATCAGCGCTTCGAAAACCTGATGATCGTATCCCCGGACATTGGCGGCGTCGTGCGTGCACGTGCTGTTGCCAAATCCCTGGGCGTGGATCTCGGGATCATCGACAAACGCCGTGAGAAAGCCAATCACTCTGAAGTGATGCATATCATCGGTGATGTCGAAGGGCGTACCTGTATTCTGGTTGATGACATGGTCGATACCGCCGGCACTCTGTGCCACGCGGCAAAGGCTTTGAAAGAGCATGGCGCTGCCAAGGTTTTCGCCTACTGCACACACCCTGTGCTGTCCGGTCGGGCGATCGAAAACATTGAAAATTCCATGCTGGACGAACTGGTGGTGACCAACACCATCCCGTTGTCCGCTGCTGCTCAAGCCTGCTCGCGTATCCGTCAACTGGATATCGCGCCGGTAGTTGCCGAAGCGGTCCGCCGCATCAGCAATGAAGAATCGATCAGCGCGATGTTCCGTTAAGGGCCCTGCCCTTCTCGAACATCTCGTTGTCGAAAAGCGCCCCGCCCCGGCATTCCTGTCGGGGCGGGGCTTTTTTGCCCATATCGCCTTTAGCGCTGGTCGCAAACGCTGGGGCGAATGTGGTTATTTTGGAGATACAACATGAACGATTTTACTCTGAATGCTGAAGTGCGTTCCGACCTGGGGAAAGGTGCGAGCCGCCGCCTGCGTCGTCTCGCAAGCCTGGTACCAGCTGTAGTTTACGGTGGCGAAAAAGCCCCTGAATCCATCAGCATGCTGGCTAAAGAAGTTGCCAAACTGCTCGAAAACGAAGCGGCTTACAGCCACATCATCGAGCTGAACGTTGGCGGCACCAAGCAAAACGTAATCATCAAAGCCCTGCAGCGTCACCCGGCCAAAGGCCACGTCCTGCACGCTGACTTCGTACGCGTTGTAGCTGGCCAGAAACTGACCGCTATCGTGCCTGTACACTTCGTTGGTGAAGAAGCTCCGATCAAGAAAGGCGGCGAAGTTTCGCACGTTGTTTCGGAAATCGAAGTGACCTGCTTGCCAAAAGACCTGCCTGAATTCATCGAAGTCGACCTGGCTAACGCCGAAATCGGTTCGATCATTCACCTGTCCGACCTCAAAGCCCCTAAAGGCGTTGAGTTTGTTGCTCTGGCACACGGCGATGACAAGGCTGTTGCCAACGTCCACGCTCCACGTGTTGCTCCAGAAGCTACCGAAGAAGGCGCAGCAGAGTAATTCACTCTGTGATGCCGGAGTGACCCGGTAACATCGCGGACTGGAACGTAGCGAGAAAGCGGGCGAGAACGCGGAGTTTACATAATGGTAAATGAGCACTTGTCGTCCACTTTCGCCGCACACCCAGATTGCGGCGATGTTATCCACCACTCCAAGGAAGGGCCCCTATCGTGACTGCCATCAAACTGATCGTTGGCCTGGGAAATCCAGGCGCTGAATACGAACAGACCCGGCATAACGCAGGGGCCCTTTTTGTTGAGCGTATCGCGAACGCACAAGGCGTGAACCTTGTGGCGGATCGCAAATATTTCGGCCTGACCGGGCGCTATTCGCATCAGGGTCAGGATGTTCGTCTGCTGATTCCCACCACGTACATGAACCGCAGCGGCCAGGCCGTCTCGGCTCTCGCCGGTTTCTTCCGCATAAAGCCCGAAGAAATCCTGGTGGCGCATGACGAACTCGACCTGCCTCCGGGCGTTGCCAAACTCAAACAGGGCGGCGGCCACGGCGGTCACAACGGGTTGCGCGACATCATCGCGCAACTGGGCAATCAGAATACCTTCTACCGCTTGCGGCTTGGCATTGGCCACCCAGGCGTAGCCAGTATGGTTTCAAATTTCGTCCTGGGTCGTGCGCCACGCGCCGAACAGGAAAAACTCGATGCCAGCATCGACTTTGCCCTCGGCGTGCTGCCGGATATCCTCGCCGGGGAATGGAACCGCGCGATGAAAAACCTGCACAGCCAGAAGGCCTGACTCACTCCTCGGGGAAAACACCATGGGATTCAATTGCGGCATCGTCGGCCTGCCTAACGTCGGCAAGTCCACCCTCTTCAACGCCCTGACCAAATCCGGGATTGCGGCCGAGAACTTCCCCTTCTGCACCATCGAACCGAACACCGGTATCGTGCCGATGCCGGATCCACGTCTGGAAGCGTTGGCGGCCATCGTCAATCCAAAGCGCATCCTGCCGACCACCATGGAATTCGTCGACATCGCGGGCCTCGTTGCCGGCGCCTCGAAAGGTGAAGGCCTGGGCAACAAATTCCTCGCCAACATCCGTGAAACCGATGCCATCGCCCACGTGGTCCGCTGCTTCGAAGACGAGAACGTGATTCACGTCTCCAACAGCGTCGACCCGAAACGTGACATCGAAATCATCGACCTGGAACTGATCTTCGCCGACCTCGACAGCTGCGAGAAGCAACTGCAGAAAGTCGCCCGCAACGCCAAGGGTGGTGACAAGGACGCCGTTGTCCAGAAGGGCCTGCTGGAGCAATTGATCGCTCACTTCACCCTCGGCAAGCCTGCTCGTACCCTGATGAAGAACATGGGTGCCGACGACAAAGCGGTGATCCGTGGCTTCCACCTGCTGACCACCAAGCCGGTCATGTACATCGCCAACGTCGCTGAAGACGGTTTTGAGAACAACCCGCTGCTGGACATCGTCAAGGCCATCGCTGAAGAAGAAGGCGCGATGGTGGTTCCGGTCTGCAACAAGATCGAAGCCGAAATCGCCGAGCTGGAAGACGGTGAAGAGAAAGACATGTTCCTCGAAGCCCTGGGCCTCGAAGAGCCTGGCCTGAACCGCGTGATCCGCGCCGGCTACGAAATGCTGCACCTGCAGACCTACTTCACCGCCGGTGTCGAAGAAGTCCGCGCCTGGACCGTCCGCGTCGGTGCCACCGCACCACAAGCTGCTGGCGTGATCCACACCGACTTCGAAAAAGGCTTCATCCGCGCCGAAGTCATCGCCTATGACGACTTCATCCAGTACAAGGGCGAAGCCGGCACCAAAGAGGCCGGCAAATGGCGTCTGGAAGGCAAGGACTACATCGTTAAAGACGGCGACGTGATGCACTTCCGCTTCAACGTCTAAGTTTTTCAGAACGAAGCACCCGCCCAAGAAAAAGCCGCGTTTGATACGCGGCTTTTTTGTGCCTGATGCCCCCGTATCCTGTAGGAGCGAGGCTTGCCCGCGAAGCTTTTAGCGTCCGTGATGACGCCTTCGCGGGCAAGCCTCGCTCCTACAGGGGGGCCGTGTTCAGGCCTTTTTGGTTCTTGGCAAGAAGATCGCCAACACACCCAACAACGGCAAGAACGAACACAGGAAGTACACGTACTCAATACCGTGCACATCCGCCAGATACCCCAGCAAAGCGGCGCCAATGCCGCCGAAACCAAACATCAGCCCAAAGAACACCCCCGCAATCATCCCGACATTCCCCGGTACCAATTCCTGCGCATACACCACGATGGCCGAGAACGCAGAGGCCAGGATGAAACCGATCACCACGCTGAGAATGCTGGTCCAGAACAGATCAACATGCGGCAGGATCAGCGTGAACGGCGCCACGCCCAGGATCGAAAACCAGATCACCGCCTTACGCCCGATCTTGTCGCCGATCGGCCCACCGAAGAACGTCCCCGCCGCCACCGCCCCCAGAAACAGGAACAAATGCAGCTGCGAACTGGCCACCGACAGGTCGAATTTCTCGATCAGGTAGAAGGTGAAGTAGCTGGTGAAACTGGCCATGTAGAAGTACTTGGAGAACACCAGCAACCCGAGCACCACCAGCGCACTGATGACCCGGCCCTTCGACAAGCCATGCGTCGCTGCCTGGCCTTGCTTGAGTTTGAACAGGCTTAGGTGATTGGCGTACCAGCGGCTGATCCGGTAGAGCACGAACAGCGCAAACACCGCGAACAAGCCGAACCACGCCACATGGCCCTGACCGAACGGAATGATGATCGCCGCCGCCAGCAACGGACCGAAAGCGGAGCCCGCGTTACCGCCGACCTGGAAAGTCGATTGCGCCAGACCAAATCGCCCGCCCGAGGCCAGCCGCGCCACGCGAGACGCTTCCGGGTGAAAGGTCGACGAGCCGATGCCGATCAACCCCGCCGCCAGCAAAATCAATGGAAAGGTGCCGACCACCGACATCATCAAAATGCCGATCAATGTGCACACCGTCCCGGCCGGAAGGAGCCAGGGTTTGGGATGGCGATCGGTGTGGTAACCGACCCACGGCTGCAACAGCGAGGCGGTCAGCTGGAAGGTCAGGGTGATCAGGCCGACCTGGGTGAAGGTCAGGCCATAGTTGGCCTTGAGCATCGGATAGATCGAAGGCAGCACCGACTGAATCAGGTCGTTGATCAAATGCGCCAGCGCCACGGCGCCGATGATGCGCATGACCAGAGGGCTGCTTTGTGACGTCGCGGATGCCGGCGTCGCGCCGGTCTGGGCATTGCTGATAGCCATGGGAATTTCCGTACAGCAGATGGGTGCACACGGGCAGGTGCGTCAATGTGCCATTTTTCAGTGCAGCAGCGCCATCCCCTTAGCCTGCTAACGACTTCAAAAATTAACGTAATAGCGCAACGCCATGGTCTGAATCTTGCCTTGCTAATCCCCTTCAACGCGGCCCCTTACAAAGGGGACCGAGAATGGGAAGTTTCGCTACAGAGTCGGCCTACAGAGTTGACGAGGGTGAACTTTCGAGGCCTTTAAAAGGGGCACGAGTCGCGGTCGCAACGACCTCGACGCACGCGATTGGTGCGTGGTGTCCAGAGGAGTCATGGGGCATGCAGGCTTTTTTATCTCCGGGGATCGGGTTGCTGGGGCGTTTCGGCTTCGCCCGCAAGTTTCAGCTGTTGTTTCTGCTGTTTATCCTGCCGCTCGCGGGCAGCCTGCTGATGATCGGCCAGGACTATCGCGCCAAACTGAACCTGATTTCCGGCGAGCGTGCCGGGGTCCGGCAACTGCTCGCGCTGGATGCGCTGGACAACCTGCTCGCCGCCCAGCGTGACCGCGCCGCACGTTGGCGTGCCACCGAAACCAATCGCCAACCGACGCCGGCCACTCTCGCTGCGATGGCTGCGTTCGATGCAGTTCAGCCCGCGGTCGCCCAGGCCACCACGGACCTCGGCAACGCGTTGCAAACCGAAGGCGCCGAGGGCGAAACCCTGGCCCGCTATCAAGCCCTGCAAACCGCGCTCAATGGCCTCGACTCGAAAAGCCTGAGCAGCGTCGGGTGGTGGCCGGACGGTTACGACCGTTTCACCAATGCCTTGAGCGCTCTGCAAGCCCTGCGCGAACAGATCGCCATGGACAATCGCCTGACGCTCGCACCGTGGCTGGAAACCTACCTGCTGACGCAGATCTCCACGCAACACGCGCCGGACCTGATCGAGCGCGTAGGCCGTCTGGCCAGCGTCGGCCAGGCGTCGGTGGTGTCCGGTCAGTTCACCCTGCAAAGCCGTCTGCAATTGCGCGACCTGCGCAGCCGCATCGGCGACGCCCGTGAGCAGCTGGTGAAAACCGCCACGCTGCTGGAAGCACGTCTGCCCAGCGCCTTGCAGGCCTGGGCCGGGCAATACCATGACAGCCTCAAGCACCTCGATGCCGAGTTGAAAGTCCTCGATGACGGCGTGTTTGGCGGCAGCATCAAACTCAAACCCGAGGAGTTCGAACGCAGCCTGGACAGCCTGCTCACCGACCTCGCTTCGTTGCGCCAGCAGTCGTTGGTCTCGCTGGATCAGCGTCTGGATTACTACCACAGCTCGGCGATCCGCCAGTTCATTGTGGTGGCAACGATCTTTGGTTGCCTGCTGCTGGCCGCGTTGTACCTGTTTATCTGCTTGCAGGCCTCGATCCGTCGCAGCGCCAGTGGCATCACGCTGCTGGCCGAAGCCTTGCGCGACGGCAATCTGAGCCTGCAGGTGCCGGTTGTAGGTCGCGACGAACTGGCGGCGATCAGCACCGCGCTTAACGTCGCCGTGGTGCAACTGCGCAACAGCCTGTTGGGGGTCGATCACGAAACCCTGCAACTGAGTAACGCGGTGCGCACGCTCAACCATCATTCCAGCGGTGCGTTGGGCGAGGTCGAAGCGCAGCAATTGCAGATCAGTCAGATCGCGGCGGCGGCAACGCAATTGGCCGCCACTTCCCAAGGCGTTGCCCAGAGTTGCGAACAGGCTTCCGGCAGCGCCCAGCACACCCAGCGCATTGCTGCCGACAGCAGCCGCGACAGCCAACGCACCACCGCGAGCATTCAACAGCTCAATCAGCGTTTGAACGACACGGCGGCGGCACTCGGGCGGGTCAGCGAACAAGGGCAGCAGATTCAGTTGGTGGTCGACACCATTCGCGGGGTCGCCGAGCAAACCAACCTGTTGGCGCTCAACGCCGCCATCGAAGCCGCTCGTGCCGGTGAACAGGGTCGTGGCTTTGCAGTGGTAGCCGATGAAGTGCGCAGCCTGTCGCAGCGCACCCAATCGTCCACCGCGCAGATCGCCGGCACCGTCGACAGTTTGCGTAACACGGTGAATGAAGCCGTGAACCTGATGGAAGCCGCCTGCGGCCAGGCGCAATCCGATGCGCAAGCGGTCACCGGCCTCGGTGAGCGATTGGGGGAAATCGCCAGCGCCGTGCAGAGTGTCACCGACACCCTGGCGCAGATCGCCACGGCGGTCGACGAGCAAGCGACCACTGCCGACGAAGTCAGCGGCAACATCCAGCAAGTCGACCAGGCCGCCGTGCGCTTGCTCGAAGGCGCACGGGCGGTGAATCAGGCTGCGGACACCTTGAGCCAGGGCAGCAAGGCTTTGAGTGACAATACCGGGAGATTCCAGCTCGGTTGACGCCCTCCCCCGGTCCGATTTTTCGGCTCAGGTGGATAAGCGGTTGAAAGCGTAGAGAAATATTTTAGATTTATGCTTGACGCATCTGCATTACCGGTGAATAATGCGCGCCACTTGGCTACATAGCTCAGTTGGTTAGAGCATAGCATTCATAATGCTGGGGTCCGGGGTTCAAGTCCCTGTGTAGCCACCAAGTACTAAAAACGGCTTACCGAAAGGTAGGCCGTTTTTTTATGCCTCGAGAAAAGTGGCCCGAACCACAGAGGTGACTTCGGGCAACAAAAACAAGCGTCAGGAACGCATCACCGCCAACGCGGACAACCCCCGCTCCCATATCTGCCACGTACGCAGCCAGACCATCGCCTGCCAGTCGCTGTCGGCGGGATAGAACTGCTCCAGCAGATTCAGTTTGATTTCACGCCCTACCGCATCACTCGGATCGCCGTGCAGATGCAGCCAATGGTCGTCGCGCAAATGACGATGAACTTCGGCCCCCGGATAAGTCCCGCACTCGATCACGAAGGGCATCAGTCGTACCTGCGGCAGCGCATCGACCAGCGCCTGCGAGGTGTAACCGGTGGCCGTCGCCGCCACCCCGGTTTCGCTCAGCGTGTTAGCGCCGGTCAGCAGCGTGTAGAGCCACGGCCCGTAGATAGCCTGCGCATCCGGCAATGCCGGATAAGCGGACTCGGTGATGGTCAGCAGCATCGGATGGCCGTATTCCCCGGCGCCAGTGTGCAAGTCAAAGCACATCGCGGCATCGGCATGAGCGACATGTTTTTGAAGGATCCGGTGCAACGTGCGATTCGACCAGCTCGGCGCCCGTCCGCCGTAAAACAGACCGTCGGGATGACTGTGCTGGCCACCCTCGACAATCGACATCACCGCCGGCCAGCCGTGTTTGTGGATCTGCTGATCAAGCAGCGCATCGGCGCGATCACGCTCGGGACCTGTCAGCTCAGTGCAGGCATAGATTTCATGCAGCGCGGTGTAGGCCTGATTGTCCGGCAGTGGATGTTCGAAGTTCAGGTGATTGCGATTGAGGTCGATGTTGTCTTCGTTAACCCGCCGCAGCCACGCCGTGCCCCAGGGATTGATCAGATGGACAAACACCACCGCGACATCGGCCGGCAATGAACGCTTGCCCAACTCCTGCATCCACTTGATCTGACAGCCCGAGCCATAGAAGCCTTCGACCCCATGAGTGCCACTCAGCGCGATCAGCAAGCGCTTGGAGCCCGGATCACCGAGCACCGCCACATCGGTGCTCAGAGGCTCACCGAACGGTCCTTTGAGCGGGTGCGGATACTCGGTCAATGTCGCGCCAGCCGCATTCGCTGCAGCCAGAAACTGTTCACGCTGAGCGCCATAGCTTGGCTGTGAGGGGAAGTCGGTCTGCATGTCTGCCTCTTGTTGATCTTCTGACTCGTCTGCTGCCCTTGACCCTACAGAAAATTCGTCAATGGATGAAGGACAATAACGTCCCATGTTTGCGTCACTGGCTGTCGGCCGATAAAGTCCCCTGACCTTTCCCACGGACGGAGTACCGCGCGTGTTCACAGCCTTTCACTGGAATCGCTATCGCCTGTCAGCCCTTTCGCTGATTGCCAGCGCGTTGACCCTTGCAGCGTGCAACGCTCCGCCCGCGTCGACATTGCCGCTCGCACCGGAAACCACCTCGGGCTATCGCACCGACCTGCAGACCCGGCACGCCTCCAAGCATATGGCCGCTGCAGCGAATCCGCTCGCGGCAGACGCCGGGCGGGAGATGCTGCGCCAGGGCGGTTCGGCGATTGATGCCGCTATTGCAATGCAAGCGGTGCTGACGCTGGTCGAGCCGCAATCCTCAGGTATCGGCGGTGGTGCGTTTATCGTGCTCTGGGATGGCAAAACCGTGCGCACTTACGACGGTCGTGAAACCGCGCCGGCCGGCGCCACCGAGAAGCTATTCCTGCAAGCCGACGGCAAACCGATGCCGTTCACTCAGGCGCAGATTGGCGGTCGTTCCGTGGGCACACCAGGCGTGTTGCGGGCGCTGGAACTGGCCCATCAGAAACACGGGCGCCTGCCATGGGCGCAGTTGTTCGAGCCAGCAATCAGGCTCGCGGAGCAAGGCTTTCCCATCTCGCCACGCCTGCATCAATTGATCGCGTCGGATTCGTCCATGCAGCGCTCGCCAGACATGATGGCGTATTTCCGGAACACCGATGGCAGCCCGAAAGCTGTCGGCACCCCACTGAAAAACCCGGCGCTGGCCGCCGCGTTCAAACGTATCGCCAAGGAAGGTCCGGATGCGCTGTACAAAGGCCCCATCGCGCAGGAAATCGTCGCCAAGGTTCAGGGTCACGCCAACCCCGGCAGCCTGTCGCTGAGCGATCTCAATGGCTATTCCGCCAAGGAACGCGCGCCACTGTGCACCGATTACAAACGCTGGCAGGTCTGCGGCATGCCGCCGCCGTCGTCGGGCGGAATCGCCGTGGCGCAGATCCTAGGCACCTTGCAGGCGCTCGAGACTCGTGATCCGCGTTATGCCCTGGCGCCACTGACGCCAGTCAAAAGCACCCAACCCGCAGGCCTCGAACCGGCCCCTGAAGCCGTGCACCTGATCTCCGAAGCCGAGCGTCTCGCTTACGCCGACCGTGCACAGTACGTCGCCGACAGCGACTTCGTACCCGTCCCGGTCAAAGGCCTGGTTGACCCGACTTATCTGGCCAGCCGCGCCGCCCTGATCGGCGATCGCAGCATGGGCACGGCCAAACCCGGCACGCCGCCGGGCATTCAGGTCGCCTATGCGCCGGACCGTTCGCCGCTGCGCATTTCCACCTCGCAAGTGGTGGCGGTCGATGACCTGGGCGGTGCGGTGTCGATGACCACCACGGTCGAATCCGCATTCGGCTCGCACCTGATGGTTCAGGGCTTTCTGCTCAACAACCAGATGACCGACTTCTCGTTCATCCCCGAAGAAAACGGACAAAAAGTCGCCAACCGCGTCGAGCCTGGCAAACGCCCGCGCTCGTCCATGGCGCCCACCCTGATCTTCGACCGCCAGAGCGGCGAATTTCTCGCCACCCTCGGCTCCCCCGGCGGCTCGCAGATCATTGAATACGTCGCCAAATCCACCGTCGGCCTGCTCGACTGGAACCTCGACCCGCAAACCGCCATCAACCTCCCCAACTTCGGCAGCCGCAACGGCCCGACCGAGCTGGAACAGGGGCAGTTCAGTGCGCAGCTGATTCAAGCGTTGAAGGAAAAAGGACACAGCGTGAGCGAGATCGACATGACCAGCGGCACTCAGGCGATTGTCCGGGTCAAGGATGCGCAGGGGAAAGCATCGTTGGCAGGTGGGGCGGATCCGCGGCGCGAGGGGGAAGCGTTGGGGGATTGAGTCCTGCGCGGTACGGAAAAGGCTTACCGGGAGGTAGGCCTTTTTTATGGAAAACCCATCCTGATCGTCCAGCTTGCGAAGCCTTTTCCTACCCGCAAATGACTGCTTCCACGATAGAGTTTGAAGACCGATTTCCCGATACCTGTCAGGCCCGGCCCATCAAGACAGCTGTCAGCGAGACTTGATCTTCATCCCGCACCACGCAACTACACGCTCACATACACCCACGCTTCAATCCCTGATTCCAGCACCACACTGACGCGCTTGTAATCCGACACTTCATAACTATCCGCAGCCGCCAACTCCTCGACCGTGATCTGAAACACCATCCCCGGAATCGGCGCGCTGTTCTCGTCGCCCGGACGAAGGATTGGATGATGCGTCTTGCCGCTGGTGGCCAATACCTCGGGATCGGTAATTTCCACCCAGGCCTGCTCGTAACCCAACATCGCATCGGCACTGCCGGTCAGCTCACGCCCGAAGTTGGCCAGTTGCACGGCTTTGTCCTGCAAGGTGCCGTAGGAAAACAGACACACCGTTGAATCGCTCATTCCTGAATCCTTGATTGAATAGTCGCGCACAGGCTAGCGAGAAATCTTCAGCGCCTGCCGCGCCTTGTGCTTTTCCAGTGCCAGCTCGATCAGACGGCTGACCAGTTCGCTGTAGGTCATGCCGGTGGCCTGCCAAAGTTTGGGGTACATGCTGATGCGGGTGAAACCAGGGAGCGAGTTGATCTCGTTGATCAGCACTTCGCCGCTGTCGGTCAGGAACACATCGACCCGCGCCAGACCGGAACAGCCCAACACCTGAAACGCCTCGACGGCCAGGGCACGAATGCGTTCGCTGGCTTCGCTGCTGATGTCAGCCGGAACCACCACTTCAGCAGCCTGTGCGTCGATGTATTTGCTGTCATAGGAGTAAAACCCGCTGCGTACGACGATTTCGCCACAGCCGCTGGCGATGGCGTCTTCGTTGCCGAGCACTGCACATTCGATCTCGCGGCCGCTAACGGCGGATTCGACCAGCACTTTCTCATCGAAACCCAAAGCCAGTTCGACTGCTGCCGTGTACTCGGCTTCGTCGTTGACCTTGCTCACGCCCACCGAAGAGCCCTGGTTCGCCGGTTTGACGAACAGCGGCAGGCCGAGCTTGCCCTGGACCTCGGTGAACCCGGTGCGCCTCACTGTGGCGCGGGTCAGGGTCACGAACGGCGTGACCGCCAATCCGGCATCACGGAGCAGGCGTTTGCTGATGTCCTTGTCCATGCACACCGCCGACCCGAGCACATCGGAGCCGACAAACGGCAGATCGGCCATGCGCAGCAACCCTTGCAGGCAACCGTCCTCACCCAGGGTGCCGTGGACGATCGGGAAGATCACATCGACGTGGCCCAGCAGTTCCTGACTCGAGGTTTCCACCAATTGCTGACTGGCCTTGCCCGGCACCACGGCGAGTTCGCGGTTGGACTGGTTGAGGGCGATCAGCGCCGGGTTTTCCTGGTTGAGCAGGAAGTTCGACGGGTCGTTGAGGTGCCAGTGGCCCTGCTTGTCGATGCCGATCAGTACCGGTTCGAAGCGTGACCGGTCCAGCGCGTCGACGATATTTTTCGCCGATTGCAACGACACTTCGTGTTCAGCCGAACGGCCGCCAAAAATAATGCCTACCCGCAGTTTGCTCATTCAGGATTCCTCAACGATTGGCCACCAGATGCGCACCGAACAGCAAGTAACAACTGCCGGCAAAGCGATCCAGCCATCTACGCGAACGGTCGTAAGCCTTTGCCATTCGACGACTGGAAAACAGCAGCGCAACGCCGCTGTACCAACTGAAGGACAAGGTCGCCATGGTCAGCACGGCCAACGCCAGCAACATCGGCGGCACGGACGCGGGCATGGCCGTCGCGAAGATGGTCGCGACGAACAATGCGGATTTGGGGTTGGTCATGTTGCCCAGAAAACCCTGGCCATACACCGACCATAACGTGCGCCCCGCTCCGTCAATCGAGCCGCTGCCCGCAACAACGGGCGGTTTACGCCTGAACTGCTTCAAGCCCAGATAGATCAGGTAACAGCCACCGGCAATCTTGAAGCCCAGGTAAAGCGTCGGCGCCGCGCTGAACAGCGACTTGATACCCAGCCCGCCCGCCAGCCCCCAGAGCACAGTGCCAGTGGCCACGCCCAGTGCGGCCACCACGCCGTGGCGCTTGGATTGACTGGCGGCCAGTTGCGCGATGTTGAAGAAGTTCGGCCCCGGCGTCACCACCGCAACCGCCCACAATAGCGCCAGCGACAACAAAGGAGCGGCGTAGCTCAGGTGTGATTGTTCCATTACGTAAACCGCCGTGACGTTGATGAATCGGACGTAGTGCACGAGGTAGGCACTACCAAGCGTTTATTTTTACTCGACCTCAGGCACATGGATCAACAGGTCACCCGGCTGACAATTCAAATGTTTGCAAATCGCGTCCAGAGTTGCCAATCGCAACCCCTTGACCTTGCCCTGCTTCAACAGCGACAAATTCGCTTCGGTAATGCCAATGGCAGCGGCGAGGTCTTTGGATTTGACCTTACGTAAGGCGAGCATCACATCCAGCTGAATAACAATCGACATAAAAAATCTCAAACGAAGGTGCGGTACTCGGAGTCCACTTCACTGGCCTGCCTGAGAATACGCGCGATGATCGAAATACACGCTGCCAGGAATAACGCGACAAAGGTTGGCGCCGTGATACTGATGGTAAGCAGTCGTTCACCGATCGGCGCATTCATCGTCACCCAGAGACTGAGCAGTGGCTCGCACAGAAAATCGAGCAGCACCCAGAGCGCGACAGCCCTGCCGACCAGACCTAAATGAATCGCCGCCTCACTGGAAAAATATTCACCTCGCGAATAGTTCTGGAACAGTCGACGCAAGTGCCCCAACCCGTATGCCAGGGCCAATAACGGTACGCTCGACAACAGCATGCCGCCCAGTGTTTGCCACCATGGGAACAACATTGCTTGATCGGTGATCTGTGAGAGCTGGCGATCGGTAAGCGCAAAACCGAGCCCCCATCCATCCTTCGCCGCCAGGAAAGGAAAGAGCCAGAGCACAATGTTGATCGCCAGCATTGCGACGATAAGAAAAAGAGTCACAGCAGCCATGCGTTGGCTCAATTGAGCGAGACGATTGGAAGTCACGGCACTACCTCACACGAATGAATGTCGGTAAAACTTAGACCATTAATTATCGCAAAACAATAATTTATTACTGTAATACACATATAGAAACGTATCCAAAGACTACGTTACTGTTCCAGCTTCAGGCTCAAGACAAAATCGGGCACCTCCGGAATGAGTAAAAAAGTCATTCACCACGACTGGTTCCACCGCGCGCCCGATATTGGCGGGCTACAGCGGTTCGAGGCGTTCTTTGCCGGCCATGGCTACGACCTGCACCGCCACGACACCTACGCCATCGGTCACACCCTCGCCGGCGTGCAGCGTTTTCAGTACCGCGGCGGCTGGCGCCACAGCCTGCCCGGCGGGACGATGGTGCTGCACCCGGACGAAATCCACGATGGCGAAGCCGGGACCGAGACCGGCTTCCAGTACCGGATGATGTACATCGAACCGGCACTGATTCAGCAAATGCTCGGCGGTCAGCCGCTGCCCTTCATCAAGAACGGCTTGTCGACCGATCCACGCCTGTTCGCCGCCACCGAAGTCCTGTTGCGCAGCCTCGACTGCCCCCTCGAACCGCTGGAAGAGCAGGACGCGCTGTTCGATCTGGCGCAAGCCTTGAACAGCGCTGGCGGAGTCACTGCCAGGCCTGCAAGCTTCGACTACAGGGCTGCGGAGCGCGCGCGGGAATACATGCACAGCGCACTGGATCGCACCGTGACGCTGGAAGAACTGGCGCACCACAGCGGCCGGGATCGCTGGAGCCTGTCGCGGGATTTTCGCCTGTTGTTCGGCACCAGCCCTTACCGTTACTTGACCATGCGCCGTCTTGACCTGGTTCGTTCGCTGCTGATTCAGGGCCAGTCGCTGGTCAGCGCCGCGCTGATCGCCGGCTTCACCGATCAGAGCCACATGACCCGCCAGTTCAGCAAAACCTACGGTTTGTCGCCAGCGCGCTGGATGAAAATGCACCGCCGCTGAGCCACGCACAATCGTACAAGAAGCACGCTGCTGCGCTGGCTATCGTGGTTTCACGATCAACCACGAGAGCTGTTCCATGAACGCCTACGAAAGCCTGAACTTCGCCGAAAAAATCTCCCGGATCGGCGCGCACTGGACACCGCGGGTCATCGCCGAAATGAACGACTACCAGTTCAAGGTGGTGAAGCTGCTGGGGGATTTCATCTGGCATGACCACCTTGATACCGACGAAGCCTTCATCGTTCTCGAAGGCCAGTTGCGCATCGATTTTCGCGATGGCCACGTGCTGGTGAACGCCGGCGAAATGTATGTGGTGCCCAAGGGGGTCGAGCACAAACCGTTCGCCGGGCAGGAGGTGAAACTCCTGCTGATCGAACCCCGGGGCGTGTTGAACACCGGCAGCAATGGCGGCGAACGCACGGCTGAGAATGACGTTTGGGTGTGAAGTCTTAAAGCTGTAAGGTTTTGCCGTCCACCGGATCGCCGATTTTCAGGAAATGCCCGCCTGCCACGTGGTGCAAGGTGCGCAACGCATCGTGCCCCTCGAAGTGCCAGCGACCGTCGCTGAACACGCGCTCGTCCGCCTGAGCGGCGATCACTTCGGCCAGGAACAGATCGTACTGTTGGTGATTGCCGGGCTCCGGCAGCAGTCGGCACTCCAGCCAGGCCACACAACCTTCGAGCATCGGCGCATCGACCCGCTCGCCGCTGAAGGTCTGCAAATCATAGGTCTGGAATTTGTCCCGGCCCTGGCCCTGAGTCAACTCCAGTCCGGACGTCGAGCCAACGGTTTGCACGATATCGGCCTGGGCGGCGCAAGGTACATTCAGCACGAACGTGCCCGACGCCTCCAGCAGTTGCCGGGTCCAGGTGGACTTGTCCAGCACCACGGCAATTTTCGGCGGTTCGAAATCCAGGGGCATGGCCCAGGCTGCCGCCATGATGTTGCGCTGCCCATCATGGGCCGCGCTGACCAGCACGGTCGGCCCATGATTGAGCAGACGATAAGCCTTGGACAAGGGAACCGGGCGGCGGTGGGAAGCGCTCATGGGCATCTGCTCCTGGGAAAAGAGCCGATTGTAGCGATTTCCGCCCGGTTGGCAGGTATCAACTCGATAGTTGATTGGCGAACTGCCCGACCGCATTCACCACTTTCTGTGCGCCGTCCTGAATCTCGACAATCACTGTACCCGCCTCTGCCGCCAGCGCCAGGCCTTGTTCGGCCTGAAGTTTACCGTCGGTCATCAGGGATACGGCGTTACGCGCCATGTCCTGGTTCTGACGCACCACCAACACAATTTCATCGGTGGCCTGACTGGTGCGCGAAGCCAGCTGCCGGACCTCGTCCGCCACTACCGCGAAACCACGCCCCTGCTCACCGGCCCGGGCCGCTTCGATGGCGGCATTGAGCGCCAGCAGGTTGGTCTGTTCGGCGATGCCGCTGATGGTTTTGACGATGGTGCCGATCACCAGCGATTGCTCGTTCAGCGCTTCGATGCCTTCGCCGGCCGTTTGCATGTGTTTGGCCAGATCGCGCATCACGTTCACTGCTTGAGTCACCACGGCCGTACCGCGCTGGGCGCTTTGGTCGGTCTGCTGCGAGGTGCCGTAGGCAATGTTGGCGGCTTCGGCGACGGCCTGTTCCTGATTGACCTGATCGGTAATAACCGTGGCGAATTTCACCACTTTGTACAGCTTGTTGTTGGCATCGACCACCGGGTTGTAGGACGCTTCCAGCCACACTGTACGACCGTGGTTATCCACGCGTTTGAAGCGGCCGGCCACATATTCGCCAGCGTTCAACCGACGCCAGAAATCCTGATATTCGGCGCTGTTGTAATCATTAGGTTCGCAGAAGATACGGTGATGTTTGCCCTTGATCTGCGCCAGGCTGTAACCCATGCCGCTGAGGAAGCGGTCGTTGGCGGTCAGCACGTTGCCACTGAGGTCGAACTCGATCAACGCCGTCGAGCGCACCAGCGCACCGATCAGGTTCTCGTGCTCACGGGACGCCTCGATGGTGCGGGTCAGGTCACTTGAAAAAATCGAAAACTGCTTGATCCGCCCGTCCGAGGAACGCACCGGCTGTACGATCGAACGCAACCAGGCTTCCTGACCATCGCCACGCAACAGGCGCACCGCCCCGGCGAAGTGCTCGCCACGGGTCAGCGCAGCCTTGAAACGTTGGTGGAACTCATCGGTCTTCACGTGGGGCGGCACGATGTCTTCGATCGGACGATCGATCAGGTCGTGGCTCTTGTAGAGCATTTCGCTGATGAAATTCTGGTTGGCCGACTGAATCCGCCCATCGGGATCAAGGGTCAGGACCAGCATCTCGCTTTCCAGACTTTCCTTCACTTGCTGAAGGCTGGAGAGTTCTTCGCGAAGAGCCGACAACTCTTGCTTCAAGCGTTTGTTGAACATGGGAAAGCACCGATGGGCAGGGATAGAAAGCGGTATGCAGCCTAGCCATCGGCCTTGGGGATATTTTCTGAAGAGTGTTTCAGGCTTGTCCTACAAAAATAGTTGTCATATGCGCCGCGCCACCTTCAATCAGATGGCGCCAGCCGCCGGGCAACTGCCTGTTCTGGGCATGCGCGCACCGAAATACAGTGCGCTGCTCACACCCACCGCCCCCATCACGGCGCAGAAGATCACGCAGATCCACGGACTCCACGGCATCAGGCCGATCAGCAACAGCGGCGTGATACTCGCCCACGCGGCGTAGGCAATGTTGTACGTGAAGGAAATCCCCGAAACGCGAATCCGCGCCGGGAACAGACTGACCATGACCGAAGGCACCGCGCCGACCACACCGCAACCGAGGCCCGCAATCGCGTACGCCAGACCGATCCAGCTGCCGCCGCTGATCAGGCTGGTATAGAGCACGCCAATGCCCAGCGGCAACAGCAGGCTATACAACATCACCGTGCGCCAGGCGCCGATGCGGTCGACCAGCAACCCGGCGAGCACGCAGCCGATGTTCAGGAACACGATGCCCAACGCACTCAGGGCGAAGGTGTGGCTGGCGGTCATGCCGAAGGTTTTCTGCATCATGGTCGGGGTAATGACCACGAACACCACCACCGCCGATGTCAGCACGCAGGTAAGAATCATCGCCGGCAAAATGGCCAGGCGATGTTCACGCAAGACTGTGCGCAAAGGCAGTTCGACGGCGGCATCGCGCTTGGCCTGCATCGCCATGAACACCGGGGTTTCGCTGAGCCAGCGGCGAAGCCAGACGCCGATCACGCCAAATACGCCACCCAGCAGGAACGGGTAACGCCACGCGTAATCGAGGATTTCCGCCGGGGTGAACGCCTGCGCCAGAAAGGTCGCCGTCAGGGCGCCGATCAAGTAACCAAAGGTCAGTCCCGCTTGCAGGAAACCGAGCGCATAACCACGGTGCGCGACCGGTGCGTGCTCGGCGACGAAGACCCAGGCGCTCGGCACTTCACCACCCACCGCCGCGCCTTGCAGAATCCGCAGGGCCAACAGCAGCAGTGGCGCGAAATAGCCGATCTGGGCGTAGGTCGGCATGATGCCGATCAGCAGGCACGGCAGCGCCATCATCAAAATGCTCAGGCTGAAGACTTTCTTGCGCCCCAGCCGGTCGGCGAAATGCGCCATCAGGATGCCGCCCAACGGCCGCGCCAGATAACCGGTCACGAAAATCCCGAAGCTTTGCAGCAGGCGCAGCCATTCGGGCATTTCCGGCGGAAAGAACAGCTGGCTGAGGGTCAGGGCGAAAAACACGAAAATGATGAAATCGTAGATTTCCAGCGCACCGCCGAGGGCCGCAAGGCCAAGGGTCTTGTAGTCCGAGCGGCTGAACGGTGCCGGGCGCGAATCATTATGGGCAGTCATCAAAAGAACTCTGGCGTAGGCAAAAAACCAAGGCGCCCATGGTCTACGCAAACACGCCAGCGGACAACCCGTTAGACCAAAGTCTCAGCTTGGTAAAACTTCGTCACAAAACGTGACCGATTGATTTACTGTTGGCACCTGTCCAGACGGGCCTCTGCGGCCTTGAAGACCACAACAAACATAAAAATCGAGGTACTCCCGTGGCCGCTGATATCGAAGATACCCGCTCTGCCCGCTTTGCCCTGCGCTGTTCCAGTTTTGCCGAACGCTGGTTTCCCGATTCCTGGGTATTCGCCGCGTTGGCGGTGATTATCGTCGCCGTCGCCACCCTGTTCATGGGCGCCAAACCCACCGACGCTGCCATGGCGTTCGGTGACGGGTTCTGGAGCCTGATCCCGTTCACCATGCAGATGGCGTTCGTGGTGATCGGCGGCTATGTGGTCGCCAGTTCGCCCCCCGCTGTAAAGCTGATCGACCGCCTGGCGCGAATCCCGAAAAATGGCCGTTCCGCCGTAGCGTGGGTGGCGCTGATTTCCATGGTCGCGTCACTGCTGAACTGGGGCCTGTCGCTGGTATTCGGCGGCTTGCTGGTGCGTGCCCTCGCCCGCCGCGTCGATCTGAAAATGGATTACCGCGCGGCTGGCGCAGCCGCGTATCTGGGCCTTGGCGCCGTATGGGCCTTGGGCCTGTCGTCGTCCGCTGCGCAATTGCAGGCCAACCCGGCCAGCCTGCCGCCGTCGATTCTGTCGATCACCGGGGTGATTCCTTTCACACAAACCATCTTTCTCTGGCAGTCCGGCGTGATGTTGCTGGCGCTGATCGTGATCTCGCTGATCATTGCCTACGCCACCGCACCCGGCCCGAACTCGGCCCGTGATGCCAAAGCCTGCGGCATCGATCCGAGCTTCAACCTGCCGCCACTGCAACCGCGCACTCGTCCCGGCGAATGGCTGGAACACAGCCCGCTGCTGACGATTCTGCTGGTGCTGCTGGCGGCCGGGTGGCTGTTCCACGAGTTCTCGACCAAACCGGCGATCAGTGCGATTTCCGGGCTGAACACCTACAACTTCCTGTTCATCATGCTCGGTGCCCTGCTGCACTGGCGCCCGCGCAGCTTCCTCGATGCGGTGTCCCGCGCGGTGCCGACCACCACCGGCGTACTGATCCAGTTCCCGTTGTACGGCTCGATCGCCGCACTGATGACCACGGTCAAAGGCACTGACGCGCAAACCCTGGCTCACCACATCTCGACCTTTTTCGTACAAATCGCCTCCCACGACACCTACGCGCTGCTGATGGGCGTGTACTCGGCGATCCTCGGTTTCTTCATTCCGTCGGGCGGCGGCAAGTGGATTATCGAAGCGCCGTACGTGATGCAAGTGGCCACCGACCTGAACTACCACCTGGGCTGGGCCGTGCAGATCTACAACGCCGCCGAAGCCCTGCCGAACCTGATCAACCCGTTCTACATGCTGCCATTGCTGGGCGTGCTGGGGTTGAAGGCGCGGGACTTGATCGGTTTTTCGTTCGTGCAACTGCTGGTGCACACGCCGCTGGTGCTGTTTCTGTTGTGGGCGCTGGGGACGACGCTGACGTATACGGCGCCGGTGATGCCGTAATGTAAAAAGGGGCCGATATTTCTATCGGCCCCCACTTCTCGTTCAGTCCCTTCTGTTTCAGTATGTCTTCGCCCGTTTCGGGGTCCCACACGCTGAAAAGGATCTGAGCATGTTCAAACTCGCAGGACTCACCCTCGCCGCCCTCACCCTGAGTGCTGTTGCCCACGCCGATGCCGATCTGAAGCTGGGCAGCACCGAGCGCGTCACGCGGCTGTTTGCCTACCCCAACAACTGCAACGTGATCTGCTTTCGCAACTGGACGCTGGAGCAAACCGTCGAGCATTACCTGACGCAAAGCGTGCAACGCGATGGTTACAGCGATGCGAAGGTGCAGGTCAAAACCGATAATGATCAGCTCTATGCCGCCATCACCGGGGTGCCCAGAGGCTATGAAAAGCCGTTGGCGGCGCTGCTCGATGCAGGCGATCTGGCCTACACCGGCGCCAGCAAGCTGAATGCCGATGGCAAGTGGGCGTATAGCTGGTATTTGTTCCTGCCGCTGGGCATGGCGCTGGAGAACCGTAGAAGCGTCGAGTTGCTGCACTTCCCGCCGGATTACTCCCTGACCCAGGCGCAGGACTACCTGGAGTCCAAGACAACCGATCGTTGGGCCACGCTGCTGACGGTGAACGGGATCCCTGCCGATCAGACGCCGGCTTTCCAGACCATCATCGACATCGCGCCGATTGCCGCGCCATCCAATGCTGGCAAGGATCTGGAAGGCGTCTACGACTACTTCAAGGACTACCAGACCACCATGGTCAAGGAAGTCAGCCAGAACGCCAGCGGTGCCGCGCTGCCGATGGTCGCTTTCGGTGCGCCAGTGCGCAACTGGATCAAGCAGCAATACGGACCGACCGTAAACGTGCTGGGCCTGGCCACCATCAGCCCGAAGGAAGGGGTGAAAGTGCCAGTGCTGGGTTCCAACCACCCGAGCTACATCTGGTACGCCGCCGATCCCGAAAGCTATACCGGTAAAGATCCCCAGGCCCAGGCCGACGCGGCGGGCCTGAAAGTCATGGGCCAGGACTTGAGTGCCGCGTGCTGGCAGGCCGCCATGGGCCGCGACCCGGACAGCAATCCAGACGTTGAACTGAAAAGTTGCACCCAAACCTGGCAGGTGGCCCAGACAGATAAAACCTGCGAGCTGTTTTACACCTCGATCCGCAACCTGACGCCCGCGCAAGCCACGGCCAAGTGCGCGACGACACCGATCAAGGCTCAACTCAAACAGCTCAAGGTCCCGGCACCTGCGACCGCGGTGCCTGCTCCGCATTTGTAACCTGCTGAACAGCGTTCCTGCGTGAGCCTTGGCTGACGTAGGAACGCGCGCTTTTCCTCTGTCAGTTGTGACAGTAGACCAGTGGTTTTTTTTGCGAGAGTCTTGAGGCGCACCCCAAGTGCTGCAGGGCTGACAGGACGTCAGCTGTCGGAAGTCGCAGCGCCCCGCCGACAAGGATTGTTATGAGAACCTGCGCCGATCAAGGAATCCAACCGCCCTCCAATGGCATCTACCCCTTTGCAGAATTGCCCCTTCGTCTTGGATTCCCGTCCACGGACAACTTTCAAACCATCTACACCGCTCAAGGGAAGGCAATAGCTGTCGCAGCCCTGCGCGAATTCCCTCGCCTGAGCCGGATGTGCCGGTTTTCCGGGCATCTGCTGCCCTACCGCTGCCGACATACCCGACAATTGGCGCCGGGCATTCATGTCTACGATCCGCGCTTCTGCGGCCTGATCAACCATGCCTGCGACCCCAATGCCTTTCTCGACATGAGCGAGCTGTGGTTATGGGCGCTGAAAGACATCAAAAAGGGCGATCGACTGATGATTGATCTCGCCGCGACGGAAGACAAACTGCAGCGGCAGTTCGCCTGCCGCTGCGGTTGTCCTGGCTGCCGGGGCTGGATCACCGGCTACGACGAGTTGCCGAATGCCAATGGCCAGCTGTTTTTACAGAACCGCCGCCGACGAAGCCCGGGCTGAGGGTTTTATTGCGCCTCGACCGGGCGCAAACGGTACTGAGGCGGTAACTGTTCGAAACCGCTGATGCTGGCGTTCAGGCTCTTCCACCGGCCATCCTTGATGCCGTAGATGCAGCCGTGAATCGACAGCTTCTGCCCACGATGCCAGGCATTTTGCACAATGGTGGTGTGCCCGACGTTGGCCACTTGCTGGATCACATTGAGTTCGCAGAGGCGGTCGACCCGCTCTTCTTCCGTCGGCAACAGGGCCAGTTCTTCGCGTTTTTCGTAGTAGAGATCGCGAATCGAGCGCAACCAGCCGTCGATCAGGCCCAGTTGACGGTCCTGCATCGACGCGCGCACGCCACCGCAGCCATAGTGGCCGGTGACGAGGATGTGTTTGACCTTGAGCACGTCAACCGCGTACTGAATCACCGACAGGCAGTTGAGGTCGGTGTGCAACACCACGTTGGCCACGTTGCGATGCACGAAGAGGTCGCCGGGCAGCATGCCAACGATCTCGTTCGCGGGTACGCGGGCGTCGGAGCAGCCGATCCAGAGGAATTCCGGCGTTTGCTGGCGGGCCAGTTTGGCGAAGAAGTCAGGATCTTCTTTGGTGATCGCGTCAGCCCAGCGCTCGTTGTTATCAATCAGATCTTGTAAGTCGTTCATGCAATGAAGCCTCGAGAATGATGCGCTGCTTTGACAGACAACCGTCCGTCGGGGTCACGCGCCAGATACAGATTGCCGCTGATACATAGTACCTGCCACTCCATGCCGGTGGAATTCTGAGGAGCCCAGTGGGTCCACCCTAGTAAGGCCCACAGTATGAGGAATTGCCATGACTGATTCACGACGTCCGTACGATGCGGTGCAACCCGAGCCCATCGACGACAACGAAGACCGCATGGGCTCGATGCATGAACTGGATTTTGATGAGGAAGAACCCAACGCCAAAATCGGCGATGAACTGACCGACAACGAGCGCGAGCGACTCATGCCGCGGGGGCGCGTGCGTGAAGCAGGCATGACTGGCGCCTCGACCGCTGACCATGAATCCACCGACGACGACATGAGTCCGGAGACATTGATCCGTGAAGACGGTGCGCGAGATGCCCATGAGGCGGGTGAAGGTGGCCAGGCCGATTGGGAATTGAGCATTGTCGATGAAGACGACATCGGCGGAGGCAACGGTCTGGATGAAGAGGAAATGGCGCAGCGGGATCCGATGGATGGGAATCGGTGATTCTGTGACGAGGGAGCTCGCTCCCGTTCGGCTGCGAAGCAGTCGCAAAGACTATGACCTGCTCACGATCAGGTCCGCTTCGCGGCCCAGCGGGAGCAAGCTCCCTCGCCACAATGGTTATGCGTCAGTCAACGAGGGTGCAGGCCATGACCACCGCATCTTCGCGCCCACCTACGGCCGGATAATAATCCCGACGCCGGCCAATCTCGTTAAACCCATACCGCTCATACAACCGGAACGCCGACCGATTGCTGTCGCGCACTTCCAGAAAACATTCCCGCGCCTCAGCCTTGTAAGCAATCGACATCAGGTGCTCCAGCAACGTCAAACCCAGGCCACGGCCCTGATTTTCCGGCTTGACGGTAATGTTCAGCAGGTGCGCTTCATCGAGAATGATCTGCACCACGCCGTGCCCGACCTGCTGCGAACCTTCAAACATCAGCCAGATCTGGTACTTGCCCAGCCCATCGAGAAAAATCCCGCGGGTCCACGGATGGCTGTACGCCGCGTATTCGATTTTCAGCACAGCGTCCAGGTCCGCCTCGGTCATCGGGCGAAACGATACAGCGTCACTCATTCGATTCTTTCCAGCGCGCCATTAGCCGACGCATGGCTTGCCAGACATCAGCCTTACGCTGTGGCTCTTCCATTAATAATTCCAGACCCGGCAGGGCCCAGACCGTGCCCAGGCCGTCGACCTGGAGTTCACGGTTGAAGGATTCGGCGTTCGCCTCACCGGCGAAACGCACCGCCGGCAGGCCGATCAACCACACGCAGACGCACGGCGCGTCTTCCAGGCGAGCCGAGAGAAAACCTTGCACGAAGTCGCGAGCCGCTTCCGGGCCTTGATCCATGGTACCGCGAGCCAACAGCGGCCAGCGCACCGGCTCACCGACGATCTGCGGGCTGTCCGGCAGGCCGGCGGCGCGCAGCATGTCCTTGAGCAGCAGATACGCGGGATCGCGGGTCTGGAAGGTTTCGCCTGTGGGTAACTCCACCAATAGCAGGCAGCGACCGGCGCGCAACAATTGCAGGGCGAATCGCGGAGGCGGCACGACCGGCGCCTTGACCGCGACCGGCGCCTCCTCTTCTTCGACCTTGGCGTTGGTGCGCGTGCTGGCCAACGATGGCCGGGGCACCTCGATCTTCACCCGCTCGGCCGGTTTGACCACAGGCTCCACCGGCGCATCGACCACGGGAGCCAGCGCCACCGGGGCGACGACCAACGGTTCGGGCATCTCCAGCAGCTCGGGCCGCGAAGGCGCGGCAAAGGGCAATTCGGTGCGCGGCAGCCAGTTGACCACCTGCATGGCGGTCAAATAAGCGCGACGACGGGACTCGATAAGCAAAGGTCGGCCACTTGTGGATAACTAAAGTGCGCTGATTCTACCGCCCTTCGCTCAAGATCGCCCACGCTTGATCGATAGAAAAGCGACAGCCCGTCCCGAGAGTGAATCGCATCGCCCCTGATGCAGTACAATCGCGGCTTTTAATCGCCAACCAGCCGGCCATTCCGATGATCGAACCCAAGCGCGTCTTGCGCGCCCTCGCTGAACACTGGGCACTTCTGGAGCCACTGTGCGAGCACTTCGACCAAGGCACACTGAGCCTCAACGAACTGCGCACGCAACTGGCCGCCCAGCAACTCGACAGTACGCCGCAGGACATCACCAGCCTGCTGGACGTGTGGATCCGCCTCGACATTCTGGTTCCCGTGGCGAAAAGCCCGAACCGTTTCGAGCTCAACGCGCAGATCCACGACTTTCTCGCCTACCTGCGCCGTGAGCACCGTCTGGGCCTGTGCCTGGAAATCGAAGCCTACTTGCGCCACCTCGAGCGGCTGGCCGGTTACATCCAGGATGCTTTCGACATCCGCGACGGCCACGACCTGGCGCGTCAGTTGCGCTTGCTCGACATGCGCGTGCGCGATGTGCTGAAGAAGCTCGCCAACGACGAACAGGCCCTGGTGGCCGTCGCCGAACGCGCCAAGACCAGCGACCGACAGATTCCGCTCCGTCAGCGTTACGCCGAGGTGCTGGCGACCTGGGATGAATACGTCGAGCCGATGATTCAGTTGGTGAACGCCGACGGCGCCTTCGAGCAAGGTGTGCGCAAGGTCGAAAACGTGCTGCTGAAGATGCTCACCGAGCAGCAGCGCCTCGGCCATCTGGTCGACGACGACATGCTGCTGCGCACCCACGCGCGCATTCTCGAAATGCAGACCAGCGCCCAGCTGACCTTGCGTCATGCCCGCGAATTGCTGCTGCCGCTGCGTGAAGAAGCCCGTCGTCACAACGCCGTGACCCGTGGCGCGGCGCTGGCCTTGTCGGCCATCCGTCGCAAAGGCATCGATGCGGTGCCGCAAGCGGCGATGCCGATGTTCACCCGGCCGCAAAGCACCTTCCTCGGCAGCGCCAGTCAGGTCGAAGCCTATGTTTACGCGCTGGCCCGTTTCGAGCCGAAACCGGCACGCTTCCCCAAGGCCCACAAGACCCAGAAAGGCGAAGCACCGCGCGCGCCACGCACCGTTCGGGAAATGCTCGAACGCTGCGAAGACGCCCTGCCGATGCCGGACCTGATGACCTGGTTGCTGGAACAGGAACCGGACGGCGCCACGGACGAATTGCTTTATTGGTTCTCGCGCCTGTCGCGGGAGAAACGCTTCAAACGCGAGCGTCTGGAACGCCGCGATTACCACACTCACGAGCATCAGGTCAGCCTGCGCTCCTTCGCCCTGCTCTCGGCCCGCGATACCGCCGCCGAGGATTCTGCGAGCACCCCACATGCATCTTGATCTATCCGAACTGTCCCAACTGGCGCCGATCTTTCGCGAGCTGTTCAAGGGTTACCACGTCAGCCGCCGCGATCCGGAGCTGTACGCACAACTGTCGAACTTCCAGGACCAGTACCGAACGCTGTTCAAGGCGCTGGGCTTTGAACTGGTCTGCGACACCCGGGGTTTCTACTACTTCGTTCCGGACCTCGCCGCAGCAGCGGTGAACAAGACTGCGCAACGTCTGGCGCTGTTCACCTTCATCCTCGTCGAGCATCTGGCGGATCAGGGCCGTGACCCGATTGCCGTGCTCGACGGTGGCAGCCTCGGCCGCGATGAATTGCCGTCGCTGCTGGAAAAGTACCGCGACCTGTTCATCCAGGCCGAAGTACAGACCGTCGAAGAGCTCGAAGAAAAAATCATGCGTCGCATGACTCAGCTCGGTTTCGCCAGCGAAGAAAACGGCGTCTACCGTTTCCTGCCGCCGATGCACCGTTTCCTCGATGTTTGCCTGTCGGTTCAGCAGGACCGTGATCTGGCGGCCAGCCTGCACAGCGTGTTGCCGCTGCCGGTGCCGGTGTTGATCGATGACGACAGTGACGAAAAACTGTTGGAAACCGACGATCCGCTGGACCTCAGTGACTTCGAAGAAGAAAGCGAAGAAGACGTCATGGCCCGCGCCATTGCCGAAGAACAGGAGACCGACGCATGAGCAAGGAACGCTACGGCATTCGCCGCTTTGCCCTTTTGAACACTGCCGGTTACAGCCTCGGCCTGTTCCCGCTGGAAGAACCGCTGTCGGTTTACGGCGCGAACAACCTCGGTAAATCCGCGTCGATCAACGCGCTGCAATTCCCGATTCTGGCGCGCATGTCGGACATGAGTTTCGGCAAGTACAGCCTCGAACAGTCCCGGCGTTTCTACTTCGCCTCGGACACCAGCTACATCCTCGTGGAAGTCTCGCTGCCCCACGGTCCGCACGTGATCGGTGTGGTCGGTCGCGGCCCGGGCGGTGGTTTCGGTCACCAGTTCTTTGCCTACGCCGGCAAACTGGATTTGGCGCATTACCAGAAAAACGACACCTGCCTGCGCCAGAAAGAACTGTTCACCAACCTTGAACGCGAAGGCCTGAAAGCCTACGAACTCAAGCCGGACGAACTGCGCCGTTTGCTGGTCGGCGGTCACACCTCGATCCCGCTGGACCTGACGCTGATCCCGCTGCGTTCCACCAGCGAGCAGAGCCTGAAGACTTTCCGCGCGTTGTTCATCAACCTGCTGCACATGCGCGAAATCACTGCGGCCAAGCTCAAGCAGCTGTTTCTCGATGCGTTCGAACACAGCCTGCGTTCCGGTAGCGTCGATTACATCGCCGCGTGCGAAGAAGCGTTCCGCGATGTACGACGCATGGAGCAGGACTACAACTCGCTGGTCACCGCCGGCCCGTTGGTTGAAGCGCTCGCAGCAGGCGTGACCCAGCGCAACATCCTGCGCGGCAAACTGCACCGCATCTCGCCGCTGCTCGACTCACTGCTCGGCACGTGGTCGGACTACGCCAGTGCGCGCAAGGAAGAGCTGACGATTCAGGCCGAGCATTACCGCAACGAGCAGGACGCGCTGCAAAACGATCAGCGCGGCGGCACTCAGGAACTGATGCGCCTGGAGCGGGAAATCACCGGCATCCAGCGCTGGCTCGGCGAGCTCTCGGCGCTGAAGAATCGCTTCGCGCTGGTCGATGACGTCAGGGTGCTCGAGCAGCAACTGCTGGCGGCCAAGGACGCACACGATGAATTGGCCGGCGCATTGGCGCAGTCGCGGCAGTTCTCTGCCGAAGATCTGGAAGAACGTCTGCGGGATCTGGAAAAACGCCTGAAGTCGGTGAAACAGCAACTCGATCACGCCGACAACAACAGCTACGCCCGCCTGCGTGAAGAGTTCTCGCAACAGGACGTCGAGCGCCTGATGCGCCTGTTCAACAGCGCGCTGTTCAGCCTCCCGTTGGGCGAACATGGCATCACGCTGGACGAGGACGGCCAGTGGGTCAAATCCATGGAGCTGATCCTCGACGGCTTCAAAGGCGAACACTTCGAAGTGCCAGGGCTGTCCATCGACATCTCGCACATCGAACCTCCAGCGTTGCAGGCCTTGGCTGACCGCGCGGCGTTGCGCGATCAGAAAGAGCGGCTGGAAAAAGAACTCAAGCAACTGAAAACCCAACAAGCCGTGGCAGCCGACCGCGCCGCGAGCAAAACCCAGACCGAAGCGTTGTACCAGCAAGTGCTGGATGCGCAGAAAGCCCTGGAAGATTTCCGTCGCGCGCAAACCCTGAGCGCCGAGGAAGACGACAAGCTCGAGCAGTTGGCGCAAATGGAAGCTGCTCAGGAAGAACTGAAGCGCTCCAGCGACGCCTTCACCGAACGCGTCCAGCAATTGTCGGCCAAACTGCAACTGGTCGGCCGGCAGATCGGCGACATGGAAGCCAAGCAACGCACCCTCGACGACGCCCTGCGCCGCCGTCAGCTGCTGCCGGCAGACCTGCCATTCGGCACGCCGTTCATGGACCCGATCGACGACTCCATGGACAACCTGTTGCCACTGCTCAACGACTATCAGGACAGCTGGCAGGGCTTGTTGCGCAGTGATGGCCAGATCGACGCGTTGTACGCTCAGGTGCGCCTCAAAGGTGTCGCCAAGTTCGACAGCGAAGACGATATGGAGCGTCGCCTGCAACTGCTGATCAACGCGTATGCACACCGCACCGACGAAGCCCTGACCCTCGGCAAGGCACGCCGTGCGGCGGTCACCGACATCGCACGGACCCTGCGCAACATTCGTAGCGACTACGACAGCCTCGAGCACCAACTGGCACTGTTCAACCGCGAGATCAACAAGCGCCAGGTCTCCAACCTGCAGAGCTTCCGTATCGTGCTGGCGCCGAACAAGGAAGCGCTCAAGCACATCGACCAGATCATCCACAGCGCCGGCCAGTACGAAGAAGGCGAAACCCTCTCCGTGTTCGACCTGAGCCAAAGTGCCGATCAGGACAACAAGAACGAAGAAGCCAAGGAATACCTGGCGCGTCTGGTGGCGGCGAACCACAACCAACTCGGTCTCAAGGACTTGTTCGAACTGGCGTTCGAGATCACCAAGGTCAACGGTCAGCCCGTTATCCATACCGACATCGACGGCGCCGCGTCCAACGGCACCACGATGACCATCAAGGCGCTGACCAACATGTACTTGTTGCTGCACTTGATGGACCGCGACCAGGCCGGCCGCGTACGTCTGCCGTACTACCTCGACGAGGCAGCGGACATCGATGAGAAGAACCAGGCAGCGCTGCTGGAAACCAGTTTGCAACTGGGCTTCGTGCCGATTCTGGCGAGTGTGAAACCGCAGGTCTGCGCCAGTGTCGCCATCGACCTGGAAGGCGGTAGTGGGCCGAACGGGATCTACATTGATGAGGCGGACTGGAAGTACATCCGTCGTCACGATGAGGTGAAGGCTGCTGTTAACGTTGAAGCGGACGAGCCCGAGCTGGATGCGGTCTGATTTGCGTTAATCGAAGGCAATAAAAAGGCCGCGATCCAAATGGATCGCGGCCTTTTTTATGGTGGGGGATTTTTAGTGAACTTTAGGGCCTCTTCGCGAGCAAGCCCGCGATCAAATGTGGGAGCAACTGTCTTCACCCTGCCATTCGTCAGCGCCATTCGGTGCCGTCTCTCAGCATGGCATTCAGTCTGATCAGTAATATTCGCATGCAGGCGATGAGCGCGACCTTCGCGCTCTTGCCTCGCGCCCGAAGAGCGTCATAGCGTGCTTTAAAGTCAGCTTGATAGCGGATCACTACCCAGCAGGACATGTAAAGCGCACGCCTCACACGGGCTCTTCCTCCATAGATTTGGCGTTTCCCGCTGTGATTGCCGCTGTCATCGTTGCAGGGTGCAATTCCTGCCAGTGCGGCGACCTGGCGACGGTCGAGCTTGCCTAACTCGGGCAGGTAAACCAGCAAACTGGCAGTGGCGACCGTGCCGATACCTTTAACAGAGATGAGCCGCTCGGTTTTTTCTGCGTCCAGGTCGTGCATGCTCTGGTGGATGGTTTTATCGAGCTGCTTGATCTGAACTTGCAGGTAATGAATATGGCCTTTGATTGCCGCCACAACAGCGGGTAGCTGAGCCTGCTGAAGCCGGCGCTTATTGTCGTCCCGTTGCTGTACGAAGTGCTCGCGTTGCTGAACCAGCTCGCGCAACGCTTCACGCTCAGGCGAAATGACCTTGTCGCCGTCCATCTTCAAGACCTCGGCGAAATCGGCCAACACAGCTGCATCGATCAGATCGGTCTTGGCATTTTTGCCCATCGCCACGGCGAAAGCCCTGGCCCGGCGAGGATTGATCCTGAGGACATTGAAGTTGGCACCTAGCAATGCGGCCATGACCTTGCGCTCGTAGCCTCCCGTGGCCTCCAGCAGAACTCGGCCAACCTCGTACTGGCTCAAGCGCTGAAGAAGCTCAACACAGCCTTCTGAGGTGTTTGAAAGCTCAAAACCTTCACCGTCTGGTTGAACCCAAACAACGAGGTTTGATTTGGAGATATCGATGCCGACCCAGGAAATCATGGCAAAACCCTCTTACACTCAGGAGTGAGAGTGCTCTGGCTTTGCCCACGCTTGTGATTTCGAGTGGCTGCTCGTCCAACTGTTCGGGCTTATGGGCCAGAGTGGAAAGGTGAATGGCAGCTTGGCTCCCACACGTGCTTTAAGCACCGCGGACTCACAGCTTGCCATTCACCCCTCTCACCCCAGAGCTTATTCCTAGATCTAGACACAAGCGGGCTTGCCCGCGAAGGCGTCCTCACAGACGCCCAATCAAGTACCTGCTATTTGCCCAGGGAAATTTTCGGCGCCCAGGTCAGCCATTCATCTTCAAACTGGTCGAACAACGGGAACGTCTGCTCAGGCCGTGCCGGACTGCCCATGCGATCACCGTCCGGGGTGGCGAAAGCGATGCCCCCCTGAATCAGCGTCTCCAGCGATTCGGTGCGCACCGTCGCGCCTTTGAACAAACCGTAGTCGAAACCGAAACCGCTGGTGTTCCAGAACCGTGTGCCGCTGCGCACCAATGGCGCGTACTTCGGTTCGATCAGAATGTGCACCAGAACACGGTCAGCGGTCTGGCCCAGTTCATAACCCGTCACCTTACCCACGGTGACCTCGCGATACGTCACCGGCACACCGGTTTTCAACGAGCCACGGCGAGCGGCGCTCAGAACCAGACTTAAACCGGCTTCCTGTTTGGCGGTTTCCGGTGGGCTGGCCAGTGCCACGAAGTTCTTCTGCGGGCCGAGATTTTTCGCGGCCGGCTGCACTTCGATGTACTGGCCAGTCACCAGGGTTTCGAGGTTCGAGGTCTTGATCAGACCCAGCTCGGGTTTGACCACCCAGAACTGACTGCCTACCCGGGCAATGCGCTCCGGCACTTCGGTGATCCGCGCGGTGAGCAGCACCGATTGCAGGTCATCGCTGAGGTCGACGTCTTCGATCTTGCCGACATCCAGGCCTTTGAATCTCACCGGTGTGCCGCTGCGCAAGCCATCGGCGCGATCGACCTTGATCGTGACCACGGTGCCTTTCTGGTTGGCCTCGTCATGGCTGGCGAACAGACGGAAACGTGGAATGCGTTTTTGCAACGGCGCTTTCGCTTGCGGGGTTTCGAAGGCGATACCGCCGGCCATCAGGCTTTGCAGCGACTCACTCTTGACCTGGATTCCACCGGTCAGTCCGCCCGTGAGCGTAATACCGCTGGCGTTCCAGAAACGGGTCGATGCGTTGACCAGCCCTTCGTATTCCTTCTCGATGTGGACACCGATCACCAACTGTTTTTTCTTGCGCGAGAACTGATAGCTCTGGACCGAACCGACCTTGACCTGTTTGTAGAGAATCGGACTGCCGACTTCCAGTGAACCGAGGTTCTCGGTGAACAGCACCAGGTGCAGGCCCGGTGCCCGCAAGTCGAGCGGTGGCGCCTTCGGCCGTGCCACGAACTCGCGCTGCGGTGCGGCCCCCTTGTCTCCTGGACGCACGGCAATGTAGTTACCTTTGACCAGCGCTTCGAGACCGGTAATGCCCGCGAGGGAGATCGAGGGTTTGACTACCCAGAACTGGGTGCCATCAACGAGGTAATCCTCAGCCAGCGGATCAAGGGTCAATTCCGCGGTGGCACTGGACAGATCAGGATCGATCTTGAGCGCTTTCAGCGTGCCGACCTGAATGCCTTTGTACATCACCGGCGTCCGGCCAGCCTGCATGCCTTCGAAGTCGCTGAGTTTGACCTTGACCCGAATACCGGCGGCGGCTGCATCGAAATCTTCGTAGAGACGGAACGGCAGGCTCGGATCGGTGGGCGGGCTGTCCTTGCGGTTTTCTGGAGTGGCGAAGGCGATACCGCCGGCAACGATGCTGGCCAGGGATTCGCTGCGCACTTTCACGCCTGACAGGTTAGCGTCGATGCTGATGCCGCTGGCATTCCAGAAACGTGTGTGTTTGCGCACCAGCTTGGCGTAGGTAGGCTCGATGAACACCTTGAGCTCAACGGTACTTTGGTCTTCCGACAACAGGTAGCTTTTGATCTGGCCGACTTTGATCTGCTTGTAGAACACCGGACTACCTCGGTTCAGCGAGCCGAGGCGATCAGCCTTGATGGTCAAGTGCAGGCCGGGCTGTGCATCCGACAGCGGCGGCTCTTCGGCCAGGGCCTTGAACTTGCGCGTGGGCTCCCCTTCGCCCGGACTGATCGCGACATAGTTACCGGAGACCAGAGTCTCCAACCCCGTGATACCGGCCAGGGTCACGCTCGGTTTGACGAGCCAGAAACGTGTGCTGGTGCGCAGGTATTGCTCCACGTCCTTGTTCATCTCGACGGTGGCAATCACCCCTTTGGAGGCGCCTTCGTCGTCAAGCGTGAGGGTTTTTACCTTGCCGACCGACATGCCTTTGTAAACGATTTCAGTCTTGTTGGCCTGAATGCCTTCACCACTTTCGAAACGCACCTGAATTTCGATGCCGGTTTCGCTGTACGCACGCCAGCCGAGCCAGCCGCCAATGATCAGGGCGATCAGGGGCAACACCCAAATGGCGGACCAGTTCGAGGCCGGTCGGGTTTTCGCTGTAGGCAAATCAGTCATAGTCGTCGTCCGACTCCGTGTTATCCCAAATCAGTCGGGGATCGAAAGTTACTGCAGCCAGCATCGTCAGAATCACCACACTGGCGAAAGCGATGGCGCCAAGATTGGCTTCGACGCTGGCAAGCCGTCCAAAATTCACGACCGCCACGAGGATGGCGATCACAAAAATATCGAGCATCGACCAGCGGCCGATGAACTCGATAAAGCGGTACATCCAGATGCGTTGACGTGCCGAAAGTGGCTGGCGGCGCTGTACTGAAAACAGCAGCAAGGCAATGCCCACCAGCTTGAACGTCGGTACCAGAATACTGGCGATAAAAACCACGGCGGCGATGGGAATCATGCCGTGCTGAACCAGCTGGATCACACCGGACATGATGGTGCTGGGATCGCCCTGACCGAGAGAGCTGACCGTCATGATCGGCAGCACGTTGGCCGGGATGTAGAGCAGCGCGGCCGTAACCAGCAGCGCCCACGTGCGCATCACACTGTTCGGGCGGCGCGCGTGAACCAGCGCACCACAACGAGTGCAGACCTGCTCGTCGGTGTCAGCGTCCTGCTTGTTCAACTCATGGCATTCGGTACAAATCAGAATGCCTGCATCAATCGCCCGCATGGGCATCCTCTCCTGATAAAGCCTGCCAGATCTGATGAGGCGACATCACAACCTCCAGCCAAACCTGGACCAACAACAAACCGATAAAGCACGCCAGGCCGAGACCAACAGTGATTGCTGCCATATCTGCCAGTTTGACGATCGCTACCAGAACGCCCATGAGGTAAACCTCGAGCATCCCCCAGTCTCGTAGATGGTGATAAATCCGATAGAGCAGCAAACCGTAACTACGGCCGATATCAAAACGAATACTCAGCAGCACGGCCAGTTGGCAGAGTAGCTTGAGTAGCGGAATTCCCATGCTGCACAGAAACACGATGACCGAAACACCTTGCATCCCGGTATCGAACAGGCCCACAACACCGGTCCAGACAGTGTCTTGTGACGACTGCCCGAGTAGATTGAGCTGCATGATGGGTAAAAAGTTCGCCGGGATGTACAACAACAATGCGGCGATGACCAAGGCGAGACTGCGTTGCACAACATTGTGCCGATGGGCGTAGAGCTCGTAGCCGCAGCGCGGACACAGGGCTTTCTCGCCATGGGCGAGTTCGGGCTTGCGCATCAGCAAGTCGCACTCATGACACGCCACCAAGTCGTCCAGCGGTAATTCTGACAGCCCGGAGGCGTCAACCGGATCTGGCATAAAGGCTCTGACTCCGAAAAAGTTGGACCTATTCTAGTGTCATGAATCGAAAATAACTGTGCAAATTTGTGCTGGGCCGATCCGGGCTTTATTCCGGGCAAAACAAAACCCCTACCTGCATACGCAGATAGGGGTTTCGGAATTTAATCTTGACGATGACCTACTCTCACATGGGGAAACCCCACACTACCATCGGCGATGCATCGTTTCACTGCTGAGTTCGGGATGGGATCAGGTGGTTCCAATGCTCTATGGTCGTCAAGAAATTCGGTAGCCAGCTCGTGTACCTTGCGGTTCACGCTCCAGCGAATGGGTATGCGATAGTTTGTGTGTTTGTTTCTCGAACTTTCGGTTCGTTTCGTCTTCACACACCGCAATCTGATGCTCTTTCGAGTAGTCAAATTGCTTGGGTGTTATATGGTCAAGCCTCACGGGCAATTAGTATTGGTTAGCTCAACGCCTCACAGCGCTTACACACCCAACCTATCAACGTCGTAGTCTTCGACGGCCCTTCAGGGGACTCAAGGTCCCAGTGAGATCTCATCTTGAGGCTAGTTTCCCGCTTAGATGCTTTCAGCGGTTATCTATTCCGAACATAGCTACCCGGCAATGCCACTGGCGTGACAACCGGAACACCAGAGGTTCGTCCACTCCGGTCCTCTCGTACTAGGAGCAGCCCCTCTCAAATCTCAAACGTCCACGGCAGATAGGGACCGAACTGTCTCACGACGTTCTAAACCCAGCTCGCGTACCACTTTAAATGGCGAACAGCCATACCCTTGGGACCGGCTTCAGCCCCAGGATGTGATGAGCCGACATCGAGGTGCCAAACACCGCCGTCGATATGAACTCTTGGGCGGTATCAGCCTGTTATCCCCGGAGTACCTTTTATCCGTTGAGCGATGGCCCTTCCATACAGAACCACCGGATCACTAAGACCTACTTTCGTACCTGCTCGACGTGTCTGTCTCGCAGTCAAGCGCGCTTTTGCCTTTATACTCTACGACCGATTTCCGACCGGTCTGAGCGCACCTTCGTACTCCTCCGTTACTCTTTAGGAGGAGACCGCCCCAGTCAAACTACCCACCATACACTGTCCTCGATCCGGATAACGGACCTGAGTTAGAACCTCAAAGTTGCCAGGGTGGTATTTCAAGGTTGGCTCCACGCGAACTGGCGTCCACGCTTCAAAGCCTCCCACCTATCCTACACAAGCAAATTCAAAGTCCAGTGCAAAGCTATAGTAAAGGTTCACGGGGTCTTTCCGTCTAGCCGCGGATACACTGCATCTTCACAGCGATTTCAATTTCACTGAGTCTCGGGTGGAGACAGCGCCGCCATCGTTACGCCATTCGTGCAGGTCGGAACTTACCCGACAAGGAATTTCGCTACCTTAGGACCGTTATAGTTACGGCCGCCGTTTACCGGGGCTTCGATCAAGAGCTTCGCGTTAGCTAACCCCATCAATTAACCTTCCGGCACCGGGCAGGCGTCACACCCTATACGTCCACTTTCGTGTTTGCAGAGTGCTGTGTTTTTAATAAACAGTCGCAGCGGCCTGGTATCTTCGACCGGCATGGGCTTACGGAGCAAGTCCTTCACCCTCACCGGCGCACCTTCTCCCGAAGTTACGGTGCCATTTTGCCTAGTTCCTTCACCCGAGTTCTCTCAAGCGCCTTGGTATTCTCTACCCAACCACCTGTGTCGGTTTGGGGTACGGTTCCTGGTTACCTGAAGCTTAGAAGCTTTTCTTGGAAGCATGGCATCAACCACTTCGTGTTCTAAAAGAACACTCGTCATCAGCTCTCGGCCTTAGAATCCCGGATTTACCTAAGATTCCAGCCTACCACCTTAAACTTGGACAACCAACGCCAAGCTGGCCTAGCCTTCTCCGTCCCTCCATCGCAATAACCAGAAGTACAGGAATATTAACCTGTTTTCCATCGACTACGCTTTTCAGCCTCGCCTTAGGGACCGACTAACCCTGCGTCGATTAACGTTGCGCAGGAAACCTTGGTCTTTCGGCGTGGGTGTTTTTCACACCCATTGTCGTTACTCATGTCAGCATTCGCACTTCTGATACCTCCAGCAAGCTTCTCAACTCACCTTCACAGGCTTACAGAACGCTCCTCTACCGCATCACCTAAGTGATACCCGTAGCTTCGGTGTATGGTTTGAGCCCCGTTACATCTTCCGCGCAGGCCGACTCGACTAGTGAGCTATTACGCTTTCTTTAAAGGGTGGCTGCTTCTAAGCCAACCTCCTAGCTGTCTAAGCCTTCCCACATCGTTTCCCACTTAACCATAACTTTGGGACCTTAGCTGACGGTCTGGGTTGTTTCCCTTTTCACGACGGACGTTAGCACCCGCCGTGTGTCTCCCATGCTCGGCACTTGTAGGTATTCGGAGTTTGCATCGGTTTGGTAAGTCGGGATGACCCCCTAGCCGAAACAGTGCTCTACCCCTACAGTGATACATGAGGCGCTACCTAAATAGCTTTCGAGGAGAACCAGCTATCTCCGAGCTTGATTAGCCTTTCACTCCGATCCACAGGTCATCCGCTAACTTTTCAACGGTAGTCGGTTCGGTCCTCCAGTTAGTGTTACCCAACCTTCAACCTGCCCATGGATAGATCGCCCGGTTTCGGGTCTATTCCCAGCGACTAGACGCCCTATTAAGACTCGCTTTCGCTACGCCTCCCCTATTCGGTTAAGCTCGCCACTGAAAATAAGTCGCTGACCCATTATACAAAAGGTACGCAGTCACCCAACAAAGTGGGCTCCCACTGCTTGTACGCATACGGTTTCAGGATCTATTTCACTCCCCTCTCCGGGGTTCTTTTCGCCTTTCCCTCACGGTACTAGTTCACTATCGGTCAGTCAGTAGTATTTAGCCTTGGAGGATGGTCCCCCCATATTCAGACAAAGTTTCTCGTGCTCCGTCCTACTCGATTTCATTGATAAGAGATTTTCGCGTACAGGGCTATCACCCACTATGGCCGCACTTTCCAGAGCGTTCCGCTAATCTCAAATCAACTTAAGGGCTAGTCCCCGTTCGCTCGCCACTACTAAGGGAATCTCGGTTGATTTCTTTTCCTCAGGGTACTTAGATGTTTCAGTTCCCCTGGTTCGCTTCTTAAGCCTATGTATTCAGCTTAAGATACCTAACTTATGTTAGGTGGGTTCCCCCATTCAGACATCTCCGGATCAAAGTCTGTTTGCCGACTCCCCGAAGCTTTTCGCAGGCTACCACGTCTTTCATCGCCTCTGACTGCCAAGGCATCCACCGTATGCGCTTCTTCACTTGACCATATAACCCCAAGCAATCTGGTTATACTGTGAAGACGACATTCGCCGAAAATTCGCGATTAAACTCACAAATTTTACCTTAGCCTGATCCGTTACCAGTGAAAGTAACGTTCAGTCTATCTTTCTATCACATACCCAAATTTTTAAAGAACGATCTAGCCAAAGACTAGAAATCAACATTCACCACCATCACGATGGAATGCTCATTTCTAAGCTTTATACAATCAGAAGCAGTAGTGGTGGAGCCAAACGGGATCGAACCGTTGACCTCCTGCGTGCAAGGCAGGCGCTCTCCCAGCTGAGCTATGGCCCCGTATTGCTACAGGATCCCACACAAAAATTGGTGGGTCTGGGCAGATTCGAACTGCCGACCTCACCCTTATCAGGGGTGCGCTCTAACCAACTGAGCTACAGACCCAATTTCGGGCTGCTTCTTATCGTCTTCTTCAATGAATCAAGCAATTCGTGTGGGAACTTATGGAGCAGCTGATGTCGTCGATTAAGGAGGTGATCCAGCCGCAGGTTCCCCTACGGCTACCTTGTTACGACTTCACCCCAGTCATGAATCACACCGTGGTAACCGTCCTCCCGAAGGTTAGACTAGCTACTTCTGGTGCAACCCA